>NZ_AEJC01000262.1 GCF_000317595.1 Streptomyces ipomoeae 91-03 | reverse complement strand
TGCGCGAGGTCGGCCATCCCGCCGCCGAACGACACCGGGGAGGGGTTGTACGCGCCACCGGGCACCGGGACCGCGGCCGGCGGACCGCCGTAGCCCTGCGAGGCCGGCGGCGGGGGAGGCGGCGGTGGCGGAACGGGACCGGACGCGGAGCCGTCCGCGGCACCCACGGGCGCGGAGCCGGCCACGACAGCCGCAGGTGCGGCGGTCGTGGCAGGGCGGGGGCCGGCTGCCTCGTACCCGGTGAACAGATCGGCGAGCCCTGCCGGAGGCTCGCGCCAGCCGGAGGGTGCGGGGGCGGGCTGACGGCGTCCGATCCGGATCGAGCGGAGCCTCGGGAGGTCGGTGCGGCGCTGAAGGTCGGCGGTGGCCAGGGCGATGCGCACGCCGGTCCAGTCCTCGCCGGTCCGCTGGGCGACCGAGGCACGCAGCACCAGACGGCCACTGCCGTCGCCCTGACGGTGCGCAAGACGGTAGGTCGGCACCCAGACGGCGCCCGGCACCCCGTACTCCAGCTCCACCTCGGGCTGCGCGTCACCGGTGCCGTCGAGGGTCAGGACCGCGCAGACCGTGGTCTCCACATGCGCTGACGGTGCGTCGGTGGAGGCGCGGGCGAGCCTGTCGGCGGCGACGGCGAGCTTGTGCTCGACGTCGCGCAGCGCATCCTCCAGCTCGACGAGGCGGGTGTGCAGTCCCGTCAGCCGCTCGTCGACGAAGTCGGCGAGCTCCAGCCACGCGTCGACCGGGGTGCGGCGGTGCGGGTCCTCGCGCCTGCGGGGAGGTGGGATCGGGTGCAGAGCCCTCACTTCATCGATCAGGCCCAGCTGCCGGTCCCGGCGTCCCTGTGCCGCCGCATACTCGTCGCGCAGCCGCTCGACCTCGCGCCGCAACTCGTCGGGCGTGTCCGTGCCGAGCGGCTGGGCCTCGACCTCCACCCGGGCTTCGGTGACACGGACCCCAGGTGCGCCCAGGACACGGGCCCGCAGCGAGCCCGGGTCCAGCGAGCGGGGCAGTCCCGTCACCCGTACCCGGCCGTCGGGCGGCACAATGCCCCGGGCCAGACGGCGGCAGACCGCGCCCCGCGCGTACACCACGACCGAATCGAGGGTCGACCCCCACCTCTGTGCTGCCTCAGCCGTCATGTGCTCCGCCCCGCCCTGTCCATGCTGAGCGAAGCCTACGCCCGGGCGGTCTGCGCGTCCGCGTCGCCTCAGGAGGACGGCGTCCGGGTCCACAGCCTGATGCGAGCCCCGCAAAGCAAAGCTGTCAACCGACGTCGAAGAGATTCGGCAGTCGGAGGAGGTAACGCGTGCGGTCGTGGCGTTTGAGCGCCTTGAACTCGGGGGCTCGATACAGCGGGGTGACGGTGCATCGCTCGGCGGCCGAACCGATTTCGTCCAGCAGGGCGTTGACAGCCTGTCGGGCCGAGGTGTTGGCGCCTTCCATGGTGGCCAGATCGATGGGCACGGCCACGTAGTCGCCGGACAGGAAGAGGTTGGGGATCTTCGTGGCCGACCGCGGACGGTGGTGCAAGGTCCCCACCGGATGGATGAGCACCTGTTCCTCGTTGACCGGGTTCGGGGTGCCGAGTCCGTCCACGGCCGGATCGAGGAACCAGGAGTGCGGCACGGAGTCCTTCAGGACCATACGACCGCTGTCGTTGAGCGCCGCCTTCAGCTGCGCCCACACCTCGCGGGCGACTTCGGTGCGAGTGCTCCCCCAGAGGGGGTACCCCCAGCTTGGCCGTCTTGCCGTACAGGATGCCCGGCTGGTCCCACTCGGAGACGTCCACGGACAGACAGTCCGCGACCGTGCCGTCACCGAAGTCGGAGGGGAAGTCGTGGCCCGGCCAGTGCTGGGCCTGGGCGATCGCGGTCAGCGACCAGGGGGAGTCGATGAGGTCGAGGTGGCCGTGCAGGATCGGCGTACGTTCGGTCGGATAGAACTGGATGCCGGTCATCCGGTCCGTCTCCAGCCGGTCGCACTCGGCCGGTTGGGGTCGGCGGCGCGCACGGCGGAGTTCCAGGTGCGGCGGGCGTGCTCGACCGGCATGGCCGAGATGCAGTGGTCGGCGGTGACGGTCCGGCGGGCGCCCTCCGGGTCCTCCACGACGGCCCCGGCGATCCGGCCCGCGTCCAGGGTCGGGTCCCGTACCGTCCAGCCGATGTGGAACTCGACTCCGAGTGACTTCAGGTACGTCACCCAGGGGTCGATCCAGATGGTGTCGGGCAGGTTGTGGTGGATGCCGGGGATGAAGCGGAAGCCGTGCTCCCCGGGCAGGGGTCCGTGGCCGCCCGTGCCGCTGCCCGGCACGTCCATGCTGCGGGCCTTGCCGCCCAGCGCCTCGCGTTCGTAGACCGTGACCCGGAAGCCGCGTTCGGCGAGTTCGTGCGCGGCCGTGAGCCCGGCGACGCCTCCGCCCAGTACGGCCATGGTCTGTGGGGCGGTGCCGTACTGGGCTGTGGCCGGCTGGGGGGTCCGAGGGTGACCCCGCCGCCGGCGGCTGTGGCCGCGGCTGTGGCTGTGGCCAGGAACCCTCTGCGTGTGGTGCCGTCCGTCGCTACCCCTTACCGTCGGTAACCATTGGCGCGCGAGGGTATGAGCGGCGTACCGATCTCGGAAGGCGACCGACGGAGCCTGGGTCACTTTGGCTTGATGCCGCGTCACCTCGGCGGCACCCGACGGCGTGCGGCGAAGGCATTCCCGGTCCGACTGCGGACGGCCGTCCAGAGTTCCGAGGCGATGTCCAGGGCGGATGACACTGCTCTCCCGCATGTTCCTCCTCCGGCGACGGACTCGCCGACCGCCCGCGTAGAGCAGAGGACGGAATCCGCACAGGGAGGGGCCGCGAGGTGGCGGTGCGCATGTTGTTCAGGACGGTCGGTACGGCGAGAGGGGCACTCAGAGGGACCAGATGCACGGCGATCGCGGCGGCGGCGATGGCCGCGCTGACCGCCTCCCAGGCGCCGGGGGTCTCGGCACAGGCCGCGGAGGCGGCGCGGAACGCGGCGCGCGCCGAGCACGGGCCGAGCGTGTCCGGCGACGCCCCGTACCGCACCGAGCTTCCGCCACTGCGGACCGGGAAGTCCGACGAGGACACGGCCGCGGGGCGGGCCGGCGGTGCACTGCCCGCGACCGTGTTCGCCGCGTACCGGCGCGCCGAGTCGGAGCTCGCGGGCACCGCACCGGGATGCCGACTGGAGTGGCAACTGCTGGCCGCCATCGGCCAGGTGGAGCCGGGGCAGGCGCGCGGCGGCCGGGTGACCGCAGACGGTACGGCCGTGACACCGATCCTCGGCCCCCGGCTGAACGGCGGCGCCTTCGCGGTCATCCGGGACACCGACGGCGGCCGGTACGACGGGGACACGGCGTACGACCGGGCGGTCGGCCCGATGCAGTTCATCCCGTCGACCTGGACCCGCTGGGGCGCGGACGGCAACGGCGACGGGCGGGCCGACCCGAACAACGTCTTCGACGCGGCGCTCGCCGCCGGGCGCTATCTGTGCGCGGGGTGGGGGAGGGACCTCTCCGACCCGGCCGACCTGGATCGGGCGATCCTCGGCTACAACCACTCGGAGGCCTATCTGCGCACGGTCCGGGCCTGGTACGCGTACTTCCTGGCAGGGCATCGGGTGGTGCCGGACCGGAGCGGTGGGCCGTCCGCGCGACCGGAGCCGTCGAGGCCGAGCAGTACACGCGAACCCGCGCCGGAGCCGTCCGAGCGCCCGGGCGCGAGCCCGTCCCCTACGCCGCCCACACCGCCCGCCTCACCCTCACCTTCCCCCTCTCCCACCCCGTCCCGTCCGGCGGGCGGAGCGGAGGAGGCGGACGAGTCGCCGCTCCCCGTACCCGATCCGGGCGTTGAGCTGCCCGGCGGCGACGTGCTGCCCGGTGTCGGCCCGCTGACCAGCAACGGTGAGGACACGATGCGCCCGTCCCCCTCCACAACCACGGATACCGGGCGGTAATGTCGCCACCCGCCGGACGGCACGAGACCGGCGGAGTGAGCGCGAAGGGGCCCTCATGGCGACGGACATGCCTGCTGAGACAGAGGCGGCGGCCATGGCTGCTGGGACAGAGACGGACCACGACCGCTGGCAGCGCATGTGGAGCCACCGCGAGTAGTTGCTCAAGGTGGCCAGGCGCAGGTCGATGAGCCCGGAGGACGCCGAGGACGCGGTACACGAGGCGATGCTGCGCGCCGCCGAGCGCCCGGACCTCGACGACGAGCGCCTCGGCGCCTGGCTGACGACCGTGACCATGCGGCTGTGCGTCGACCGGTACCGCCAGGTCAACCGTGAGGCCGAGGTGCGCACCAGCCCCACGCTGATCGCGCCGGGCCCGGTGCCCGTCGAGGAGGCCGTGTGCGACCGGGCCGAGGCGAAGTGGCTGGCCGTGCGCAGCGGGGAGCTGCCCGCCCGGCAGGCGGAGGCGCTGCGGCTCAAGTCCGAGGACCTGGACGTAGGCCAGGTCGCCACGGAGATGGGGCTGAGCTATCGGACCGTCGAGTCGCTGCTCGCCCGGGCCCGGCGGACGCTGCGCGCCTCGCTGGCCGGGACGCTCGGCGTGGTGCTGTTCCTGCTCGGGCGCGGACGGCCGCGGGGAGGCGGGAAAGCGCATGCCGTGGCCGTCGCCTCGACGGCGGCGACCCTGGCGGTGGCGGGGTTCGTGCTGCCGTACGCGCTCGACGGGGGCGGGAGCGGGGACGGTCCGACTCCGCGGCCCTCCGTGTCCGGGCCCTCGGAGGCGCTCACGACCGACGGGGACGGCCAGGCGCGCGCGCCGGAGCCGCGCGCATCGTCACCCGGGTCGGCGGCTCCCGGCGACGGTCCGGCGGGATCCGCGGCCGGCGGCGGATCGATGCTGCCGCTGTCCGTGCCGCCCTTGCCGGAGGTCTCGGTGTCCCCGCTTCCGGGGCTGCCCGCGCCCGCGGTCCCGGGCGTGCCAGAGCTGCCGGACACACCGGATATACCGAACATTCCTGATGTGCCTGATATGTCTGATGTGCTGGACGTGCCGGATACGCCGGTCGAGTCCGCCGTCCCCTCGGTGCCGCCGGTGTCCTCGATGTCGTCGGTTCCGGACACGTCTGTCGTACCGGCCACCCCCCTCTCCCTCCCTACGACGACCGCGCTCCCGTAAACGCGCAGGTCAGGAGTTCGGTGAGGCCGCCTGCCCAGCCGTCCGCGAACCCGCCCGCAAACCCGTCCGAAAAAAATCGGCCTCGCCGCGACGGACGCCCCGCCCCTCCCCGTAGAGCAGATGTCGGAGCTGCTCCACGGCTGAAGGGTGGGACCGGATGGGTGTCGAGATCTGTGTGGAAGGGCTGACCAAGTCCTTCGGCCACCAGGTCATCTGGCAGGACGTCTCACTGACGCTGCCCGCCGGGGAGGTATCGGTCATGCTCGGCCCCTCGGGTACCGGCAAGTCGGTGTTCCTCAAGACGCTCGTCGGGCTGCTGAAGCCGGAACGCGGCTCGGTCAAGGTCGCCGGGCGGGACATCACGAAGCTCTGTGAGCACGACCTGTACGAGGTGCGGAAGCTGTTCGGGGTGCTGTTCCAGGACGGCGCGCTGTTCGGCTCGATGAACCTGTACGACAACATCGCCTTCCCGCTGCGCGAGCACACCCGGAAGTCCGAGAGCCAGATCCGGCGGATCGTGCTGGAGAAGATGGACATGGTCGGGCTGATCGGCGCCGAGGGGAAGCTGCCCGGCGAGATCTCCGGCGGTATGCGCAAGCGGGCCGGGCTGGCACGGGCCCTGGTCCTTGACCCCGAGATCATCCTCTTCGACGAGCCCGACTCGGGCCTCGACCCCGTGCGCGTCGCCTACCTCAACCAGCTGATCGTCGACCTCAACGCGCAGATCGACGCCACCTTCCTGATCGTCACGCACGACATCGCCTCGGCCCGCCAGGTGCCGGACAACATCGGGCTGCTGTTCCGGCGCGAGCTGGTGATGTTCGGCCCGCGCGAGAAGCTGCTGACCAGCGACGAACCCGTCGTACGCCAGTTCCTGAACGGCCGGATGCAGGGGCCGATCGGCATGGCGGAGGAGAAGGACGCCGCCCAGGTCGAGCAGGAGCTGGCACAGCTCGGCGACGGCGAGCACACCACGACGCCCGGCAGTCAGGAGCTGCCTCCCCGCCTGCTGCCGGGTCCGGGCATCACCAGACCGCCCCGCTGGGAGGCCATCGCCCGACGGGAGACCGAACCGCACCGGAAGGAGCGGGAGACCGAGCCGCACCGGAAGGAGGTGGCCGGAGCGTGAGCCTGTCGCCGACCGGAGCGCTGCGGCACTCGGGCAACCTGTTCGCGATGGCGCTGGACGTCGTGCGGACCATCCCCCGACGGCCGTTCCAGGCGCGGGAGTTCATCCAGCAGGCGTGGTTCGTCGCGAGCGTCACGATCCTGCCCACGGCCCTCGTGTCGATCCCCTTCGGGGCCGTCATCGCCCTCCAGATAGGCAGCCTGACCCGGCAGCTCGGCGCCCAGTCCTTCGCGGGTGCCGCCTCCGTCCTCGCCGTCCTGCGGGAGGCCTCGCCGATCGTCACCGCGCTGCTGATCGCGGGCGCGGGCGGCACGGCGATCTGCGCGGACCTCGGGGCGCGCAAGATCCGGGACGAGATCGACGCCATGCAGGTGCTCGGCATCGACCCGATCCACCGGCTGGTCGTCCCCCGCGTCCTGGCCTCCATGGTGGTGGCCGTGCTGCTCAACGGCCTGGTGTCGGTCGTCGGCGTGGCCGGCGGCTACTTCTTCAACGTGATCCTCCAGAACGGCACCCCCGGCGCGTACCTGGCGTCCTTCACCACCCTCGCCCAGCTCTCCGACCTGTGGGCGGCCGAGGTGAAGGCGCTGGTGTTCGGGGCGATCGCCGGGATCGTCGCCTCGTACAAGGGGCTCACCGCGAAGGGCGGCCCCAAGGGCGTCGGTGACGCGGTCAACCAGTCGGTGGTGATCACCTTCATGTTGCTGTTCGTGACCAACTTCGTGATGACGGCGGTGTACTTCCAAGTCGTCCCGCAGAGGGGCTGAGGAAACCGACGATGCGACCTCCACGACTCCTCGACCGCCCACTCCGCTCACTGGAGGAGCTGGGCACCCAACTCTCCTTCTACGGCCGCTCACTCGCGTGGACGGGCCGCACCCTGCGCCGCTACAAGAAGGAGATCGTGCGGCTGCTCGCCGAGGTGAGCTTCGGACGCGGGGCGCTGGCCGTCGTCGGCGGCACGGTCGGCGTCATCGCCTTCCTGTCGTTCTTCACCGGCACCGAGGTGGGCCTCCAGGGTTACGCGGCCCTCAACCAGCTCGGCACCTCCAACTTCGTGGCCTTCCTGTCGGCGTACTTCAACACCCGCGAGATCGCCCCGCTGGTGGCCGGGCTCGCCCTGTCCGCCACGGTCGGCGCCGGGTTCACCGCACAGCTCGGCGCGATGCGGATCAGCGAGGAGACCGACGCGCTCGAAGTGATGGACGTGCCCTCGCTGCCGTTCCTGGTGACCACCAGGATGGTCGCCGGTTTCGTCGCCGTGATCCCGCTGTACGTGATCGGCCTGCTCTCCTCCTACCTCGCCGCCCGCACCATCACCACCGGCTACTACGGGCAGTCGACCGGCACGTACGACCACTACTTCCACCAGTACCTGCCGCCCGTCGACGTGCTGTGGTCCTTCGGCAAGGTGATCGTCTTCGCCGTCCTGATCATCCTGGTGCACTGCTACTACGGCTACTACGCGAGCGGCGGACCCGCCGGGGTCGGCGTCGCCGTGGGCCGTGCGGTGCGGACCTCGATCGTCGCCGTCAACGTCCTGGACTTCTTTCTGAGCCTCGCGATCTGGGGCGCCAACACGACCGTACGGATCGCGGGGTGAGATCGATGAGAGGGACGAGAGTACTGAGACTTCGGTTGTACGGCATCGCCTTCATCGCCGTGCTCGCGCTGCTGCTGTCGCTCGCCGTGGCCGTCTACCAGCAGGCGTTCACCTCGGCGGTGCGCATCACCCTGGAGGCCGGCAGCCTCGGCAACCAGCTCGATCCGCGCGCCGACGTCAAGCTGCGCGGGCTGCTGGTCGGCGAGGTCCGCTCGGTGCGCGCGGACGGCGAGAAGGCGACCCTCGACATCGCGCTCAAGCCGGAGTACGTCGCGTTCATCCCGGCGGACGTGCACGCGCGGCTGCTGCCCAAGACGCTGTTCGGCGAGAAGTACGTCGACCTCGTGGCACCGCGCGGTTCCTCGGCCCGGCCCATCCGCGCCGGGGACGTCATCACCCAGGACCGTACGAAGGCGGGCATGGAGCTGCAGCGGCTGCTGAACGACCTGCTGCCACTGCTGCGCACGGTCGAGCCGGGTGAACTGAACGCCACACTCTCGGCGTTCGCCACCGCGCTGGAGGGCCGCGGCGACCGGATCGGCGACAACCTCACCCGTGTCGAGAGCTATCTGCGCCGCCTCAACCCGCACATGCCGTCCCTCAAGGAGGACATCTCCCGCTTCGCCGATGTCGCCGAGGTGTACGGGGACGCGGCGCCCGACCTGATGCGGATCCTGCGCAACACGGTCACCACCAGCCGCACGATCGTCGAGAAGAAGGACCGGCTGGCCGCCGCGCTCCGCACCACCGCGACCGTCGCGGGCACCGGTGAGGACTTCTTCGACGTGAACGGCGACCGGCTGATCACGCTGGGCCGGGTCTCCCGACCCACCCTTCGGCTGTTCGCCCGCTACTCACCAGAGTACCCCTGCCTCCTCGAAGGCCTGGTCCGGCAGGAGAAGGCGTCCGAGGAGGCGTTCCGGGGCGGCCGGATGCGGATCACCCTCGAAGTCGTCCGCCCGCAGGCCGCGTACGAGCCCGGCGAGGAGCCGCGTTACGCCGAGCGGTCCGGGCCGAACTGCCGGGGGCTGCCCCGGCCGCAGGTGCCCGCACCGCACACGAAGCTCAACGACGGTACGTCGCCCGGTGGTTCGGGCGGCGACCTGCCCGGAGGTGTCGACGTGTCCGCCACCGAGGCCGAGCAGCGGGCCGTGGGCTCGCTCGTGGCCCCCGTCATGGGCGTACCGGCGGACGAGGTGCCGCCCGTCGCGACCCTGCTGTTCGGCCCGCTGGCCCGGGGAACGGCGGTGAGCGTCGCATGAGGACCGCAGGAGCCCGTCAAACGGCCGCCCCGCTGGTCAAGTTCAGCCTGTTCGCGCTGGTCACGATCCTGGCGACGGCTCTGCTCGCCGCCACCATCATCAACGTGTCCTTCGCGCCGAAGGACACCTACCGGGCCGTGTTCAGCGATGTGACCGGCCTGGAGGAGGGCGACGACATCCGCGTGGCCGGGGTGCGGGTCGGCGAGGTCGAGGGCATCCGGATCAAGGACCGGACCCTGGCCGAGGTCACCTTCACGGTCACCGCGGAGCGCCCGCTGCTCACCAGTACCGGCGCGGTCGTCCGCTACCGGAACCTGGTCGGGCAGCGGTACATCGCGCTCACCGAGGGCGCCGGCGACGGCACCCGGCTGAGGCCCGGCGGCACCATCCCGCTGTCCAGGACCCAGCCCGCGCTGGACCTCAACGCGCTGCTGAACGGCTTCAAGCCGCTGTTCGCCGCGCTCAGCCCGAACGACGTCAACCAGCTCGCCACCGAGATCATCAAAACCCTGCAGGGCGAGGGCGGCACGGTGAACAGCCTGCTCGCGCACACGGCGTTGCTCACCACGACGCTCGCCGACCGCGACGAGCTGATCGGCTCCGTGATCGACAACCTCAACTCCGTACTGAAGACGCTCGACGAGCGCGGTGGCCGTTTCTCCGGACTGCTGAAGCAGTTGCGGCGGGTGATCTCCGGGCTGTCCACCGACCGCAAGCCCATCGGGGAGTCACTGGTGAGCATCGGCGATCTCACGGAGGCCACGTCGGGGCTCCTCGACGACGCCCGCCCGCCGCTGAAGGACGACATCACCGAGCTGGGCGAGCTCACCGGAACGCTGAACAGGAACGAGAAGACCGTGGAGGGCGTGCTGAAGCGGCTGCCGAACAAGCTCACCGAGCTGACGGGGACGGCGTCCTACGGCTCGTGGTTCAACTTCTACCTCTGCGACTTCGACGGCCGGATCGTGCTGCCGAAGACGGAGCAGGTGCTCACCCCCGAGTTCCACGTGGCGCGGGCGAGGTGCGGCGCATGAGGATCCGCATCGTGCCGCGCAGGACGCGACGCCACCGCCCCGAGCCGCTGGTCAAGGTGCGCATACTGCCACCGAAGCTGCCGAGGATCAGGCTGCCCCGGAAAGCGGGCCGCCCGCGGCTGAAGCCGTTCCGGGAACGCGACCCCGTGGTCGTCGGCGCGGCCGGGCTCACCACCCTCGCGCTGCTGACCGTGGCCGCGTTCAACGCCGACAGCCTGCCGCTGATCGGCGGCGGCGAGACGTACAGCGCCGCCTTCTCGGAGGCCGGCGGACTCAAGCCGGGCGACGAGGTGCGGATCGCCGGGGTCAAGGTCGGCAAGGTCGAGGACGTCGATCTGGACGGCGACCACGTCAAGGTGACCTTCAAGGTCAAGGACGACCCGGACTTCGGCACCGAGACCGGTGCGTCGATCCGGGTCAAGACGATCCTCGGCGCGAAGTACCTGGCGCTGCACCCGAAGGGGCGGGGCCAACTGAAGCCGGGCAGCGAGATCCCGCTGCGCCGGACGGTCTCCGCGTACGACGTCGTGCAGGCGTTCAGCGACCTGACGACCACGACGGAGGAAGTCGACACGGAACGGCTCGCGAAGGCGCTGGACACGATCTCCACCACCTTCCAGGACTCGCCCGCGGAGGTGCGGGAGTCCATCAAGGGACTGTCACGGATCTCCCGGACGGTGGCTTCGCGCGACAAGGCGCTGCGCGAGCTCCTCGACCACGCGAACGGAGTCACCGGGGTGCTGGCCGAGCACTCGGAGGACTTCTCCGCGCTGGTGAAGGACGGCGACAAGCTGTTCAAGGAGATCAGCAAGCGGCGCGCGGCGACCCACAAACTGCTCAAGAACTCCGCTCTGCTGGGCATCGAGCTCTCCGGGCTGGTCGAGGACAACCGCGAGGAGATCGGGCCCGCGCTCAAGAACCTCAACACCTTCGTCAGGATGCTCGAACGCAACCAGGCGAGCCTCGACCGGAGCGTCAAGCTGCTCGCGCCCTACGTCCGGGTCTTCACCAACACCCTCGGCAACGGCCGCTGGTTCGACTCCTACGTCCAGAACCTGGTCGCCGCCCCGGTGGTGCCACGTACGGGAGGCTCACGATGACCAGGCGCTCGTCCGTCCCGCGCACCCTGGTGCTGCTCATCGCGCTCGCGGTCGTCGCCGCGCTCGCCGTCGTGCTGTGGCCGCGTCCCGGGACCGTCCGGGTCACGGCGTACTTCCCGCGCACCGTCGGCATCTACCCCGGCTCGGACGTCCGCGTCCTCGGCATCCGCATCGGCGAGGTCAAGCGGATCACGCCGGAGGGCGGCCGGGTGCGCGTCGAGCTGGAGTACGAGGAGGGCCGCAAGCTGCCCGCGGACGCGCAGGCCGCCATCATCAACTCCTCGGTGGTGCGACCGTTACGTGCAGCTGTTGCCGGTGTACCGCAAGGGCCCGGTGCTGCGGGACGGCGACGTCATTCCCGAGTCGCGCACGGCCGTCCCCGTCGAGCTGGACCGGATCTTCGACAGCCTGCACACCACGTCCGAGGCGCTCGGCCCGAAGGGCGCGAACAAGGACGGCTCCCTGTCGCGGCTGCTGGGCGTGAGCGCGGACAACCTCGAAGGCCAGGGCGAGAACCTCAACCAGACCGTCGAGGACCTCTCGCAGGCCGTCACCACGCTGTCCGACGGGCGGGGCGACCTGTTCGGCACCGTACAGAACCTCCAGGTGTTCACGGCGGCCCTGGCGGCCGACGACCAGAACGTGCGGTCGTTCAACACCAGCCTCGCCAAGGTGGCGGAGCAGCTTGCCGGGGAGCGCAAGGACCTCGCGGCGGCGCTGAAGCACCTGGGCGCGGCACTCGGCGACGTGTCGGAGTTCGTGAAGAAGAACAAGAAGTCACTGACCTCGAACGTACGGGGCCTCAGCAAGGTCACCAAGGTCCTCGTCACCCAACGCGCCGCGCTGGAGGAGCTGTTGGAGGTCGCCCCCACGGGTCTGTCGAACCTGCAGAACGCCTACAACGCCTCCGCCGGCACCCTCGACACCCGCAACAACCCCGAGGCGCCGCAGGACCCGGCGTCCCTCCTGTGCTCCCTTCTGAAGACGACCGGGGACGAGGGCGGCGAGAACCCCGACTGCGCGGAGCTGAAGAAACTCTTCGACTCCCTGCCCGAGGTACCGACGGCCCCCGCGGTGACGGGCACGGTCGACCGGACGCTCGGCGGAATCCTGGAGGTCCGCGCATGAGCCCACGTATGAGGGGATACCTGAGCGTGCCGCGCGGGGGACGGACGGTCGTGTGGACGGCCGCCGGTTCACTGCTGCTGACGGGCTGCCAGTTCAACGGCTGGTACGACGTCCAGCTCCCCGGAGGAGCGGCGGCGGACGGTCGCGCCTACCACGTCACGGTCGAGTTCAGGGACGTACTGGACCTGGTCCCGCAGTCGGCGGTCAAGGTCAACAACGTCACCGTGGGCGCGGTCGAGAAGGTGGAGTTGGACGGCTGGCACGCCCGGGTGCGACTGCGCGTCGCCGACTCGGTGAAGCTGCCCGCCAACGCGGTCGCCGAGCTCCGGCAGACCAGCATGCTCGGCGAGAAGTACGTGGCGCTGTCCGCGCCGGTCGGCACCGCGCCCGTAGGACGGCTCCGCGACGGCGACCGCGTCCCGCTGTCCCGCTGTCCCGCAGCGGCCGCAACCCGGAGATCGAGGAGGTGCTGTCCGCCCTGTCCGCGCTCCTCAACGGCGGCGGCGTCGCCCAGCTCAAGACGATCACCGTGGAGCTCAACAAGGCGCTGGAGGGCCGCGAGAACCGGGTCAGGTCCCTGCTCACGGAACTCGACACGTTCCTCGGCGGCCTCGACGGACAGCGCGCGGACATCGTCCGCGCCCTCAAGGGCATCGACCGGCTGGCCAAGCGGCTGAGGAAGGAGAAGAAGACGATCGCCAAGGCCGTCGACACGCTGCCGCCCGCACTGAAGGTCCTCGCCGACCAGCGCCGCGACCTGACGCGGATGCTCACCGCCCTGTCGAAGCTGAGCAAGACCGGCACCCGGGTCGTGAACGCCTCGCGGGACGACACCGTCGCCAACCTCAAGCAGCTGAGGCCGATCCTGCAGCAGCTCAACAAGGCGGGCGACGATCTGCCCAACTCCCTTGAACTGCTGACTACTTACCCGTTCCCCCGCAATGTGGTCGACGCGGTCAAGGGCGACTACGTCAACCTCGCGGTCACCGCCGACCTCGACCTGGCCGGCATCTACGGCAACGTCAAGGACAAGCCCGGCGAGTCCGGCGGCTCCGGTGACGGGGACGACGGTTCCGACACCCCGGATCTGCCGGATCTGCCGGAGCTCCCGGACGTGCCCGGCGTGCCGACGCCGACCGCGCCGCCCGGGACCCCGGAGGCTCCGGGCGAACCCTCGGCGCCCACGGACGGCGACGACCTGCTGTGCCCGCCGGTGTGCACCGCGGGCTATGGCCCCCGATACGGCCCCCGAGGGGACTCCGGCCGCCTCCCGGCGGGGATCGACCTCGCGCTCGCCGAGCTCATGCTGAAGGGAATACAGCCGTGATCACCCGTACGGTCAAGGCCCAGCTGCTCGCCTTCGCCACTCTCACCGCCGTCGGGGTGTCGTACGTCGGCGCCGAGTACACGGGCCTGGTGGACGACGTCCTCGACCGTGGCTACACCGTGCGGGCCGACTTCGCCGCGTCCGGGGGCATCTTCTCCGGCGCCGAGGTCACCTACCGAGGGGTGCCGGTGGGCCGGGTGGGCGAGCTGCGGCTGTCCGGCCGAGGGGTGTCGGTGGCCCTGGAGATCGAGGACGACGCGCCCCGTATCCCGGCCGACACCCTGGCGGTGGTCGCCAACCGTTCGGCGGTGGGCGAGCAGTACGTCGATCTGCAACCGCGGCGGACCGGCGGCCCGTACCTGCTCGACGGCAGCCCGATACCGCGCGAGCGCACCCGGGTGCCGCTGCCCACCACCGACCTCGTCCTCAGCCTCGACCGGCTGGTCGACTCCGTCGGCAAGGACGATCTGCGCACCACCGTCGACGAGTTGGGCAAGGCCTTCTCCGGCACCGGGCCACGGCTGAGCCGACTCGTGGACTCGGGGAACGAACTCGTCGAGGCGGCCTCCGACACACTCCCGGAGACGATCGCGCTGATCGAGGACTCGCGGACAATGCTCAAGACACAGGCCGACCAGGGTTCGGCCATCAAGTCGTTCTCCCGCGATCTGGCGGCGCTCACGGAGGAGTTGAAGTCGAGCGACGGGGACCTGCGCCGGCTGATCGGCAACGCGACGCCCGCCGCCCAGGAGATCGACTCCCTGCTGAAGTCGACCCGGCCGGATCTGCCGGTCCTGCTGGCCAATCTCATCAGCGGCGGCCAGGTCACCGTGGCGCGGCTGCCCGGAGTCGAACAGGCCCTGGTCACCTTCCCGGTCGTCGTCGCCGGCAGCTACACGGTCGTCCCGGGCGACGGCACCACCCACTTCGGCCTCGTCCTGGGCGCCGACGACCCGCCGCCGTGCACCCAGGGGTACGGCGGGACTCAGCGGCGCGACCCCGCTGACACCAGCACGCGCCCGGCGAACACCGACGCACGCTGCACGGCGCCGCGCGGCAGCGACACCTCGGTGCGCGGCGCGCAGAACGCCCCCGGCACGTCGGCGGGGTCGTACGGCGCCGAACGGGCCGCGTACGTCACCCCGTACGACCCGGACACCGGCACAGCCACCGGCCCGGACGGGAGGCCCGTCGAGATCGGCTCGACGGGCGGCGAACAGACCGTCTTCGGAAAGGAGTCGTGGCAATGGCTACTCGTCGGCCCGATGGCATGAACGCCGAGACCGATGGCATGAAGGCCGACGGCAGGAAGCGGGGGCGCCGCAGGGCGCTGTCCGCCGGACTCGTCGTCGCGACCGTCCTGACGACCGCGTTGTCGGTCTGGCTGGCCGTGGGGCTGTCCGGGCAGCGCGCGGCCGAGCAGCGGCGGCAGGACGTCCTGGCGGCGGCCCGCCAGTCGGCGCTGAACTTCACCTCGCTCGACTACCGCCACTACGACCGGGACAGCGGGAACGTGCTCAAGAGCGCCACCGGCGACTTCAAGGAGCAGTTCGCCGCGCAGACCGAGCAGTTGACCGAGCTGGTCGTCGAGAACAAGTCCGTGTCCGAGGGACAGGTCCTCGAAGCGGGCATCGTGCGGTCCGACAGCCGGTCCGCCCGGGTCCTGGTCGTCGCCGACAGCAAGGTGACCAACACCGCCGTGCCCAACGGAGAGGCGCGCACGTACCGGCTCCAGCTCGACCTCGTATTCAAGGACGGCCACTGGCTGACGTCCGGCGTCGAGTTCGTGGGCTGACGGCCCGCCTCCCGTATGAACAGACACGTGAGTTGAGGAGAATGACCGTGGCGAACACGACCTCGCGAGGCCGCGGCGCCGGCTCCCCCGCCAGCCGCACCATGACCGCGGCCGTCCGCGCGGCGGCCAAGCGCGCCCGACGTGTGGAGCACTCCGCGGCCGAGGCACCACCACGGGCCGAGGAGCGGTACTCCGGGCGCACGGTGGTGATCGATGCTCCGGGCGGTGACGGGTGGGACGACCCGCCGGGGCCGGCACCGGAGTCCGAAGAAGCACCGGAGCCGGACCAGGTGCCTGAGTCCGAGGAGGTGCCGGAGGAGAGCGCGTCCGTACGACGGCCCTGGCGACGGCTGCTCACCATGGCGCTCTGCGTCGTGCTCGGGGCGGGTCTGGTCGCCGTCGCCGTGCTCGGGTGGCAGTACCGGGAGGGGCGGCGCGCGGAGCAGGCGCGGGGAGAGGCGCTCGCGGCCGCGCGGAAGGCGGCGCCCGTCGTCCTGTCGTACGACTACCGGCACCTCGACCGGGACTTCGCCCGGGCCCGCACCCATCTGACCGGCGCCTTCCGTGACGAGTACCGCAGGACCACGACGACGGTCGTCGGACCGACCGCCAGGAAGTACCACGGCGTGGTGAAGGCGGCGGTGGCGGCACCCGCGGGCGGTGGCCGGCCCGCGACGTCCGTCGTATCGGCCGGACCGGACAAGGCCGTGGTCCTGCTGTTCGTCAACCAGGTCACCACGAGCACCCAGGTCACGGGGTCCCGCGTGGATCTGAACCGGGTGCGGATGACGCTCACCCGCACCTCGGAGGGCTGGAAGGTGAGCGCCGTGGACGCGCTCTAGACGCGGGGCGCCGCCCATGCCAGCGCGTAGCCGAAACCGTTGATCGCCCAGTGCAGCGCCGCCGGTGCCGGCAGGCTGCCGGAACGGCGCCGCAGCTCGCACAGGATCACCCCGGCGGCGACCATGGCCACGACGGCCACCATGACGGTCGGCGCCACGTCTGCCGAACCGCTTCCGAAAGCAGTTGCCACGGCGGTGTTGGAACGGTTGAGTCCGCGGGACGGCAGTACGTGCCAGAGACCGAACAGCAGTGACGACACGGCGGTGGCCCACGCCGTTCCGTGCCGGCGTCGGACCATGGCCCACAGAACACCGCGGAAGGCGGTCTCCTCCAGCAGCACGGTGCCGAACGGGACCCGCACCAGCACCCGCCACAGCAACTGCTCCACGGACAGGTCGACGGCCCTGGCATCCCGGAACGCCTCTCGGCCGGCCGGAACGGCGAGAAGGAGCAGGAGGACGGCGAGGACGGCACCGGCCAGGACGGGCGCCCACCGCAGTCCCCGGCGCACACCCGCCGCGTCGAGCCCCAGATCGGCCGAGGTGAGACCGTCCCAGCGGGCGATCAGTATCAGTACGGCCGTCGCCGTCACACACGTGAGGACGTAGACGAAGGGGCCCCGCACGAGCCAGTTGTTGATCAGGTTCGCGGCGACCAGAACGACAACGACACACACGATCCGCATCCTGCTCCCAGGATCCCGCGTCCGGGCACGGCCGCCACCGCGCCTCGAAGAAGCCTCGCGAGCGTCGACCCGAGGCAGGCCGGACTCACCTTTCTACGAGGTGACCCGTCGAGAGTCTTCGCGGTGGCCGGCCTCGGCCCAGCGCGAGGCGGCGGTGCGGGTGTCGCCGGCGTCGAGGCAGCGGTCGACGGCGACGAGGATGTCGGCCTCCTCCTCTTCGATCCGGGCAAGCCGGTCCGCCTGGTCCGCGCGCTCGTAGCCGGTGGCCGCCTGCTCGGCGAGGTCGAGGTGGACGCGGGCGCGGGCGCGCCCGATACGGGCGGCGCGGTCGCCGACGAGGAGGCTGCGGGCGTACTGCGCGGGTTCGAGCATGTCGAAACGGTCGCTGCGGGCGCGCACGAGGGAGTGCTCGACGAGGTCATGGAGGATTCCGAGTACGTCGCCGACGGCGAGGTCGACGCCGGTTTCGAACTCATGGACCCGTCGGGTAACTCGAGGGGACCGCTCGCTTCGTCGGCACGTACACCGTCGGGGAAACGGTGACGACGAAGGACCGCCGGCGCGCGGGCAACACCCGGTGGAGCTTCGTGCGCTCCTCCACCCCGTACTCCCACCTTCTTTACTGCTCCGCATCGCGGTGTGGGCTCCGGCGCCCACTGGAACCTCTCGCCCGGGTGCTTCACCGAGGAGATCCGGTCGCTCGATGTCGTGACGACCGAGAACGAGACGTATCTACGAGGCACCCGAAGCCCATCCGGACCGGCTCGAGTCGGCGCGACGGTGTGTCGAGCGTCGGGCTGCAGGGCTGAGGAAGGAAGAGGTCCCGGCGAAGCTGGAGGTCAGTCGTGAGCAGGCGCTGAGAGCCTTCCGGGACGCCTCTTTTCTTGAAGCCGAGCGGTGCGAAGAGTCCTTCGGTTCCGCCGTATGACCCGGGACACCGTCGTGGCCGACGCCCTGCCTGTGGCGCCTGGTCACCCTCGGGGCGGATGACACGGCTGCTGAGGCCGGTCGCCCGCATGGCTACGGTCGAGGTTGTCTCAACGGAGGTTGGCGGACACCGACAAGGACAACCCCGACCATCAGGTGCGGCTGAGCTTCCTGGGCTGAAGGGGAACGTCCTGGGCGTGATCGACCCATGGCTTGCGGAGCAGGAGGAGGGCCGCGTCGTCCTCCAGTCGGCCGCCCACGTGTGTCAGGAGTTCGTCGTGGAGCGCGGTGAGGGTGTGGGCCGGCTCGTCCGACACGTGCTGGGTCAGCCGCTCGGCGAGCGGGTAGAACTCACGGCCGTGGTCGCGGGCCTCGGTGACGCCGTCGGTGTAGAGCAGCAGCTGATCCCCGTCGGCGAAGGGCAGTATCTGCAGGTCGGGGGTCTCACCCGTGAGGGCGCGCAGCCCGAGCGGCGGGGCCGGATGGGCGGGTTCCACCGGCACGACCTCCGATCCACGTATCAGCAGGGGAGGCGCGTGTCCGCAGTTGACCACCTCCAGAGACCCTGACCGGGGGTGTCCGGCGACCACCGCGGTGACGAAGTCGTCGCAACCCAGGTTGCGGGCCAGGCTGCGCTCGATCCTGTCGACCACGGCGAGCAGATCGGGCTCCTCGTAGGCCGCCTCGCGGAACACCCCGAGGACGAGAGCGGCGATTCCCACGGCCGGCAGCCCCTTGCCCCGCACATCGCCGACGATCAATCGGACTCCGTACGGGGTGGGCACCAGCGCGTAGAGGTCCCCGCCGATGCGGGCCTCCGCTGCCGCGGCGCTGTAGCGGACGGCCACCTGGAACGGGCCGACGGTCGCCGGTACCGGCTGGAGCAGCGCGTGCTGGGCGGCCTCCGCGACCGAGCGGACCGCCGCGAGCACCCGCTCGCGTCGCCTGCGCAACGCGCTGGCCAGGCCACTCGCCAGAGTGACGGCCACCAGGGCGGACAGTACGGCGGCCAGCTCGCGGCCCGGCGCACCGTCACGGACGCCGAGCGCCGCGCCCAGCACCCCGGCGAGGAGACCGACGCAGAGGACTCCGCGCGGCCCGCTGGTGGTGGCGGCCAGCGCGGGCGCGGCGGCGAGCAGCGGCAGCCAGATCAGTCCGGCCCCGCTCACGAGATCCACGATCACGACGAGGGAGACGATCAGGACGGGCAGCAATGGCGTGGCGGAGGCCAGCCGTGCGGCGATGCGCTTGCGGGCCGACGCCCTGGGGGCGTCCACCGGGTTCCCGGACGGCCGCGTCGGCCGGTGATCGCCACCACGGTCTGGGGTGTGCCTCATGTTTCGCCCGCAGTCCTCACCTGTGCGCGGAGTGCGTGCACTCCTGAAATATCTGTTTGATCCGGAAATACAGGAAATAGGGTAGGCGCGAATGCCGCAAGGAGGCGATTTTCAGATAGTGAGTCTCAGATGGTGAGTGAAAGACCCCTGGTCACACGACTCGCGGTCGGGACCAGCCGCGCCCGGATCTCCTCCAGCCGGGAGAGCCGGTCCGCTCGCAGCGAGACGCCGAGCGAACCGAGCGTGTCCCCGCTGTACACGGGCACCGCGATGCAGACCGTGCCGAGGGTGTACTCCTCCAGGTCCGTGACGGCCGGGGCCACGGGCGAGGTGTCGAGCCGCCGGAGCAGTTCCGGCGGGTCGGTGATGGTCCGTGGCGTGAGATCGGTGAGGGGGTGCCGGGAGAGATAGTCCTTGCGGGAGTCCTCGTCCAGCTCGCGCAGCACCGACTTGCCCAGCGCGGTGGCGTGCCCGGCGTCCTCGAACCCCACCCAGAGGTCGACCCGGGGTGCCCGGGGGCTGTCGACGATCTCGGCGACCCGGATCTCGCCGTCCTCGTAGAAGGTGAGGTAGGCGGCGGTCGTCAGCTCGTCCCGCAGCGCGGCGAGCGTCGGGCGGACGCGGCTGAGCAGTGCCTGCCCGCGGCCGGTGGTGTGCAGCGCCCGCAGCTTGTCACCCAGGACGAACCCGCCGTCGTCCAGCTTCCGCAGATATCCGTCGTGGACCAGCGTCCGCAGCAGGTGATAGGCGGTGGCCAGGGGCAGCCCCGTCTCCCGGGCCAGCTGCTTCGCCGGCGCGCCGTTCTCGTGCGCGCTCGCCGCCTCCAGCAGGCGGAAGGCCCGCTGTACGGACGTGATGAGGGTAGGGCCGTCCTGAGCAGCCATACGGCCAGCCTGCGCCGGGTGCCCGACACAGGCAACATTCACCCGGTCCCCGGGAAACAGGACTCGCCCGGTTCCTCGCGGCCTCACGCCACCAGGGCGTGGCGGATCACTTCCACCCGTACGCGTACGCGGCGACCCAGGTGATGTCGAGCTGGGCGCTGCTGCCCGGGGCGGCGCCGGGTCCTTCCAGGGCGCTTTCGTTCTGGAGCACCCAGGACAGGGGCTGGTCCGGCACGTCGCGGGTGTCGTGCCCCACCTGCCGGCCGTCCACGAAGAACCGCACGTGTCCGGGCGTCCACTCCGTCGAGACGGTGTGCCACTCCGTCCAGTCGTCGCTCCCCGGGAAGTAGCCCTGCTCGCCGCCGTCGCACGGATGGTGGAAGGCGGTGAGCTCGCCGGTCCACTCCCCTTCGGGATGGTCCATCTCGCAGCCTCCGCCGTAGTGCAGCCAGGCGGACTTGTATCCCGGAGCGAGCTCGGTCACCTTGATACGGGCGCTGTACTTGCCGTACTTCATCTGCATGACGGCACGAGGCACCACTGCCGCAGCGTGCACGGGACCTCCGTCGGCCGGCCGCCACATCCGGATGTACATCCTTCCGTCGCCGTTCTCCGCAGGACCCACGCTCACGGTGTCCTCCGGGTGGTAGACGCCCACGACGTCCCGGCCCCGATCGTTGGCCGTGTCACGCCAACCTGTCGGATAGGCCCACCAGTTGTCGCGGTACGTACCGCTCAGGCCTCCGCAGTACGCGCCCGAGGTGTCGACGTGGTGGTCGCAGTCGCTGAACGAGCCCAGCGGTACCCGATCGCCGTTGAAGTCCTCCGCGAGGACCTGCCAGAAGGGCCCGCAGTCCCCGCGGGGCAGTTCGGTGCCCGTGCCACGGCAGGCGTCGGCCGACACGGGCGCTCCGTCGGCTCGGGGGACACCGAGGAGGACGGCCAGCAGCATGAGGCCCATGGGCAGCAGTAACGTGCGTCTACGACGGCTCGGTGCCGCGTGTGAACCCATGGGGCAAACCCTCCGGTCCGAGGCGGGATGTGCTGCGCGAGGGAGCATCCTGGCCGCACGGCCGGTGCCGCGCCACCCCTGGAACGGATCCCCAACCGGACGGTCGGGCTCCGCCGCCGGGGCGTGTGGAGGATGGTGTGCGGATGAGTGGTGTGCGAATGATGTCGTGCCGGGCACGGGTTGGTTGCGGCACGGCGTTTCCGGGGCGTTGATCCCGGGCCTCGGGCAGCATGACGACGTATGAGACGTATGAGCAGAGATCGCCACGTCGTATGAGCAGAGATCTGAGCAGAGACCTGAGCAGAGACCGCTACGTCGATTTCCTGCGCGCGTGGGCCATCGTCCTGGTGGTGGCCGGCCACTGGCTGATCACGGCGCTGGTCCACGCTCCCGGTGGTGGGATCACCGCGCCGGAGCTGTTGGCGGTCGTTCCGTGGACCCAGTGGCTGACGCTCGGCTTCCAGATCATGCCGCTGTTCTTCCTGGCCGGGGGCTACGCGGCGGGCGGCTCCTGGGCGCGTACGCGGGCGGCGGGTGGTACGGCGGCCGGGTGGGTGGCGCGGCGGGCGCTGCGGCTGCTGCTCCCGACGGGCGTGTACAGCGCTCTGGTGCTGTTCGCCGTCGGGGTCTGCTCGGCGGTCGGCGTGGATCCGGGCACGCTCGCGCTGGTGGGCTGGGCGATGGCGATGCAGTTCTGGTTCCTCCCGGTGTATCTGCTGGTCAGCGCCCTGACCCCACCGCTGTACGCGGCGCACCGGCGCTGGGGGCCGGCCGTCCCCGTGGTCTTGGGCGTGGTCGCCGTGGTGGCCGACGTGCTGGTCGTGGCGGCGAGCACGCCGTACGTCGGGCTGCTCAACTACGTGCTCGTGTGGGGTGTGGCCTACCAGTTGGGTTTCTGCTGGCGGGACGGTCTGCTGACCGGGCGCCGGGCGGTGGCGCCCGCGATGGCGGTGTGCGGAGGGCTGGCCTTCGCGGCGCTGGTCGGCCTCGGACCGTTCCCGGTCAGCCTGATCCGGGTGACGGGACAGAATCCGAGCAACACCGATCCGCCGTCGGCGGCGATGCTGGCGTGGGCCGTGGCCCAGGTGGGGCTGTGTCTCCTCGCTGCACCGATTACGCGCCGGCTGCTGGCCCGGGAGCGGGTGTGGCGGGTGGTGCGTCCGGTGGGCGGTGCCAGCATGACGCTGTATCTGTGGCACATGCTGCCGGTGCTGGTCGTCGCCGCCGCGTTCTATCTGACCGGGCTCGCCCCCGAGCCCGCGCTCGGATCGGCGGCGTGGTGGGCGCTGCGGGTGCCCTGGTTGCTGGTGCTCGGCGTCGTGCTGGCCGGTGTCGTGGTGGTGCTGCGGCCTCTGGAGCGCGGGCTGGCGGCGTTGCAGGCGCGGATGGGCCCGGACGCCGATCCACGCCGCTCCTGGCCGCTGTGGCTCGGCCTCGCCGCCTGTGTCGTAGCTCTGGCATGGTTCGCCGTACACGGCTTCGCACCGGATGGCCGGTTCCCCGTGCTCCCCGCGCTGGGCCTGGCCCTGGGCACCCTGCTGTCGGCGCTTCCCCTACGCACGAAGCCACGCGACGCCGAAAGGCCCGAGAGCGCCTTGGAGGAAGCCGCCTGACAGCCGGGGCCGGCGGTCACTGAACCGAGCGCGTCGCGGGCGCAACCCCGCGACGCGGCACGGCCATGCGTCTGCCGAGCCGACGCACCCCGCGGGCCCGGGACGACCTCACCACCGCAACGCCGTCCCGCCCGACCATGACGTCACACCTGGCCGACGCCGTGTGCGCCGGCCGGGCGCGACGGCACAGGGCAGCTACTCTCCGCGAGGGAGAAGGCGTCGTCTTGTCCGTTACCCGGAAGGTGGTGGACGGCTGTCCGGTACGCAAGGCTGTGGCGGGCTCTGACGGCAAAGGCAGCGGCCGGGTGGTATGCCGAAGGGCCGGAGCCAAATTCGGAGCCAAAATCGGAGTCAAGCTCGGAGCCAAGCTCGGGGGCTGTTCGTGAAATGCCGGAGCGGTCACGGGTGTTGATCACGGCATGACTCAAGGTCCCGCGCCTCGCCCGCTGTCCGACGAAGCCCTCTCCGACCTGCTCGGCAGGCAGCAGTTCGGCACCCTCGCCACGGTGAAGCGCAGCGGCCATCCCCACATGACCACCATGGTCTACAGCTGGGACGCCGACGCCCGTGTCCTGCGGTTCTCGACGACGGCCGATCGCATCAAGGTCAAGCATCTGCGCAACGACCCGCATGCCGCGCTGCATGTGCAGGGCGGCGACATGTGGTCGTTCGCCGTCGCCGAGGGCAAGGCGGAGGTTTCCGAGATCACGACGGTTCCCGGTGACGAGGTCGGGCGGGAACTGCTCGGGATGATCCCGACGGCCGCCAAGCCGGAGGACGAAGCCGCGTTCCTGGAGCAACTGGTCGCCGAGCGCCGGGTGGTCATCCGGCTGAAGGTGGACCGGCTGTACGGAACGGCACTCGACATCGACAACTAGGCCGTGTCGCATCGAACCCAGGCTGGGTTGTCACCTGGCCGCTGGCCGCTGGCCGCTGGCCGCTGGCCGCTGGCCGCTGCCGGGGCGACCGGTTCGACGCGCCGCCGGCGATCGGTTATCGGGATAACGATGGGGCTGACGATCGCCTACCGCGATGGTCCCGGTTCCGGCGACCGGTGGCGCGAGGATGGCGGTGGTCCGCGCGACCGCCGGGCAGGGTGACGGCGGTTCTGGCGGCTGGTGCGGCGCGATGGCGGTGGTCCGCGGGACCGCCCGGCACGATAACGGCGGTCCGCGCGACCGCCCGGCGCGATGACAGCGGTTCCGGCGGTGGTGCGGCGGATGGCGGCGGTCCGCGGGACCGCCCGGCAGAAACGGCGTCCGCGCGCCGCCCGGCGCGATGACAGCGGTTCCGGCGGCCGGTGCGGCACGATGGCGGCGGTTCCCGCGACCGCCCGGCGCGATAACGGCAGCTCCGGCGCCCCCCGGCATGAGGATGGCGGTGCTGGCGGTCGCCCGGCGCGATGGCGGTGGCCGACCGACCGGGTCGAACCGGCCTGGTCGGCCACCCGGCCTGGTCGGCCACCCGGCCTGGTCGGCCCCCGGCTCAGCCCGCGAGGGCGCGGCGCAGGGTCGTGCCGAGTTCGGTGTTCTGCCGGCCGGAGATCTCGGCGGAGAGGACCGCCTGCGATCCGTGGAACGTGCCGGGCCACTGGTGCAGTTCGACCGGGACGCCCGCCTGGAGCAGGCGCACCGCGTAGGCGATGTCCTCGTCGCGGTTCGGACAGAACTCCGCGGTGGCGATGTAGGCGGGAGGCAGGCCGGACAGGTCGGCGGCGCGCGCGGGCGCGGCGTACGGTGTGGCGGGCGCGGAGCCCAGATAGTGCCCCCACGCGGCGGCGACCTTGGCGCTGTTCATCCAGGGCGTGTCGGTGAAGTTCCGCCTCGACCATGTCTCCGGCCGGTCGTCGAGCCCGGGCTGGTTCAGCAGTTGGAAGCGGATCGGCGGCCCCTGCTCGTCGCGCGCACGCAACGCCACCGCCGCCGCGAGAGTGCCGCCGGCGCTGTGGCCGCCGACCGCGATCCGCTCCGGGGCGACGCCGAGTTCGGTGGTGTGCTCGGCCGCCCAGGTCAGTACGGCGTAGGCGTCGTCCAAGGCGGCCGGGAACCGGTGTTCGGGGGACAGCCGGTAGCCCACCGAGATCACCGTCGCGCCGGAGAGGGTCGCGATCCGGGTGGCCCACGGGTGTTCGGTGTCGAGGTCGCCCATGACGAATCCGCCGCCGTGCAGCCAGATGACGGCGCCCTGCGCCTGGTGCGGGCGGTACATCCGCACCGGCACGTCCGGATCGGCGGGCACGGTGCGGTCCTCGACCTCGATGCCCGTGGTGTCCGGTGGCGGCACCGCGGCGGCCAGTTCGGCGAACTTCTTGCGGTCGGCGACCGGGTCGATGAGGTCGGTACGGGGGAACAGCGGGATGAACGCTTCGAGTTCGGGATCCATGTCGCCATCCTCGTGGCCGACCGCCCCGGCAACCTCCGCCGCCCGTCGGGGAATTGGCGGGCATCGCGCACCGATCGGCGCCTGCCCTCTTCTCCGGCACGTCATATCCTCCTGGCATGGAGGCACTGGCCGTACGGCTGTCGCATCTGGATTCCGAGGCCGAGGGCGCGATCCGCGTCGTCATGTTCTACGACACGCTGATGCGTCGCCGAGTGGATCTCCCGGCGCTCGCCCGGGCCTCGGCGAGCCTGGCCGAGTGCGTGGCCGGGATCAGGATCCACGGCACGGGACGGACGATCCGCTTCTCGCCCGACGGAACGGAGGCGTCCACCTCGCCACCGTCCCCGTCCTCCACCGCCCCGATCACCCTCGACGAGGAGGAGATCGGCACGGTGTGGCTGGAACGCCCCGGAGCACCCGGCGCGCTCGACCCGATGGTCCTCGACCGGCTGGCCCTCGCCGCCGCGGCGGTCCTCGAACGGTACGGCCCGGCCCGCACCACCATGGCCGACCCCGCCCTCATCGAACTGGCGATCAGCTGCGACAGCGACGAGGCGGCCAGAGCCCGGGCGTTACGGCTCCTGGGCTTCGCCACCGACCTTCCCGTCCGTGTCGTCGCCGCCCGGACGAGGCTTCCGCTCGACCGGATCGGCGGCCTGGTCTGCCCGGCCCGCCCCGTCAAGGCGGCGCTGCTCGGCGACGTCGGCGTCATCCTGGCCACCACGGTGGACCGGGCCCGCTTCCCGGCGGACGTACGCGCCGGTGTCGGCGCCGCCGAGAACCCCGCCCTCTCCTGGCAGGAGGCCCGCACCGCGCTCCGCTTCACCACCCCGCGCCGACCGATCGTGCACTACGACCGTCTGGGCGCGTTGGCGCTGCTCGCCCAAGTGCCGCAGGGCGCCGCGCGGAACAACGCCGACGTGGCCGCGGTCGAGCACCTGGCCGCGGATACCCCGGAACACCTGGAGACCCTGGACGCCTACTGCGAGACCGGCTCCGTCCGCCGCGCCGCCGACCTGCTCCATCTGCACCACAGCAGCGTCGCCCGCAGGCTCGAACAGATCGGCAAGGCCCTGGACATCGAACTCACCGAGCCGACCGGCCTGCTCCGAGCCAGACTCGCCCTGACCGCGTGGCACCTGCTCAACGACTGACCCGCATCGGTCTCGTGCCGGTGAACGACCTCGCCGGGACAGGCCGACCTCTCCACGGCCGAGGTGGCACACGTACGGGTCGGCGCCGAGGATGAGGGAGTGGCCGAAGAGACCGATCCCGGGACGACCGGTACCGGCAATGGACCCGCTGTCCCGCCTGCGGAGTTCGACGCGCTGTTCGAGGCGGTCCGTACATGGGGCCGGTGGGCGTCGGCCGACCGCGGGGCCTGGAACCGTGTGACGGCGGAACAGGTGCGTCGTGCGACGACGAGGGTGCGTTCCGGGACGGTCGTGCCGATGGCGCTGCCCTGGAACACCCGGCCCGGCCCCGACAACCGCAAGCCCGCCCTGCACCACATGACCGATCTCGGCGACGTGGAGAGCCCGGAACCGTCCACCCACAAGGACTTCATCGCCGCCGACTACCACGGCAAGGGCGTCACCCATCTCGACGCGTTGTGCCACATCGCGTACCGGGGGCAGCTCTACGACGGCCGGCAGGCGGGCGAGGTCGTCGACGCCGCGGGCGCCCGCTTCGGCGCGGTGTCGGCGCTCGGACCCCTGGTGACGACGGGTGTGCTCCTCGACCTCCCCGCGGTCCTCGGGATCCCCTGGCTGGAGCCGGGGCGGGCGGTGCACGCGGAGGACGTCGCGGCCGCCGAGAGGACGCTCGGCGTGACGATCGGCGAGGGCGACGCGGTGCTGCTGCGTACCGGACACGTACGCCGCCGTACGGAACTCGGTGCCTGGGACCCCGACACGGCGAGCGCGGGCTTCCATGTGGACGCCGTACCGCTGCTGGCCGAGCGGGGGATCGCGCTGCTCGGAAGCGATGGCGACAGCGATGTACGGCCCTCACCCGTGGACGGTGTGCACTCGCCGATCCACGCCCTGGCCGTCGCCGCGATGGGCGTGCCACTGCTGGACAACCTCGATCTGGAAGCACTCTCCGCCGCGACCGCCGAGGCGGGCCGGTACGAGTTCCTGCTCGTCGTGGCGCCGCTGAACGTACCGGGCGGCACGGGCTCGCCCGTCACTCCGGTCGCGGTCCTCTGAAAGAGCTCTTGGAGACGGTCGGCAAGAGCTCTTGGAGACGGTCGGCCATGGTCCCGCGACAGGCGCCGGACAGCCGCCCCCGTGATGTACGCCCAGTATCGTCACTAAGTGTGAAGAAATGTGCGAGCGGTGACTCATGCACCCAATGTCCGTATCCTCGACAATGTCAGCTTTTCCTGAAAGTGAATGATCGCAGGCAGGTGAGGTGGAGAGTGGTTCGGTCCGACAGGGAACCGATACCGACGGGGCTCGCCATGCGCGGCACGGGGCCCGTCCTCTTCCGTGAACGGTTTCTGCAGGGGGAGCCGGTCGAGACAGGTGTGCGCACATCGATCCTGGACTCGTGGCGGCGCTGCCGCACCCTGGGCCTCTCGCCGGACCAGTCCGACCTTCCCTTCCACGACGCCTACGACCCCGACGGCCGCATCGTCCGCGCGGCCGTGCCGGTGCTCGACAGACTGCAGTCCAGGTTCTCCGGCAGCGAGATCAACATCTCACTCGCCGACGCGAACGGGACGGTCCTCCTGCGCCGCTTCGGCGAGCCGACCCTGGCCAGAGGCCTCCCGGCGATCCAGCGGGTCCCCGGTTTCGTGTTCGCCGAGCCGTTCGCCGGCACCAACGGCATCGGCCTGGCCCTCGCCGAGCGACAGCTCATCCGGGTCTACGGCGCCGAGCACTTCGCGGAGCGCTCCCAGGCCAACGCCTGTGTGGCGTTGCCTGTCAGGGACCCGCTCAGCGGGCGCATCGAGGGCGTCCTGTGCTTCGGCTATCCGCGCAGCGCCGAGAACCCGGCGTTCACCACCGTCATCCGCAGCGCGGCGAAGGCCATGGAACGCCGTCTGCTGGGGCAGAGCTCCGCACGCGAGCGCGCCCTGCTGGGGGCCTACCTGGCCGCCGGAGCCGAAGCCGCCGCCGGCCCCCACCACGGCGTCGCGCTGGACGACCTGGCCCCCGAGCTGCGCCCCGGCGACCGGGCGCTCCTCATGGAGAAGGCCGCGGAACTGATCTCCCGCGGGCAGCGGGCCGCCGTCGATGTGCCCCTGTCCGACGGCCGGCGGGTCACGCTCGTGAGCCGCCCGATGGAGAGCGCTTCCGGCGTGGAGGGCATCGCCGTCGAGGCCGTCCTGCCCGGCCCTTCACCGGGCGAAGGCCTGACCGGCCCGAACGGAGAGAAGCTGGCCGTCAGGGATCGGGTCGACGAACCGCCGGGCATCGGTGTCGAGGCCGTCGCCCGCGTACCCTCTGCCATCGCCGCCACCGCCATCCCCCAGCCCGCGCGCCTTCCCGTCACCTCGCCGCCCGGGCGTCTCCTCGACGTCACGCCCGCTCAAGCCGCACGGGACAAGACAGTCGCGATCGGAGACGGTCCTCCGGCCGAGCGCCCCCAACCGGCTCCGATCGGAGACGGCCCCCCGGGCGAGCGCCCCCAACCGGCCCCGTCGGCCAGAGGGCTCGTGCTGCTGGGCGAGCCGCAGGTCGGGGCCTACGCCATGGCCGCGCGCCGTCGGCTGGAGCTGCTGTCCGAGGCCAGCTCCCGCATCGGCACCACCCTGGAGGTGCGCCGTACCGCCGAGGAACTCGCCGAGACGGCGGTCCCGCGGCTTGCGGACTTCGTGACCGTCGACATACCCGAGGCCGTACTCCGCGGCGAGGAGTCCACCGACCCCGTCGGTGACCTGCGTCGTGCGGTGGTCCACGGCATCCGCGACGACCTGCCGTTCACCCCGGTCGGCAAGCGGATCGAGTTCGGCCCGACCGCACCCCAGCGGCGCTGTCTGACCGGTGGACAGGCGGTACTGGAGCCGGACCTGAAGGCCGCCGCGGGCTGGCTCGCCCAGGACCCCGAGCACACCGAACGGCTGCTGAGCCATGTCCACTCGCTCATCGCGGTTCCCCTCGTCGCCCGCGGTGTCGTGCTGGGCATCGCCAGCTTCTACCGGGCCCAGGACCCCGCCCCCTTCGGCGACGACGACCGTTCACTGGCCCAGGAGCTCGCCGCCCGCGCCGCCCTGTGCATCGACAACGCCCGGCGCTACACCCACGAACGCACCATGGTCCTGGCCCTCCAGCGCAGACTGCTGCCGCACGGGCTGCCCGACCAGGAGGCCGTCGAGGTCGCCCATCGCTATCTGCCCGCCGAGTCCGACGTGAGCGGCGACTGGTACGACGTCATCCCGCTGTCCGGCGCCCGCATCGGCCTGATCGTCGGTGACGTCGTCGGCCACGGCATGCTCTCCGCCGCCACCATGGGCCGACTGCGGACCGCCGCACGCAGCTTCGCCGAACTCGACTTCCCGCCGGACGAGGTGCTCACCCACCTCGACAACCTCGTGGCGCGCCTGGACCGGGAGGACCCCGGTGGCGAGGGCTCCGGCATCATCGGCGCGACCTGCCTCTACGTCATCTACGACCCCACCTCGCAGAAGTCCGTCATGGCCCGCGCCGGCCACCCTCCGCCGGCACTGGTCTGCCCCGACGGAACCGTGTCGTACCCGGATCTGCCGGCCGGCCCCCCGCTCGGCCTCGGCGGGCTGCCCTTCGACGCCGTCGAGATCGACGTTCCCGCCAACAGCCAGCTGGTCCTCTACACCGACGGGCTCATCGAGGACCGGCACCGTGACGTCGACGTGGTCCTCGACCAACTGCGCGGCGCCCTGGCCCACCACCCGGAGCGCACCCCCGAGGACACCTGCCAGGCGATCCTCGACACCGTCGCACCCGCCCACCCGTGCGACGACATCGCCCTGCTCGTCGCCCGCACCCACGCCCTGGACCCCAGCCGGATCGCCACCTGGGAGCTGCCCCCGGACCCGGCCCTCGTCGCCGGCGTCCGCGCCTCCGCCCTGCGGCGACTGGCCGACTGGGGACTCGACGACGCCTCCTTCGCCGCGGAGCTGATCCTCAGCGAGCTGGTCACCAACGCCATCCGCCACGGCGCCGGGCCCATCCGGGTACGGCTGCTGCACGACCGCACCCTCGTCTGCGAGGTCGCCGACGCCAGCAACACCGCCCCTCACCTGCGTCGGGCCGCCAGCACCGACGAGGGCGGACGCGGCCTGTTCCTCGTCGCGCAACTGGCACGGAGCTGGGGCACGCGCTACCTCCCCGAGGGCAAGGTGATCTGGGCCGAGTGCGGGCTGGACGGCGTCTGACGGCGGTACCCCCGCCGTCCGCGCCACAGCGGACAGCGAGATGTTCGGAATGTTGCGATGTGTCGATTAGTATCCGTATCCGTGTACGACGCTCCCGATCCGTCCGCGAAGGCGGTGCCGCCCGTCGGGGCGGAACCCCTGGTCCGCATGCGCGGGCTCGCCAAGCGGTTCGGCGGGACCCGTGCCCTGGACGGCGTCGATCTCGACGTCCACGCCGGCAGCGTCCTCGCCCTTCTCGGGCCCAACGGCGCGGGCAAGTCCACGCTGATCAAGGTGCTCGCCGGAGTCCACCACGCCGACGCGGGGCGGATCACGGTCGACGGACACCCGCTCGGCAGCCACGCCGCCACCCGCGGCATGTCCTTCATCCACCAGGACCTCGGTCTCGTGGAGTGGATGACGGTCGCCGAGAACATGGCCCTGGGCATCGGATATCCACGCCGGGCGGGACTGATCTCCTGGCGGCGCAACCGCGAGCGCTGCGTCGACGCCCTGCGGATCGTCGCCGCGCATCTCGACCCCGACGCACCGATCGCCCGACTCGCCCCGGCCGAGCGTTCACTCGTCGCGATCGCCCGGGCCCTGGCGGCGCGCGCGAAGCTCATCGTCCTCGACGAGCCGACCGCCCGCCTCCCGGCCGCGGACTGCGCCCGCCTGTTCCGCGTCCTGCACGCCCTGCGCGACCGCGGGCACGCCATCCTCTATGCGACCCACCGCCTGGACGAGGTGTACGAGGTCGCCGACACCTTCGCCGTACTGCGGGACGGCCGCCTCGTCAGCCACGGCCCGCTGGCGGGGCACGACCCCGTCCACCTGGTGCGCGACATCGTCGGCGAGGAACCGATCGTCCCCCACCCCACCACGGCCCCGGCCGCCGGACCACCCGTCCTGACCCTCGACGGCGTACGGACCGCGAACGCGGGACCGGTCAGCCTGGAACTGCGGGCCGGAGAAGCCCTGGGCCTGGTCGGCCTCTCCGGCGCCGGGCACATGGACCTGGGCCGGGCCCTGGCCGGGTCCCGGCCCCTGACCGACGGGCGGGCCCTGCTCGGCGGCCGACCGTACCGCCCCCGCTCGGTCGCCGACGCCGTCGCCCTCGGCGTCGGCTTCGTACCCGGCGACAGACAGCGGGAGGGCTGCCTGGCCGAGCTGACCGTACGGGAGAACCTCCTGGCAGATCCCCGGGCGGGAGGCCTGTCGGCGCGGCGCCGGGGCAGCCCTCGTACAGGAGGTCTGTCGGCGCGGCGCTGGATCAACCCCCGCCGCGAACGCGCCGAGGCCACCGCCCTGATCGAACGGTTCTCGGTGCGCCCCCGCGACAGCGAGGCGCCCATCGCCACTCTGTCCGGGGGCAACCAGCAGAAGGTCATGATCGGCCGGTGGTTCCGGGCGGGGCTGCGGCTGCTGATCCTGGAGGAGCCGACCGCGAGCGTCGATGTCGGTGCCAAGGCCGCCATCCACCGGCTGCTCGACGAGGCGCTGGCCGCGGGCCTCGCCGTCCTCCTCATCTCCACCGACTTCGAGGAGGTCGCGGCCGTGTGCCGCCGCACCCTGGTGTTCGTCCGAGGAGCGGTGACGACCGAGCTGAGCGGCGCGGACCTCACCGTCGCCGCACTCACCCGGGCGGCCTCGGCCGTACCCCCGCCCGGGACCGGGACGAACCCATGACCGCCCCGCCGCCCTCCCCCTCCTCGGGCCGGACGCGATGGCGCCGCCCCGGCGGGCCGGGCCGCCCGGGCGGACACCTCATCGGCGCCTACGGCCTGCTCGCACTCACCGCTCTGCTGTTCCTGATCTTCTCCCTCGCTCTGCCGGACACCTTCCCCACGCTGAACACCGTCGACTCGATCCTCTCCAACCAGTCGATCCCGGCCGTCCTCGCGCTCGCCGCCATGGTTCCCATCGTCACCGGCGCGTTCGACCTCTCCATCGGCTACGCCCTCGGCCTGGCGCACGTCATGGTGATGCAGCTCGTCGTCAACGAGGGATGGCCGTGGCCGCTCGCCTGTCTCGCCGTGATCGCCGGAGGGACGGTCGTGGGCGTCCTCAACGGTGTCATCGTCGAGTTCGGCCGGATCGACTCCTTCATCGCCACCCTCGGCACCGGCAGCATGCTGTACGCCGTGACCGGCTGGATCACCGACGGCGGCCGGATCGTCCCCGGACCCCAAGGCCTCCCGCCCGCGTTCACCGACCTCTACGACTCCATGTTCCTCGGCCTCCCGGTGCCCGCCTTCTACGTGCTCGCCCTCGCCGCCGTCCTCTGGACGGTGCTGGAGCGGCTGCCGTTCGGCCGATACCTGTACGTCGTCGGCTCGAACCCCCGTGCGGCCGACCTCCTCGGCATCCCGACCCGCACATACACCGTCCACGCGTTCGCCGCGTCGGGGCTGATCGTCGGCTTCGCCGGTGTGCTGCTCGCCGCCCAGCAACAGATCGGCAACCCGAGCGTCGGCCTCGACTATCTGCTGCCCGCCTTCGTCGGCGCCCTCCTCGGCTCCACCGCGATCAGACCCGGCCGCCCCAACGCCCTCGGCACCGTCGTCGCCGTCGCCGTCCTCGCCGTCGGCCTGACCGGCCTCGCCCAGCTGGGTGCCGACTTCTGGACGGTCCCGCTGTTCCACGGCGGCACCCTGCTCATCGCCGTCGGCCTGGCCGGATACGCCGTCCGCCGCAGACAGAGCGGCGGCACGACGGGCACCACTCCATGAGAGGAGCTCACTTGCACGGCAACCGCCCAGCCGTCTTCGGCACCTTCAAAGTCAGGCTCTGCGCCCTTGTGATGACGGCAGCCGCCGTCGTCGGCTGCGAACGCGGCTCGTCGGAGGGCTCCGAGGCGTCCCCCACGGGCCCGAGCGGCTGCCCCGCCGTCCACACCAGGGCCCAGAGCGCCGTCACCCGGGCAGAGGAGACCGACGTCCCCTGGGACGGACCGACCGGCGGCCCCACCGCGGTGTCCCGCAGGACCATCGTCTACGTCGCCCAGACCATGACCAATCCGGGAGTCGCGGGGGCCGCGAAGGGGGTGCGGGAAGCCGCACGGGTCATCGGCTGGAACGTCCGGGTCATCGACGGCGGAGGCACACCCGCCGGCATCCAGGCGGCGATGAGCGAGGCCGTGGCCCTCCGGCCCGCGGGCATCGTCATCGGCGGCTTCGACCCCAACTCGACGTCACGGCAGGTGGCACGGGCCGACGCGGCGGGCATCCCGCTCATCGGCTGGCACGCGGTCGCCGAGCCCGGCCCGAGCGAGCGGCCCCCGCTCTTCACCAACGTCACCACCCACGTCGAGGCCGTGGCCGCGATCAGCGCGCGGTGGATCATCGCGCACTCCAACGGCCGTGCCGGGGTCGTGCTCATCACCGACGCCTCGATCCCCTTCGCCAAGAACAAGTCCGACCTGATCCGCGAGGAGCTGGCCACCTGCCGGGGCGTACGCCTGCTCTCGTACGAGAACATCCCGATCCCGGACGCCGGCAGCCGCACCCCGCGCGAGATCTCCTCGCTGCTCTCCCGGTTCGGGAACAGGTGGACCCATTCCGTCGCCATCAACGACCTGTACTTCGCCGACGCCGCCCCCGCCTTCCGCGCGGCCGGCGAGAAGGGCTCCGGCCCGCCCTTCAACATCGGCGCGGGCGACGGCGCCCCCGCCGCCTTCCAGCGCATCAACAGCCGCCGGTACCAGGCCGCCACGGTGCCCGAGCCGCTGTCCCTGCAGGGCTGGCAGATCGTCGACGAGTTCAACCGCGCCTTCTCCGACCGCCCCGCCAGCGGATATGTGGCGCCCGTCCACATCACCACGGCCGACAACAGCGAAGGCGCCACCACCTGGAACCCGTCCGGCTACCGGGAGGCGTACCGGAAGATCTGGGGCAAGTAGCCGCGCCCCCGGTGTCGCGCGGTCCGGCGCGGGTGCCGTCGGGCCGCGCACGCCGGTGGTCACCGGCCGGTGTCAGGGTGCCCCGCTCGTCACTGGCCGGGTGTCAGGACGTATGTGTTGAGGGTGTCCACGGTCGTGACGGGGGACGGGGAGCCCAGGTCGTAGCGGTCCACGGCGAGGTAGTTGGGCTTCTTGCGGGCGGCGGGGGTGCAGAAGGTCTGCGCGCGGTTCTGGAGCTTGCCGTTGTCCGTCTCGGCGGTCCCGCTGATCGTGTAGTCGCGGAAGTGGTTCATCACGAACAGCGGATGGAAGGCGGCCGAGTCCGTGGTGAGCGGCCGGCCCGTGCCCCAGCGGCTGTAGCAGGACCAGTCGGAGTCACCGATCCCGCCGCCCATCGACCAGTAGTTCTCCACGGTCCACTCCCGCTGGTACATCACACCGAAGGTGTCACGGGTCGCGTAACCGCTCGACACATCACTCGCACGCGTACGGTCGCTGAAGATCAGCAACTGCTTGCCCCGGGCGGCGAGATCCGCCATCCTCGGCCAGCCGCTCGTCGCCACGCCCTCCTGGTCCGGCCGGTACAGCACGTCCGACAGTCCGCTGACGGAGGCCAGGGACGACTTCAGCACGTCGGAGGCGGTGTAGTCCTCCAGGAAGACCGTGACGAACTGACCCGGGTTGGCCTTGAGGAAGTCCACCATCCGCTGCAGATCGGTGGCGAGCGGCACCGGGCCGCTCACCCCGTCACAGCTGTTGTGACACAGCACGGCCTGCCCCGACACGGTGTACGCGTCCAGCATGAACCCCCGTACGCCGTCGGTCAGTTGCCGGCTGACGCCCCGCGACTGGTTGGGGAAGAGACTGACCGGGAACGAGGCGAAGTCGCCGTCGACGCCGTTGGCGAAGGCGTTGTGCGAGGTGAGGAACGTGACCTGGTCCAGTGTGCGGGTGTCGGCGGACGGCATCGCGGTCGTCGCGTAGGTGACCGGGGTGAGGTACCAACGGGCCAGATCGCCGCTCGACCCGATCCGCACGGCCGATGAGTCCGACGACACCCCCGTGAGGTACTGCGAGGTCCCGGGCACGCCGATCGTGTACGTGCTCCCCGTGCCGGCCGTGATCGTCCATGTCGTGCCGTCCGCGCCGCAGGCGGTGGTCACCGCGGAGGTGCCGCTCCGTCCGAGACAGATCCCCGACTCGTCGGTGTTCCGCAACTGATGGCCACCGCTGACCGCCACCGGCGTCCACTGCTGGTGGTCCTCGTTGCCCTTGGGGTTGTGCGCCGCGACGGTACCGCCGCTGTCGGCCGCGTTGAGACCCGTGACGGAGTTCTGCAGATGGACCGAGTACGTCGGGACCGCCGCGGCGGCCGGACTCGGCGCAAGCAGCACGGGAACGCCCAGGGCGAGCGCGGCGACCGTGCACAGGGCGCGGGGGCGGGGGCGCAGACGGGCACGGGGACGAGGACGGGGGAGGCTCACGGGTTTCCCTTCACGCCGACACAACGGGACTGGAGTGATGTCAGAGGCATGACATACCGAGAGTCGGGTCATGCGCCAGTGTCGGTACATGAAGACCTGGTGAGTCCGAACTCGCCCTCGTGGGGCGGGGCTTGAGCCTGTGGGCGCTGCCGCGGCCCCGAGTGGCTGCTTTTCAACCTTTCAGGACTTACTGCTTACAGATTCAATCATCTCTTGGAGATTATGCGTGGAAGATATGCCTAAACTCTGAAGCCCGCCCGGAGAGAGACCACGTGTGAGTGAACCGACAGGCCCCGTCTGCCCGCGATGCGGTACACCCCGGGCGACGGACGGCACTCCGGCCTGTTCCTGCGGCCAACTGGCCTCGGACGCCCACCGCGAGAACCGCACGGCACAGGCGGCAGCCGCAGAGGACTTCGATCCGGTACGCATACGACCGTTTGTGAAGGTGAGCGGCGAGGCCGAGGCCGCCGACGGCGGTGAGGACGCCGATGAGGCCGGACACGCCGACCCCGGAGATGGCACCGGGTTCGCCGACGGCTCCGCTGCCGCGCCGCTCGACACCGGGCACGTGTCGGCGGGCGAACCGGTCGTCTCTTCGCGGGACGCCGACGACGCGGGGGATCGGTCGGGGGCCGACGGCGGCGCTCAGGGCGCTCGGCGGCGCCGTCGTCGTGGAGTGGCGCTGGCCGCCGGAGCGGGAGCCGCCGTGGTGGCCGCGGTGGCGGCGGGATTCATCAGCGGACTCTTCTCGTACGAGGCCCCCTCGCGGGACGGCGCCCTGCCCGACGATGTGCGGGCGGAACTGCCGGAAGGTGCGCCGTCCGGCAGCGACGCACCGTCGACGACTCCCTCCCGCGCCACGTCCTCCCCGGCGCCGTCCGACACCCCGGCGACCTCCCCGAGTGGGACCCCGAGCGAGAGCCGGGCCACCCCGACCGGCTCCTCCTCGGACCCGACCGGCATCCCCTCCGGCGGCGGCCAGACCGCCACGGCGGGTCCCATCCCCACCCAGTCGGTCGATCCGAATCCCGTCCTCCGCTTCGGCGACACAGGACCCGAGGTCACCGAACTCCAGCTCCGTCTGCGAGAGTCCGGCCTCTACGACGGCGACATCGACGGCGACTACGACCGCCAAGTCGAGAGCGCGGTCCGCGCATACCAACTGACCCGCGTCATCCTCGACGACGAGTCGGGCGTCTACGGCGTCTCGACCCGAGCCTCACTCGAATCCGAGACTTCGGAGCCGTGAGCGGTCCGGTGGGCGCGGACGGGAGACCGGCGGGCTTCGGCCAAAGTCCGTTCCGGAGGTGATCTATGGCCTGCCGGTGCCGTCGCCCGGGGTGCCGGCCGGGGGGACCGTCTCGCCGCGGATGACCTTGGGGCCGTTCTCATGGGCGGGGATGTCGTGCTTCAGGGCGCGGGCCTCGGCCTTGAGGACGCGGGTGGCCTTGCCCGCGGAGCGGGCCAGGTCCGGGAGCTTCTTGGCGGCCAGGGCGGCTGTCACGACGATGAGGACGACGGCGAGTTCGCTCAGTCCGAACATGCGGGGCCTGTCTTTCGTTTCTGTCTTCTGTCCGGCCCTGCCGACGGGTCGGGGTGCAGGGACGGATCCTCGTGGATGCAGCGGCGCAGGTGAGGCAGTATGCCGCGCTTCAGCAGGGCCTGCTGCCAGGTCAGGCGGGCCTGTTCCGGATCCGTGCGAGGTGTGTCGCCGTCGCGTCCGCGCAGCGCCGTGCGGAACAGCGCGGCGAGGCCCATGAGGGCACTGATGGCCGCGACGAGCGCGAGGGTCCAGCCGGCGGATATGAGGGAGCCGGGCAACGTGCCTTGCACGCCGGCCAGTCGAAGAAGGTGGCCGAGCACCAGCACGGCCACCGCCGAGCAGGCCGCGAGGGACGGGGTGAGTACGGCCAGCAGGGGCAGCAGCCCGGCGTCGGCCCGGCGACCGGCGTCGCTCCGCTCCGCCTCGGTGGCCGACGCGATCGCGGTGAGGTACGCGCGGTACTCGTCCTGCGCCGCGGCCGTCGTCTCCTCGGCGTCCGCGAGCGCCCGTATCCACAGCCGGCGTGCGGCCAGACCGGAGGGATCGGCGCGCAGGACGGCACGGATCTCCGGGGTGTTCAGCGCCCGGTGCAGTACGGCCTCGAAGTCCGCCCGGTCCTCGGGGCGAAGGCCGTGCTCCCCGGCTGGGAGCGGATCGACCACTTGGTCTCCTGACGGTAGGGGCAGAGGGGCGGGCGGGGCGGTACCGCAGGGACCGGCCTGCCGGGTTCAGAATCTACAACACTGTAGAAGATGGGAGGGGGTGTGATCCGTCTTCTACAATTTTGTAGATCCTGCGGGTGGGTGCGGCTGAGCGATGGACCGCCCAGGAATCCAGGGCGGCGGAGAGGAGACAGGGCGTGGTGGACCAGCGGCAGCGTCCACGGCGGCGGGGGCAGGGCGAGCTGGAGGCGCTCGTCCTGGGCGCGCTGGGTGAGGCGGACGGCCCCCGGAGCGCGGGGTGGGTGCAGGAGCGGCTGGGCGGCGACCTCGCCTATACGACGGTCATCACGATCCTGACCCGGTTGCTGGCCAAGGGCGCGGTGACCCGGGAGCGCGCCGGCCGGTCCTTCGTGTGGACCCCGGCCGCCGACCAGGCGGGCCTGGCCGCGCACCGGATGCGCCGGGTGCTCGACGGGGAGCGCGACCGCGAGGCGGTGCTGGCCAGCTTCGTCACCTCCCTGGAACCGGACGACGAGCGGCTGCTGCGTGAGCTGCTGGGGCAGCCGAAGGGCGAAGGGGAAGACTGAGACCTCATGGGGGTGTTCGTCTTTCTGCCGCTGGTCCTGCCCTTGACGGCGTGGCCCATCGCACGGCTCGCCGAACAGCGACTGGATCCACGCACCGCCACCCGGCTGCTGACCGGCGTGGCCCTGGTGATGGCCGTGTGCAGCACCGTGTGCCTCGGGCTGCTGATGGTGGTCGGCACCGCCCAACTGCCCGGCAACCCGCTGCCCGACGGCTGGTCGGACCCCGAGGTGCGCGAGGCCGTGCCGTACGACGAGGTCGCCGGGAAGGCCGCCATCCCGGCGCTGCTCGCGGTGCTCCTGGCCTGCGGCCGGACCGTGTGGCGGCACGGGCGGGTGCGCCGCCGCGCCCACCGGGCCCTGGCCGGACTGCCGGACACCGAGGTGGCCGTACTGCCCGACGAGGCGCCGTACGCGTACGCGCTGCCCGGTGGCCGTCGTGACCGTGTGGTGGTGACCACGGCCCTGCTGTCCTGTCTGGAACCGGCCGAGCGACGCGCCCTGTTCGCACATGAGCGGGCCCATCTCGCCGCGCGGCACCACCGGTTCCTGCTGGCCGTCCGACTGGCCGCGCGCGCCAACCCGTTCCTGCGGCCCCTGCGTACGGCCGTGTCGTACACGACGGAACGGTGGGCGGACGAGGACGCGGCCCGCAGGGTCGGCAGCCGGCGTGTCGTGGCCCGCGCGATCGGCAGGGCGGCGCTCGTGTCGGCCGGCACCCCGGCGGCCGTGCTCGCCGGCTTCGCGGCGCCGGGGCCGGTGCCGCGCCGGGTGGCGGCCCTGCTCGGCCCCGAGCCCGCGGTGCGCAGTTGGCCGTCGGTGTTCACGTCGGTCGGCCTGGCCGCGTGGGGCGCGGCTGCGGGTGCCGCCGTGTCGGCCATGTCGTCGGCGAACGCGGCCGTGACGATGTTCTTCATCCTGTACGCGGCGACGCCCTTGTGAGGGTGAATCGTGCCGTGAGACGAGTTCGGCGGTGATCCGTATATCTACATGGATGTAGAGTCCTGTGGTTCGGTGATCACAACTGCCGGACGCTCAGGGGCAGTCGAACGGCCGGGTGCGGCCGAGGCGGGGGAAGGCCGGTGAGTGGTACGGGAAGGCGGCGCGCGGGCGCCGGCAGCGGTGTGACGCGGCGGGGGCGGGTGCTGGGGTGGTCCGCGGGAGCCTGCGCGATCCTCGTCCTCGGTGTCGCGGGTGTCGGGGCCTGGGTGTACAAGGACCTGGACGACAACATCACGGCCGCCGACATCGACAACAAGCTCGGCGGGGACCGTCCCGCGAACCTCAGTCCGGGCTCCAAGAACATCCTGGTCGTCGGTTCGGACAGCCGCGACGGCGCCAACGCGAAGTACGGCAAGGACCTCGACACCATGCAGTCGGACACGCTGATGGTGATGCACGTCCCGGCGAACCGCGAGTGGGCGACCGTGGTGTCGTTCCCGCGTGACTCATGGGTCGAGATATCGGCGTGCGAGAAGGGCGACGGTGGGACGTCGAGCCCGCACCGCGCGAAGATCAACGAGGCGTTCGCGATCGGCGGGAGCGGTGGGGAGGTCGCCGGGGCCGCCGCCTGCACCATCAAGACGGTCGAGGCCAACACCGGTCTGCGCATCGACCACTTCATGTCCGTCGACTTCCAGGGCTTCAAGGGGATGGTCAACGCCCTGGACGGCATAGAGGTCTGCCCCGAGGAGGCCATCCACGACGAGAAGGCCCGCCTCGACCTGGAGGCGGGCTGCCAGACGGTCAGGGACGAGAAGGCACTCGGCTACGTACGGACCCGGTACAGCGTCGGTGACGGCTCCGACATCGGACGCATCGGGCGCCAGCAGGAGTTCATGGAGGCCCTGGCCGAGAAGGCGCAGTCCAAACTGACCGACCCGAGCGCGCTGTACGGCTTCCTGCAGTCCGCCACCAAGTCCCTGACCACGGACGAGGACCTGGCCGGCATCGACCCGCTCTACGACCTCGCCTCCGAACTCAAGGGCATCCCCAGCGAACGGCTCACCTTCCTGACCGTCCCCAACTACCCCCGCGAGGCGGACGTACCCACCGACAAGGCCAACATCGTCTGGCAGTACCCGCAGGCCGCCGACCTGTTCACCTCCCTCGCCAAGGACAAGGAGGTCGACAAGAAGCGACTGAAGGCCGAGACGGAGGACCTGGTCTACGCGTCCGCCGTACGCGTCCAGGTCCTCAACGGCACCGGAGTCACCGGACGCGCCGCCGCCGTCGCCGAGAAGCTGCGCGAGGCCGGCTTCACCGTCGTCGGCACGGGCAACGCACCGGAGAACACCGACGACACGACGGTCACGTACCCGTCCGACCTGGCCAAGCAGGCCGAGGTCCTCACCTCACGCCTGCCGGACGCCGACGCCTCGCAGGCCGCGGACGCCACCGCGGGCGTGGTGACGCTGGTCGTGGGGACGGACCTCGACCTCGACGACCTGCCGTGATGTGACGTGAGCGGGCCGGCGGGCCCGCTCACGTCGGCCCGTCAGCCCCCCTCTTCCTCCTCGTCGCCCTCGAAGAAGTCCCCGATCTCGTCCACGACTTCGGCGGCGACCATGCCACCGACGACACCGACCGCGAGCCCGGCCGCGCCGGCCGCGACGGCGGTGCCCACGCCGGGGCCCGAGCGGTGGCCGTCGTCGTGGTGCTCGACGTGGCCTTGGCTTCCCTCGTGGCCGTACGAGGCGGGGGAGCCGTACGACGCCCGGTGCTCCACGAGTCGGCGGATCCAGCCGTCGACGACGGTGGTCCAGTCCTGGTGCTCGACCCCGTCGTGGGAGACCGTGAAGCGGGTGAGCGTGTCGTGGCCCTCGGAGAACAGGCCGCCGCGCTTGTCGGCCTCCAGGACGACGTCCATGCCGCCCGGCGCGGCGAGGAAGGTCAGCTCGATCTCGTTGACCTGGTGCGCGTACTGCGGGGCCGGGGTGAGCTCGATCTCCTGGTAGAAGGGAAGCTGTTGACCGGTGCCGTTGATGCGGCCGTGTTCGAGGTCGGCGGACTTGAAGCCGAATCCGAGCCGGCCGAGCGCTTCGAGGATCGCCTCCTGGACGGGCAGCGGCGCGACGCTCAGCTGGTCCAGGTCGCCCTTGTCCTTCGCGCCGGCGACGGCCAGTTCGGTGCGTACGCCGAGGACGATGCCCAGGGCCTGCCCGTACAACTCGGTGATGGGGGTCTCCCACGGCAGGGCGATCGTGAACGGGACCTCGCGCACCTCGCCCTCCGCGAGTCGGAAGCCGCCGCCGACGGTGGACCGGTCGAAGACGACGACGCCCTCGCTCTCGCCCTCCTCGTACTCCGCCTCGACCCGGGCCACCAGCTCCAGGGTGATGTGCTCGATGTCGAAGTCGGCGTCACCGCCCTTGAGATGGACCCGACCCGTCAGCGCGCCGCCGGGGCGGAACGCGCCGGGGTCGAGAACCGTGTCGACCGTGGGGCCGCCCACGCCGAGCGATCCGAGCAGTCGTTTGAACACCATCGTGGCGTCCACTCCTTATATGTACGTGTGTTACCTGTGTTACGTGTGGTGCAGACGATGCGCGCGCCGCAGGTGTTGCCCGCGTTTCCTCTACACGCATGTAGAAGCATAAGGGTGGGTCGGGCGACTCATCGGGCGCCCCGGCCCGAGTCCGCGGCCGAAGCGACCTTCGAGGTCACCGGTACCACGGCCCCGAACATCGACATCGCCGAGAAGGTGCAGGCGGCGCTGATGCCGTATCCGGTGACCGTCGTCGGCCTGGTCGTCGTGGTCTTCCAGGAGGGCCATGGCGCGAGTCCGTTCGGCGTGAAGCAGGCCGGGCCGATCATGAGTGCGATGCCGATCTTCCTGGTGCTCCTCGACGCGTTCGTGGTGCGGATGGCCCTCGTGCCCGCCGTCCTTGGAGTACTGGGTGAACGGGCCTGGTGGCTGCCGCGCCGACTGGAACGGTTCCCGCCGCGGGTCGACGTGGAGGGCGAGGCGCTTGGCCGGTGGGAGCCCCGGCGGCCGGTCCCCGCCCCCGTGCAGCCGGAGGCGGTCGAGGCCCGATACCCACGGACAGAGCCCCGGCGCCATGGCCGGCCCCAGGAGTTCCACGGGAACTGGTGGGTTCGGGCCATGCCTTCCGTCCGCTCGGCCCGTGAGGGTGCGTTCCGCTCCCGCACACCCGGCCATCGCCGCGGCGCTCCCGGCGGCCACCCCGTCATGGTCCGTG
>NZ_AEJC01000261.1 GCF_000317595.1 Streptomyces ipomoeae 91-03 | reverse complement strand
GGAGTCACGGGCGAGATCGGTGATGCCGGGGAACACCGCACGGAACGCGTCGCCCGCCTTCTGGTCGACGGGGTAGTTGTCCTTGCCGCCCAGCCAGTAGTTCCAGATACGGGCCGAGTGCGGCACCGTCGTGTCGATCTTGGTGATCGCATCCGTCTCCGGGCCAAACGAGTCCTGTGCCACCGGGCGGCCTCCTCATGAGGAATCGGTTATATGCCAAAGGCATGGTGCCGCCCCGGCTCGGAACGGCACCACATCCCTTGGCTCATTGGCCGAGGAGCACTGCGTTCATTGGCTCACACGCACCACCTTCAGCTTCGGCGAGGACAGGATGTCCTTCTCGCAGAAGCGCGACGTCACCCATTTCTCGTCCGAGTACAGCCGCGTCTGGTCGCGGTAGTGGGGCGAGTCCGGGTTGGAGGACTGCGAGTACGTCAGCAGCGTCCGGGCCACCGGGCAGCGGCTGCCGTCCCAGCCGACCGCCTGGATGTGGCTGGAACCCGACGACACCTGCGCATAGCCGCCCGCGGCGGCGATCCACGGCGACTCGATCTTGTTCCAGACACCGAGCGATTCCGTGCCGCCGTGGATCGGTATGCGCCGGTCGCCGTGGACGGCGAACTGGTGGTCGCCGAGCTTCGCGTCCAGCGCGATGCCCGCGGCCCGCAGCTCCGCCACCGTGTCGGCGAGTGCCGTGGCGAAGCCCGGTGCGGAAGTGTCCAGCGTGTTCGGCGTGTTCACCGGGTCGGCCGCCGAGAACGGCACCTTCCACAGCCGGCCGTTCGGCACGGCGCGGATCAGCTTCCGCCAGAACCGGTCGTAGAGCAGCGCGCCCCGGCTGTCGGTGTCCACGGTCCGGTCCCACGCCTTGAGCACACCGCACGCCTCGGACACGTCGACTGCCTTGCCGTCACTGTCCGTCGCCGTACCTCCCGGCACCTCGGCACACGCCCGCGCCACGTCCTCGACGGCGAGATCGGCCGCGGGCACCCGGTTCGCGAACTGCTGCCCCTGCAGATCCCGTACGGTGAGCCCGCCGTTGTCGGCCATCGCCGCGACATCCTCGATCGCACCGCGCGTACGCATCGACCGCTGCGTCCCGATCGTGCCGAAGATTCGCTCATACCCCGTGAGCGGCTGGTCCGCGTTGGCCAGCCACGCGCTGTCGTTCGAGTTCTCCACGTACGGCGCGTCCTTGAGCGTCGGCATCTTCGCCGGGCCGAAGATCCCCGGCTGTACGGCGTCGGCGTCACTGCCGAGCGCGCAGTCACCGCGCGATCCGTCGAGGACGGCGAGCCCCGAAGAGGGGTACGTGGCCTTCCCCAGCGGTGTCGAGCAGCGTGCCGCCAACTCGTCGGTGATGCGGGGCACCACCTGCGACTGGGTGAAGAGGGTGTGCCCGGCGGAGTCGGCGGCCACGGTGTTCACCCAGGGCAGGCCCTGATACCGGGCGAGGGTCTTGAGCACGTCGGCGGTGCTGCGCGCCTTGGCGAAGCCCAGGGAGGTGTCGGCGAACCGTATGTTCGCCGCGTTGGGATCGGCCAGGGCGTACGCGGTGCCGGTCGTCCAGGGCAGTGGGAGGTCGGCGCCGAGGGAGGTGACGATCGGGCCGTAACGGGTCCACCACTGGGTGCGGGTGACCGGGCTGCCGTCCTTCACGGCGACGGTGACGGTCCGCTCCGTCATCCGCTCCGGCTTGCCGTCCACCAGATACGTCGTCGGGTCGGCCGGGTCCAGCGTCAGCTGGTGGACGTTCATGGGGACGCCGGTCGCGACGGTGTGGCTCCACGCCAGCTTCGCGTTGAACCCGATCTGCGTGATGGGCGAGCCGAGCAGCGCGCCGCCGGAGACGTTCAGCTCGCCGGGGATGGTCTGCTGGGCCTGCCAGAAGCGGCGGCCTCCGGCCCACGGGTAGTGCGGGTTGCCCAGCAGCAGACCGCGGCCGTTCGCCGTGGTGTCACCGCGGAAGGCGACCGCGTTCGAGCCCATGTCCGCGTCGGCGCCGAGCAGCTCGCTCGCGGCCCGGGCGGCGGCCTTGGGGTCGGGTGTCGGGTTGCTGTTGCCGGCGGAGGGAGGTTGCGCGGTCGTGATGGCATCCACGAGCCGCCCCTCGCCGCCCAGCACGGCCAGGGCGTATGTGCGGGAGAACACGTCGAGCGCCGTCACCGGCCGCACCCAGGCGGCCCCCGCGCACGCCGGGTCGGTGATCCGGTTCTGCTTCAGCCAGGCGTTGTACCCGGCCGCCCAGCCCCGAGCCAGTTCCTTCACCTCGCGGCTCGGCCCTCGGGGCGCCGGCCGGTCCAGCAGCCGTTCCACGGTGCCGGTGTCCCGGACGCCCTGGAAGTACAGGTCGCTCGTGAGGTTCTTCGTCGCCGAGGAGAGCGAGAAGTCGGGCACCGCGTCCGGCCCGAAGAAACGCGAGCGCTTGCCGCGCACGGTCACGAAACCGTCGGCGAGCACGCACACCTGGTCGGCGGCCTGCGCCCAACCGGTGCCGAACCCGAGGTTCGCGTAGTCCTTGGCGACGATGTGCGGAATGCCGTACTCCGTGTAGCGGATCACGGCGGACAGACCGCCGTGGGACGGACGTTGCCCACCGGCCCGCTCGCCACCGGCGGCGGTGGCGGAGGCCGAGGGCAGCACGGCCGAGGCGGTGAACAGGGCGACGGCCGAGACGACGAGCTGTCTCAGACGGATGCGCATGGTGCCTCCCGACATCATCAAGGGAAGGGGCGATTGAGCCTGTCAGTGCGTTTGTGCGTAGTCCATATGTGCGTTGATCTTCACTCGGGTTGACTCGTGCACCGGGGCTCGAAGTTGAGCCCTTTCCCGCCATGTGCACCGGATTCCGGCCATGGGGGTGGCGCGCTTGACCCCGCTCGCACGGCGGAACGAGGATCACGCGGGGCGGAACCGGTGAACGGCGGACGAAGGAGCGGCGGAACATGACGGCTGGACGCAGTGTGACGGTCGACGGAGTGCTGCGGCGCAGCGCCCGGCGGACCCCCGCCCGCGTCGCCCTCCACTACGGCGACCGCTCCTGGACGTACGCCGAGTTGGACGACGCCGTCTCCCGGGCCGCCCGCGCCCTGCGCGACACCGGCCTGAGGCCCGGCGACCGGGTCGGCGCCTACGGCCACAACTCGGACGCCTACCTGATCGCCTTCCTGGCCTCCGCCCGCGCAGGTCTGGTGCACGTCCCGGTCAACCAGAACCTCACCGGTGACGACCTGTCGTACATCCTCGACCAGTCCGCAGCACCCTCGTCCTCACCGACCCCGACCTCGCCGGAACCTCCCGAGGGCCTGCGCACCCTGCCCCTGCGGGACGCCGACGACTCACTGCTCGCCCGACTCGCCACCACGGAGCCGTACGACGGCGAGGAGCCCAAGGCCGAGGATCTCGTCCAGCTCCTCTACACCTCCGGCACGACCGCGCTTCCCAAGGGCGCGATGATGACGCACCGCGCACTGGTGCACGAATACCTCAGCGCGATCACCGCCCTCGACCTCTCGGCCGGTGACCGTCCCGTGCACTCCCTGCCGCTGTACCACTCGGCGCAGATGCATGTCTTCCTGGTGCCGTATCTCGCGGTCGGCGCCACGAACATCATCCTCGACGCACCCGACGGCGACCGGATCCTCGACCTCGTCGAGGCGGGCGACGCGGACAGCCTGTTCGCCCCGCCCACGGTGTGGATCGCCCTGTCCAACCGCCCCGACTTCGCCACCCGCGACCTCAGCGGCCTGCGCAAGGCGTACTACGGGGCGTCGATCATGCCGGTGCCCGTCCTGGAACGCCTCAAGGAGCGCCTGCCCAAGCTCGCCTTCCACAACTGCTTCGGCCAGAGCGAGATCGGCCCCCTGTCCATGGTCCTCGGACCCTACGAGCACAAGGGCCGCATGGACTCCTGCGGACGCCCCGTCATGTTCGTCGAGGCCAGGGTCGTCGACGAGAACGGTGAGGACGTGCCCGACGGCACCCCCGGCGAGATCGTCTACCAGTCCCCGCAACTCTGCGAGGGCTACTGGGAGAAGCCCGAGGAGACCGCCGAGGCCTTCCGCGACGGCTGGTTCCACTCCGGTGACCTCGCCGTACGCGACGCCGACGGCTTCTTCACCATCGTCGACCGCGTCAAGGACGTCATCAACTCCGGCGGCGTGCTCATCGCCTCCCGCCAGGTCGAGGACGCCCTCTACACCCACGACCGGGTCGCCGAGGTCGCCGTCATCGGCCTCCCGGACGAGAAGTGGATCGAGGCCGTGACCGCCGTGGTCGTCCCCCGAGGAGAAGTCACCGAAGCCGAACTCATCGCCCACGCCCGCGAGAACCTCGCCCACTTCAAGGCCCCGAAGAAGATCCTGTTCGTGGACGAACTCCCGCGCAACGCAAGCGGCAAGATCCTCAAGCGGGAGCTACGGGACCGCTTCGCACAGGCATGACCCCCACGGCGCCACGAACCCACGCCCCCGATCGTCCCCGGTGGCCGGAGGGGCCCCGGGGCATCGGTCAGTGGTCCGCCGCAGCCGCCACCGAGCGGGCCCAGCGGTAGTCCGCCTTGCCGCTGGGGGAGCGCTGGATGGTGTCGGTGAGGACCAGTTGGCGGGGGATCTTGTACCCGGCGAGGCGGGTGCGGCAGTGGGTCTGGATGTCCTCCAGGGTCGGACGGGGCGCGCCCTCGCGGAGCTGGACCACGGCCGCCACATGGTTGCCCCAGCGGGCGTCCGGCACCCCGGCGACCAGGGCGTCGTACACATCGGGGTGGGCCTTGAGGGCCTGCTCGACCTCCTCCGGGTAGACCTTCTCGCCCCCGGTGTTGATGCACTGCGACCCCCGGCCGAGGACCGTGACGACGCCCTCCTCGTCGACGGTCGCCATGTCGCCGAGGAGGACCCAGCGCTCGCCGTCCTTCTCGAAGAACGTCTCGGCGGTTTTCCGGGGGGCGTTGTAATAGCCGAGGGGGACGTGACCGCGCTGCGCGACCCGGCCCGGCACACCGACCGGCACCGGCTCGTACGTCGCCGGATCCACCACCCGCGTACGGGAGTTGACGCGGATCCGGAAACCCTGGCCCGCCCCGGAGTCCTCCGTCGCCGTGCCGTTGAAACCGGACTCCGACGAGCCGAAGTTGTTCAGCAGCATCGCGTTCGGCACCAGCTCCTGGAACTGCCGCCGCACCGTCTCCGACATGATCGCCCCGGACGACGACACACTGAACAGCGACGAACAGTCCGTGCCCTTCATCGGACCGCCGAGCGCGTCGATCAGCGGACGCAGCATCGCGTCGCCCACCAGCGACACACTGGTGACCTTCTCCTTCTCGATCGTCCGCAGGACCTCCTCCGGCACGAACTTGCGGTGGATCACGACCCGTTGGCCGAAGTTGAACCCGATGAACGCGGTCAGCGTGGACGTGCCGTGCATCAGCGGGGCGGTGGGGAAGAAGGTGATCCCGTCACCGCCGGCCGCGACCCGCTCGGCCAGCTCCTCCGGCGCCTTCACCGGCTCCCCGGTCGGGGCGCCGCCCCCCAACCCCGAGAAGAAGAGATCCTCCTGACGCCACATCACGCCCTTCGGCATGCCCGTGGTCCCACCGGTGTAGATGATGAACTGGTCGTCGCCCGAGCGTGCCGGGAAGCCCCGTTCGGCGGACGCGGAGGCCTCGGCCTCGCCGAAGTCCACGAGGGCCCGCGCGGGCGCGTCCGGACCACTGGGTCCGCCGGCGCCACTGGGTCCGTCCGACGCGTCGGGCACCTCGGGCGCGCCCGGCGCGGGGGTCCCCACCCGCACCAGATGCCGCAGCTTCTCCGTCCGCGGCAGCGCCCTCGCCACCCGCCCCGTGAACTCCGCGTCGAAGACCAGACCCACCAGATCGGCGTCCCGGTAGAGGTAGACCAACTCCTCTTCCACATACCGGTAGTTGACGTTGACCGGCACGATCCGCGCCTTGAGGCAGCCCAGCGCGGTCTGCAGATACTCGACCCCGTTGTAGAGGTGCAGCCCCACATGCTCCCCGGGGCGTATCCCGCTGTCGAGCAGATGGTGGCCGATCCGGTTCGCCGCCGCGTCCAACTCGGCGTAGGTGAGCCGGCGTTCCGCCCCCGTACCGGGGATGTCGAGATACGCGAGCGCCGCCCGGTCCGGGACCACGTCGACGACCGACTCGAACAGGTCGGCAAGGTTGTACTCCACCGTGCTCCTCCTGACCCCGGGCGTGGCCGGCTCACGGGCCCGGCCCTGTATGCCGGCCCGTGCGCCTGGTATCCGTCGGTTCGCCGGTCATCAGAGCAAAGGGCGCCGTGAGTGTGAAGGGTCCGCGCAGAAGAAATCTGACTGACTGTCAGAAAACTCTTGTACTGGCCCCGCGCCTACTGCAACCTGTTCTCGTTCCGGAGACTGGAGGAAGCCATGGCGGATACGGAACACCTCACCCTGCGGCGCGAAGGCGCCACCCTGGTGCTCACGCTCAACCGGCCCGAGGCAAAGAACGCGCTCTCGCTGCCGATGCTCGTCGGCCTCTACGACGGCTGGGTCGCGGCCGACGAGGACGACTCGATCCGCTCGGTCGTCTTCACCGGAGCCGGCGGTTCCTTCTGCGCCGGGATGGACCTCAAGGCGCTGGCCGGCGACAAGGGAATGGTGGGCCGGCAGTACCGGGACCGCCTCAAGGCCGACCCCGACCTGCACTGGAAGGCGATGCTCCGCCACCACCGGCCGCGCAAGCCGGTGATCGCCGCCGTCGAGGGGTACTGCGTCGCCGGTGGCACCGAGATGCTCCAGGGCACGGACATCCGCGTCGCCGGCGAGTCGGCCACGTTCGGTTTGTTCGAGGTGCGGCGCGGTCTCTTCCCGATCGGCGGTTCCACGGTCCGGCTCCAGCGGCAGATTCCGCGCACCCATGCGCTGGAGATGTTGCTCACCGGGCGGCCGTACACGGCGCGTGAGGCCGCCGGTATTGGGTTGATCGGGCATGTCGTTGCTGATGGCACGGCCCTGGACAAAGCTCTGGAGATCGCTGAGCAGGTCAATGCGTGTGGGCCACTCGCCGTGGAGGCCGTGAAGGCGTCCGTGTACGAGACCGCCGAGATGAGCGAGACGGATGGGTTGGCCGCCGAGCTCAAGCGGGGGTGGCCGATCTTCGACACGGATGACGCGAAGGAAGGGGCGCGTGCGTTCGCCGAGAAACGGCCACCTGTCTACAAGCGGGCGTAGGCGTTCTGCTGAGGTCGTGTTTCGGCTGCGGGCCGTCTGCGGCTGGTCGCGCAGTTCCCCGCGCCCCTTCAGGGCGCGTCCACGCGCCCTGAATTCGAAGGAGGCAAGCCTGATGTCCCCAGTCCTCAAAGCACCCCTCACCGTCGAGTTCCCCTTCACCCGGTCCCTCGGGCCCGTCCAGAGCGCCTTTCTCACCGGGCTGCGAGAGCGCGTGATCCTCGGCGTTCGTACGGGCGACGGCCGGGTCCTCGTCCCACCCGTCGAGTACGACCCCGTCACCGCCGAGGAGATCCGCGACCTCGTCGAGGTCGCGCCCACCGGCACCGTCACCACCTGGGCCTGGAACCACGCCCCACGCCGGGGGCAGCCGCTCGACACGCCCTTCGCCTGGGTGCTGGTCAAGCTGGACGGCGCCGACACCGCCCTCCTGCATGCCCTCGACGCCCCCGGCCCCGACGCCGTACGCACCGGTATGCGTGTCCGCGTCCGGTGGGCCGAGGAACGCTCCGGTGCCATCACGGACATCGCCTGCTTCGAGCCGTACGACGGAGAGCCGGCGGAACCGGCGGGCCACAGCGGTGAGTTCGACGACCAGGTGACCGGCATCGTCGCCTTCGCCCGGCTCGACTACACCTACTCGCCCGGCCGCGCCCAGACCGGATACATCAACGCCCTCGCCGACCGCCGTATCGTCGGCGAGCGCTGTCCGTCCTGCCGCAAGGTGTACGTCCCGCCTCGCGGCGCCTGCCCCACCTGCGGGGTGGCCACGGCCGAGCAGGTCGAGGTCGGGCCGCGGGGCACGGTCACGACCTTCTGCATCGTCAACATCAAGGCTGCGCATACGGCGAATCTCGACATCGAAGTGCCGTACGTCTACGCGCACATCGCCCTCGACGGCGCCGACCTCGCCCTGCACGGCCGTATCGCCGGGATCCCCTACGACGAGGTGCGGATGGGGCTGCGCGTCGAACCCGTGTGGACGGAGGGCGCCCGTCACCCCGACCACTACCGGCCCACCGGCGAGCCGGACGCCGAGTACGACACGTACAAGGAGTTGCTGTGAACCGGGAGATCGCCATCGTCGCCTTCGCGCAGACCGACCACCGCCGCACCACCGAGGAACTCTCCGAGGTGGAGATGCTCATGCCGGTGCTGCACGAGGTCCTGGAGCGGACCGGGCTGAAGACCTCCGACATCGACTTCACCTGCTCGGGGTCCAGCGACTACCTCGCGGGCCGCGCCTTCTCCTTCACCCTCGCCCTCGACGGCGTCGGCGCCTGGCCGCCGATTTCCGAGTCGCACGTCGAGATGGACGGGGCGTGGGCGCTGTACGAGGCGTGGGTGAAGCTCCAGACGGGGGACGCCGACACGGCGCTCGTCTACTCGTACGGCAAGTCCTCGCCCGGGCCGGTGCGGGACGTGCTGACCCGGCAGCTCGACCCGTACTACGTGGCGCCCCTGTGGCCCGACTCGGTCGCCCTCGCCGCCCTCCAGGCACAGGCACTTATCGACAAGGGTGAGACGGACGAGCCCTCGCTCGCCGCGATCGGGGCGCGGAGCCGTACGGCCGCCGCCGCCAACTACCACGCTCAGCTGCGGGGTTCGGTGCCGCAGGGGGAGTATGTCGTACGACCCCTGCGCACCGGCGACTGCCCGCCCATCGGCGACGGGGCCGCCGCCGTGGTGCTCGCGGCGGGTGAGCGGGCCCGGGAACTGTGCGCGCGGCCGGCCTGGGTCCGGGGCATCGACCACCGCGTCGAGGCGCACGGCATCGGCGTACGTGATCTGACCTCCTCGCCGTCCACCCGTCTCGCCGCCGAGCGCGCCGGGGTCTTCGAACGGCCTGTGGACACCGCCGAGTTGCACGCGCCGTTCAGCTCCCAGGAGGTGATCCTGCGCGAGGCGCTGCGGCTCGACGACAGCGTGGCCGTCAACCCGTCCGGCGGCGCCCTGGCAGCCAACCCGGTCATGGCCGCCGGGCTCCTCCGGATCGGCGAAGCCGCCGCGCGCATCCATCGGGGCGAGTCCGACCGGGCCCTCGCCCACGCCACCTCCGGGCCCTGTCTGCAACAGAACCTGGTCGCCGTACTCGAAGGGGATCCGCGATGAGCAAGGAGCCCGTGGCCGTCGTAGGCATCGGCCAGACCAAGCACGTCGCGGCCCGGCGGGACGTCTCGATCGCCGGGCTCGTCCGCGAGGCCGCGGGGCGTGCGCTGGCGGACGCCGAGTTGACGTGGGCCGACATCGAGGCCGTCGTCATCGGCAAGGCGCCCGACTTCTTCGAGGGCGTGATGATGCCCGAGTTGTACCTCGCCGACGCGCTCGGCGCGGTCGGCAAGCCGATGATGCGGGTGCACACGGCGGGCTCGGTCGGCGGCTCGACCGCGCTGGTCGCGGCCAGTCTCGTCGCGGCCCGCGTGCACGGCACCGTGCTGACCCTGGCCTTCGAGAAGCAGTCCGAGTCGAACGCGATGTGGGGCCTGTCCCTGCCGATCCCGTTCCAGCAGCCGTTGCTGGCCGGCGCCGGCGGCTTCTTCGCCCCGCACGTGCGGGCGTACATGCGGCGCAGCGGCGCCCCCGACACGGTGGGCTCCCTGGTGGCGTACAAGAACCGCCGCAACGCCCTCAAGAACCCGTACGCGCACCTTCACGAGCACGACATCACCCTGGAGAAGGTCCAGGCCTCGCCCATGCTGTGGGACCCGATCCGCTACTCGGAGACCTGCCCGTCCTCCGACGGGGCGGTGGCGATGGTCCTCACCGACCGCACGGGGGCGGCCAGGGCGCCCCGGCCGGTCGCGTGGATGCACGGCGGCGCCATGCGCAGCGAGCCGACGCTGTTCGCGGGGAAGGACTGTGTGTCACCGCGCGCGGGCCGGGACTGTGCGGCCGACGTGTACCGGCAGGCGGGCATCGCCGATCCGCGCCGTGAGATCGACGCGGTGGAGATGTATGTGCCGTTCTCCTGGTACGAGCCGATGTGGCTGGAAAACCTCGGTTTTGCCGCCGAGGGCGAGGGCTGGAAGCTCACCGAGTCCGGGGTCACGGAACTCGACGGGGATCTTCCCGTGGACATGTCCGGTGGGGTGCTGTCCACCAATCCCATCGGGGCCTCCGGCATGATCCGTTTCGCCGAGGCCGCGCTCCAGGTGCGTGGGCAGGCGGGAGAACACCAGGTGGAGGGCGCTCGACGGGTGCTCGGGCACGCCTACGGCGGGGGGTCGCAGTTCTTCGCCATGTGGCTGGTGGGCGCCGAGCCGCCCACCTCCTGAACCTCCTCCTCGCGTGGCCTGTCGGCGGCGGGAACCGATCGCTAGTCTGGCGGGCGGACGACGAACCGGGAGGAGCACGGACGTGGCCGAGAGCACCATGGAGCAGCGATCGCTCGACGGCTGGCACAAGCCGGCGGACCTGGACCTCAGCAACGCGGAGTGGAGGCCTGGCAGCCGAGGACGGGGAGACGTCCAGATAGCGTTTGTCGAAGGCTTCATCGCCATGCGCAACAGCGGCCGTCCTGAGTCCCCCTCGCTGATCTTCACCCCCGCCGAGTGGGGCGCCTTCGTGTCGGGGGCCAGGGACGGCGAGTTCGACCTGACCTGACCTGACCTGACCTGACCTGACCTGACCTGACCTGACCTGAGCGACCGCGAACGACCCGTCGGTGGACGACCCGAGCCGCCCACCGGCGGGGGCCGGCGCGGGGAGGGCCGAGTCGCCCACCGGTGGGGACCGGTCAGCGCAGGGTGACCTCGCGCGGCCCGTTGTACGGCGCCAGCGACAGTACGGTTCTCGGCGTCCGCAGCCCGTCATGGCCGGCGAACAGCTCGCGCGCCGTGGCGAACGGCACCTCGTCGCCGACCACCAGGGAGACCTCGTCGTACAACTCGCGGATGGGGTCGGTGAGTTCCTGGCCGGCCTCGATCTCCGTGCCCCAGATGTCCCACAGCAACGTCTCGACCTTGTTGAGCGCCGCGAGGTCGAGCCGGACGTTGCCCGCCACGAACCACTCCCCGTACAGCGGCCCCTCCTCCGGCGGGTGGAGACCGAAGGTCCGGGGGTCCGCCTCGCCCGCCCGGATGGCCCGCCACGCCTTGCCCGCGACGAGGAAACGGTCGTGGGGTATGTCCATCGGATCGAAGTCGATGCTCCAGGCCTCGACGATCAACGGCTCCATGAGCTGAGCGTCGGCGAACAGCCAGCCTCGGGCAGGGTCCCAGTACTCGGTGACCACGTGATCACAGTTGAACCCGTCGCTGCCGAAATACGTCGCGAAGCCGGACCGCAGCCGGGCGGGCACGCCCGCGTGGCGCAGCAGCGAGCAGTGCAGCAGCGAGAAGTCCCGGCACACGCCGACGAAGCGGTCCTCAGGCGTGCGACGCAGCGACAGCGGCGCGTCGTTCCGCTCGACCACGATCCGCAGGATGTCGTCGAGGTACCGCGTCTCCGCGTCGTTGTGCAGCCGGTCCGGCGGGGTGGCGTAGCCGAACGTCCCGCCCTCGCCCCGATGGATCATCAGATCCCGGGCGACACGGGCGAGTTCGGCCGGATCCCTCGGCAGGCCGGCGTAGAGCGGGGCGAGGTCCCCAGGGTCGGTGAAGGCGCTCTGCGTGGAGTAGAAGGCGGCGACGTCCGGTGCGAGACGCACGGGTGGCATGACTGAACCCCCAGAATGAATCGGTCACACGTTCGATTAGCGGGCCGGTTCACCTCAGTCTGCCAAAATTCACCAGTTTTGAGCACTTCGGCAACGGATCCGACCGATGCCACGCGGCTCGATGCCACGCGGCACTGTCTATGCCGCGGGTCCGGGGTCGTTGATGCGTCGTGGGTCTTGATCCGGAAGGCGACCGAGCCGCTCGGCGAGGGCACGGCTGTGCTCCGGCTGAGCCAGGACGGACATCGCCGCTTCTTGTCGGCGATGGAGTGCGTCGACGTCTTGACGCAACACGTGAAGGCGCGCGCGCATCCGCAACCGAGCCTGCCATGGGTGCCACAGCGCCCGGAGCAGGTGTTGCGTTGTCGCCTGCCGATATTCCTCACACCGCGTCATGAGTTCTTCGAGTGACTCACCCAGGACACCGCCCAGACGGAGATCGATCACTCTGATGACCTCGCATTGCAAGGCACGTTCCTCTCCGCCCCCGGCGAAGTCCAAGACCCTGCGGGGTATGCCGGCCGAGAGCGCGGCCACCACAAGATCTGAGATCGCTTCCCGCTGGGGTGGGCTCGGCGTCACGGCCGTCCTCCAGGACCGCCGTGACGCCAAAACGCGCCGTGGCAGGCGGTCGTGCCCCGATCAAGCGCCGCGATGGACTCTCCCTCCGGCTCGGCACGATGTCGCACACTCTGTCGCGCACCGCTGCGACGCGGAGGAGCTGTTGCATGACCGCTGCGCGCAGCTGCCGGCGTTCCTGGTTCATGGAGAGGTAGTTGGTCACCGCGGCGCCGACGACACCGCCGGCCGTGGTGTATGCCAAGTCCATCCATCCAGGCATGGAAGCCGCCTCACTGGGCCGGGAGCAGGCAGATCACTTCGCACCGAAACGGTCCGAGCGTAAGCGGGCTGCTGACCCCGGGGGAAGACCGGGATCACGTGAAGCACACAGTGTGGACCCGGCACGACTGCCGGACACCCGGCGGGCGCGGGCCCCCGGTCACAGCCACTCGTCAATGTGGGCCCACTCCTCTCGTAGAACCTGGTCTCCGGCCCGAGCCGGCGCCGGCCCTGGACGACACCGCGGAGGACGGCAGTAGCCGGGGCGGCGCCGCCCGGCGACAGCCTCACCGAGTCGGCCGCCGTCACGTACGGTCCGGAAGGCGTCCGTGTCAACGTCATCGCCCCCGGCAACACGCTGACCGAGATGATCCGCACCCGGCAAGCGCGGTCGCCCGGTCTCCGGGAGCGGCTCAAGGCGAACACACCTCCGCACCGCGCGGCCGACCCCGACGAAATCGCCCAGACCGCCGCCTGGCTCCTCGGCGCTCTGGCCGCCGCCGCGCCCCGTGCCCCCCTGCCCCGACAGCGCCTCATCGAGTCGGACACGGCCCCGTTTAATGGATGGCCGCGCGCCTATCATTAGCGCCATGGAGTACTCGATCAGCGCGGACGCGCGGCTCGTCCTGGATCTCGTCCTGACCGTCCGCCACGACGGAGACGGCGGCGTCGTCGACGATCTCGGCGAGCCCCACGGGCTGACCACCTGGGTCCGGGGCCATGCGGACGTGCTGCCCGGAGCCGTCGGGTTCACCGCCGGCGAGGTCGAGCTCACCGCCGTACGTGATCTCCGTGCGGCCGTGCGGTCCCTGTTCGCCCGTGCCGTCAGCCCCGAGGAGCCCAGCCCGGCCGACGCCACCCGGCTGCTGCCCGTCCCCGAAGCGCTGGCACGCCTCAACAGGGCCGCCGCCCTCGCTCCGACCGTCCCCGTCCTGTCCTGGGCCCCGGGCACCGAACCCGTCGTACGCCACGAACCCGCCACCGGCGACGACCGGCTCGCCGCCGCGCTCGCCCGCGCCGCCGTCGCCTTTCTCGCCGGCCCCGAACGGCAGCGGCTGCGCGCCTGCCACGCGCCGCGCTGTGTGCGCTACTTCCTCAAGGAGCACCCGCGCCAGGAGTGGTGCAAACCGTCCTGCGGCAACCGCGCCCGGGTCGCCCGCCACCACGAACGGCACAAGAAGATCGCGAGCTGACAGCCCGGGAGGCGCTGCCCATTCAGGCGGCCGTGGCCGTGTCGATCCATGGCTCCGCCGAGAGAGGGGGAGCGACCAGCCACAGACCACCGCACCCGAAAAACGACCTTCGCCCCTCCCGACGCTCCCTCGGCCCCACTACCGGACGGCACCCCGTACCATGGCGACATGTCCTTCCTCCGCCGCCGCAGCGCCACTCCTGCCGGGCCCGATTTCGACGTACTGGCCATGGACCCGGGCGACTGGCCGGGCAATCTCGGCGCCGGCCTGCTGCCCGCCCCCGACGGCAGTTGCCAGGGCGTCTTCCTGCGCTACGACCTGTACGGCGGTCGCGGCCCCGCGATGATCATCGGCAACCTCCCCGAGGGCTCCCCGGCGCGCGAGGTCGCCGACGGCGAGATCCCCTTCGAGGTGGCCCAGCTGCTGCTCGCGCTGGAGAACGAGGAGGACATCACCGTCGTCGGGTCCGAGGACATCCCGGTGATGCAGGGGGACAACCTCCTGATCGTCCGCCGCCTGAAGCTCTCCGAGTCGCGGATCTCCTGCGTCCAGTTCGACCGCAGCGACAACGTCCTGGTCACCATCGCCGCCTGGGACCGCCCCATCACCGACGACCTCTACGCACTGCTCAAGCCGCTCCCGGCGGAGCTGTTCCAGCAGGGCTGACATACGGAGACACGGCGAACGACAAGACGGCAGACAGGGCCGGGTCCCCACGGACCCGGCTCTGCTTCTCGCCCTCGGAACGCTCTCCTCCGGCTGTCGTTCTCAGACGGCAGGCAGCACCCGTACGTCCGCCGCCCTCACGAACGCCACCCGGTGGCCGAACTGGATCTCGTAGTAGAGGTCCTCGCCGATCACGACCTTGTGCCCGGTCGTGTCGAAGGTGACCGCGTAGTAGTACTCGCCCGGCACCCGGTCACCCGCGACATACCTCTGGCCCTCGAGGAGCTTGTACGGCAGCGGGGACACCGCCTGGGCGGGCACCCCCTGCGGGTACGCCGCCGCCTCCGGGTAGGCCCTGCCGTACACCGGGATCTCGGCGAGCCCCGGCTTCGGCGTCACGACCAGACCGGCCGCGCCGACCGCCGTCGGCTGTCGCTTCGGGTTCTGGAACCAGGCCTTCTGCCCCAGGTACCAGATCGCCGTCCAGTCACCGCGACGCTCGGCCACCGCGTACTGCTGACCGGTGGAGACACGTGAACCGAGGTCGTTCACGCCGGTCGTCGAGGCGCCGCCGTCGGGCCGCAGACCGATGTCCTTGATCAGCGGTGAGGTGACGTCGGGCGCGCTGTACAGGCGTACGGCGCTGGAACCGTGCACCGCGCAGGGCTGTCCCTGGGGCGCGCACCCCGTGAACTCCGGCCGGTTGGCGGCGTAGTCGGGCAGGATGGTGACCAGGCTGCTGTTCTGGCCGGAGGTCGCCCCGAAGGGCCTGCCCAGCAGTTCGAAGTAGTGCCGCCAGTCCCAGTACGGGCCGGGGTCGGTGTGCATCCCCGGGATCGTCGCCGTCGTCGGACCCGGCACGGTGTCATGGCCCAGGATGTGCTGACGGTCCAGCGGGATGCGGTACTTGGCGGCGAGGTACCGCACCAGCCGCGCCGACGTCCGGTACATCGCCTCCGTGTACCAGGCGTCCGGCGAGGCGAGGAAGCCCTCGTGCTCCAGCCCGATCGACTTGGCGTTGACGTACCAGTTGCCGGCGTGCCAGGCCACGTCCTTGTTCTTCACATGCTGGGCGATGTGCCCGTCCGTGGAGCGCAGCGAGTAGTGCCACGACACATAGGTCGGGTCCTGGACCAGCTTCAGGGTGGTGTCCCAGGTGGCCTCGGTGTCGTGGACGACGATGTACCTGATGCTCTGGGACTTCGGCCGGTCCGCAAGGTCGTGGTTGCCGTAGTCGTTGTCGCCGAACTCCTCGTACGGCGCCGGGATCCACTCGCAGGACACCGTCCTCGGGCACTCCGTACCGTCCACCGCCGCCGCCCGCAGCCCGGCTCGCGACAACTGCGCGGTGTCGGGCTTCAGCCCGGGCTCGGGGGCGAGCGCCACCCGCTGGCCGGCGTCCGTGACACGCCGGGCGCCGTCCCGGATCACCGCGAACACCTCGTTCGCGTACGTCGCCGCCGTCGCCCGGTCGTCGGCGCCGGAGAAGCGGGCCACCGCCCCGTACCAGTCCGCCGGATCGGCGCTCGGTTCCTCGCCCAGCTCCCGCTGCGCGGCGGCGAGCAGCGCGGCACCGCCCGCCACATTGGCCTCGGCGTCGGTGCGCAGCGTCTCCGCCGACAGGCCCGTCAGCTCGGCCGCCCTCGTCAACGTCCTTAGCCGGGCGGGGAGTTCGGAGTTCTCGGGGAGGTCCGCCTCGGGCACGAGAGGCGCCCGGGAGTCGTCGCCGCGGGCGTCCTCAGTGCCCTCGCTGTGGTGCGGGGCCTCGGCCAGGGCCGTCCGCGCGTCGGTGAGGTGCATCGGGCCGTAGCCGCCGGTGACACTCGGCGCACCACCGTGCGCGTCCCAACGGGACTGCAGATAGGAGACCCCGAGCAGCACACTGCGCGGTACGCCGTACTCGGCCGCCGCGTCGGCGAACGCGCCCTGCAGACGGTCCGAGGCGGAGCCGACCTCGGACCGGGCCTCGGGCGGGGCCGCGCCCAGCAGGGGCAACAGCAGCACGGCGGCCACCGCGGTCGTCCGTGCACGTCTGTGGTGCGGGGTGGGCCTGCGGTCGGTGGGGGATCCTCGCAAGGCGGCCTCCTGAAAACGGTGGGGCGTTGGCGGGGCGTGCGGGACCGATGCGCTCCAGTGCTATCGGTCGGCCGACGATCCGTCAATCATGCCCGGCGAAGGCAGTTTTCCTCGGTCTGACGTTTCGCGCCACGACGTCCCCTGTCGTGACGTCCCCTGTCGTGTCGTGTCGTGACGTCCCATGCCGTGGCATTCCGCACCATGACTTCGCCGGCCATGACGTTCCACACGATGGCTTCCCCCCCCCGCTCATGACGGAG
>NZ_AEJC01000260.1 GCF_000317595.1 Streptomyces ipomoeae 91-03 | reverse complement strand
GGCACGGGTACTGGCCCACTTGACGTTCCGGGGCCCCGACCACGCCCTCGGCCCAAACCACAACCACAACCTCACCCCCGAGCACGGGCATGCCCACGACCAGGAGCATGCCCAGGGCCAGGCCCCCGGGCCGAAGCGACAAGGCATATCCACCCCCGGCGGCGATGACGCCCGGGGCATATCCGCCCCGGGTGACGACGACGCCCGCCCCGCCCCCGGCAACCCCGCAAGCCCTCCCCTCACCGGCGCTCCCCCCGCCCCCGGGGATGACGCCGAGGCCGACCTCGCCAACCCCCGTTCCGCCGCGCTGGCCGCAGGCCTCACCGCCGAGTTGGCGCGTGAGGAAGCGGCGGCCCCGGCGGCCGACGCCGGTCAGACCGGACCCGGCGCCTCCGAACCGCAGGGCCCGGACCGGGCGCTGTGGGACGACGGCCTGTTGCCGCTGTTCCCGATGCAACCGCCCCGCACCGGCCGCGAACTGCTCGCCGAGCACATCACCGCGATGGTCTGCTGCGCGGCGATGGACACGGCCGGCGCGACCCCCGCCCTCGACTGGCTGGACGGCCCCTCCCTCCTGGTCAACGGCCAACGGGCCGCCGACCTCACCCCCCGGATCCTCACCCTCGTGGAGGACGGCGACCCCGCCCCCCTCCGCGACTGGCTACGCCACCTCGGCGTCCGCCCGGAGAAACCGGTACGCCTGGTCTGATTCGTGCACCCCGGGCGACGGACTCCCCAGCTGGACGGACTCCCCAACTCTCCATCCGGAGCGTCCTGTTCCACTCTCACCAATTAACAACGAACGGTGACGGAATGGGTGCGTAATGTGATGTGCTGGGACCGTTCGCGTACTCAGTAAGAGCTTGCGACAGCTCACGGGGGCACGAGGGAGGGGAGAACTCATGAGCTCGGAGCACTCGGACGGCTCAGACCACTTGCACCACTTGCGCCACTTGGACCACGCAGAAGACGCAAGCCACGCACGCCATGCAGGCAACGCACAAGAATCAGGCGCCGCAGACCGCTCGAAGCACCGCATCCGCCGCTGGGAATCAGGCGCGATGGCCCACGCCGTGACGGACCCCTTCGGGCAGGGCCCGGTCCCCTGGCTGCGCGGCAATGTGACGTACTTCGACGACACCGGCCAGATCATCCCCTGGTACGTGGACCAGGCCCCACCCGAGTCCCGCACCGGAAAAGCCACCGGCCCCCGTGTCCCGGCCCCCCGCTCCTCGCCCGGCGGCCCCCGTTCCGCCGATGACGTCCAACGCCAGATCAAGGGGTTCACGGCCACCGGCGCCGCCGCGCCCGGTGAGTCCATCGACTTCCACATCACCGTGGACCCGCCCCAGGAATTCGGCGTCGACATCTACCGCATCGGCCACTACGCCGGCGACGGCGCCGCGAAGATCACCACCAGCCCCCGCCTCTCCGGCATCGTCCAGCCGCCGCCCCTCACGGCCGACCGCACGGTCTCCTGCCACCACTGGTGGCTGTCCTGGCGCCTTCAGATCCCGAGCTACTGGAACACCGGCGCGTACGTGGCGGTCCTCACCACCGCCGACGGCTACCGCTCCCACGTACCGTTCACCGTCCGCGACGACCGCCCGGCCGACCTGCTGCTCGTACTCCCGGACGTCACCTGGCAGGCGTACAACCTGTATCCGGAGGACGGCCGCACGGGCGCCAGCTTCTACCACGCCTGGGACGAGGACGGCCGCCTGCTCGGCGAGTCCGACGCCGCGACCACCGTCTCCTTCGACCGCCCGTACGCCGGTGCCGGCCTCCCCCTCCACGTCGGCCACGCCTACGACGTCATCCGCTGGGCCGAGCGCTACGGCTACGACCTCGCCTACGCCGACGCCCGCGATCTGCACTCCGGCCGCGTCGACCCCACCCGCTACCGGGGGCTGGTCTTCCCGGGCCACGACGAGTACTGGTCCACGCGGATGCGCCGTACCGCCGAGATCGCCCGTGACAGCGGCACCTCGCTCGTCTTCCTCTCCGCCAACACCATGTACTGGCAGGTGGAGCTGAGCCCGTCCCCGTCCGGCGTCCCCGACCGCCTCCTGACCTGCCGAAAACGTCGGGGTCCCGGAAAACCCGCACTGTGGCGCGAAATCGACCGCCCCGAGCAGCAGTTGATGGGCATCCAGTACGAGGGCCGGGTCCCCGAACCCCACCCCCTGGTCGTGCGCAACGCCGACCACTGGCTCTGGGACGCGACCGGAGCCCACGAGGGCGACGAACTGCACGGCATGGTCGCCGGCGAGGCCGACCGCTACTTCCCGCGCACCCCGCTCCCCGAGCACCAGGGCCGCATACTCCTCGCCCACTCCCCGTACCGGGACGCCGCAGGCGCCCTCCGCCACCAGGAGACCTCCCTCTACCGGGCCCCCTCCGGAGCCTGGGTCTTCGCATCCGGAACCTTCGCATGGTCCCCGGCCCTGGACCGCCCCGACCACGTGGACACCCGCATCCAACGAGCCACCGCCAACCTCCTGGACCGCATCTGCAAACGCGACTGAGCCCCCGCGCAGAACGCCACTGAGCCCCCTCGACACGCCCGCCACCCCCATCCCGACCACAGCCCCTGGCCAAGATCGACCGTCCCGATGCGGGACAATCGAGCCACTTGGACATCACCACGGGGAGGAACCGTGTCCGGATTCGTAGAAAAGCCCGAGCCGATTCAGGTTCCGGGCCTGGTGCATCTGCACACCGGCAAGGTGCGCGAGCTGTACCAGAACGAGGCGGGCGACCTCGTGATGGTCGCCAGCGATCGACTGTCCGCGTTCGACTGGGTACTGCCGACGGAGATCCCCGACAAGGGGCGCGTCCTCACGCAGCTTTCCCTCTGGTGGTTCGACCGGCTCGCCGACCTGATCCCGAACCACGTCCTGAGCACCGAACTCCCGCCGGGCGCCCCCGCCGACTGGGAGGGCCGCACCCTCATCTGCAAGTCCCTGCGGATGATCCCGGTGGAGGCCGTCGCCCGCGGCTATCTCACCGGCTCGGGCCTGCTGGAGTACAACGACTCCCGTACGGTCTGCGGCCTCGCCCTCCCCGAGGGCCTGGCCGACGGCTCGGAGCTCCCGGCGCCGATCTTCACCCCGGCCACCAAGGCCGCCGTCGGCGAACACGACGAGAACGTCTCCTATGAGGAGGTGGCCCGCCAGGTCGGCGCGGAGACCGCCGCCCAGCTGCGCCAGGCGACCCTCGCCGTGTACAGCAGGGCCCGTGACATCGCCCGCGACCGGGGCATCATCCTCGCCGACACCAAGTTCGAGTTCGGCTACGAGGACGACACCCTCGTCCTCGCCGACGAGGTCCTCACCCCGGACTCCTCCCGCTTCTGGCCGGCCGACCAGTGGGAGCCCGGCCACGCCCAGCCGTCCTTCGACAAGCAGTTCGTACGCGACTGGCTGACCTCCGCCGAGTCCGGCTGGGACCGCAGGAGCGAGCAGCCCCCGCCTCCGCTGCCCGACCACGTCGTCGAGGCGACCCGCGCCAAGTACATCGAGGCGTACGAGCGTCTGACGAGCATCAGCTGGTCACAGCCGTAGCCGTAGCCGCACGAACGCCCCCCCGGGAAACCGGGGGGGGCGTGTCGCGAGCAACCGGGGGCAGGCCCTGAGCAACCGTGAGCCCGGAAGACCCGGGAGACCCGGGCCATGAGAAAACCCCGGCCCATCGGGCCGGGGTTTCACTGGAGCGGACGACGAGGCTCGAACTCGCGACCTCAACCTTGGCAAGGTTGCGCTCTACCAACTGAGCTACGTCCGCAGTGCGCCGTGGCGCGAGAGCAACTATACCCAACCTCGCTCACGCGCGAGCCGCACGGCCGCATGACGGTTCTCCACGCCGAGCTTGGAGACGGCCGACGACAGATAGTTCCGTACGGTCCCCTGGGACAGCGCGGCCCGCTCGGCGATCTCCGCGACGGGCGCCCCGTCGGCGGCCAGTTCCAGCACCTCGGCCTCCCGCGCGGTCAGCGGCGAGTCCCCGGAGGAGATCGCGTCGGCCGCCAACTCCGGGTCGACGTAGCGGTTTCCCGCGTGCACGGTACGGATGATCTCGGCGAGCCGCTGCGCGCTGACGGTCTTGGGGACGAACCCGCGCACACCCGCCTCAAGCGCCCGCTTCAGATGCCCCGGCCGCCCATGACCGGTGACGATCAGCACCCGGCACCCGGGCAGCTCGGCCCGCAGCGATGTGGCCACCTTCACACCGTCCGCCCCGGGCATCTGCAGATCCAGCACCGCCACGTCCGGTTCATGCGCCCGCGCCATCGCCAACGCCTCGGGCCCGCTGGCCGCCTCCGCGACCACCACCAGATCGTCCTCCAACGCCAGCAACGCGGCCAGCGCCCCCCGGATCAGATGCTCGTCATCGGCGAGCAGCAGCCGCACGGGCCGCCCGGCCTCCGATACGGCGGTCACGACGCGACCTCCCGTACGACACCCGCGCCGGCCGCGACCGACGCGCCCCCCGAGGCCAGCGGCACCCGCGCCACCACCCGGAACGCCTCCCCACCAGCCACCGGCCCCGCTTCCAGGACCCCGTCCACAATCGCCAGCCGCTCCCGCAGCCCAGCGAGCCCGGACCCGGCCCCGACCGACCGGGAACCAACCGACCCGCCACCAGCCGACCCGTCCCCGACCGGCCCGTCCCCGGACCCCCGTATCCCGTCGTTCTCCACGGTCAGCACCACCTGCCCCTCCGTCACCCGCAACGTCACCGCGCACTGCCCGGCGTTCCCGTGCCGCAGCACGTTGGTCGCCCCCTCGCGCACCACCCAGGCGAGCGCCGACTGAACCTCACCCGGCAGCCCCGACGTATCCACCGCCCCGTCGACCGAGCAGTCGATGCCGGCCGCCTCCAGCACACCCTGCGCCCCGGCGAGTTCCACCCCGAGGTCGGCCTCGCGATAGCCGCGTACGACTTCGCGCACCTCCCGCTGCGACTCCTGGGCGATCCGCTGGACCTCGATCATCTGCTCGACGGCCTCGGGCCGTTCCCGGCGGGCCAGCTGGATGGCCAGTTCGCTCTTGAGGGCGATGACCGCGAGGTTGCGGCCGATCACGTCGTGCAGATCGCGCCCGAAGCGAAGCCGTTCCTCGGCGACGGCGAGACGGGCACGGGTCTCGCGGGCGGCGTCGAGTTCGTAGACGGCCTTGAGGAGCCAGACGGAGAAGACGGCGGTGAAGGCGAAGAACGAGGTGCCAAGCAGCACGCCGATCGCCACGGCCAGCGCGTCGGTCACGGTGGCGCCCAGGACGAGGCCCAGGATCCAGGAGCTCACCGAGAAGCCCGCGACCAGGTACAGCACGCTTCGCCGACTGCGGATGCCGAGCGCGATCCCCCCGACGCCGAAGATCATCACGCCCCCGAACATCCCGCCCAGCGCGGTGGCGGCGTCCTCGACGGCCTCGCGGCCGGCCAGCACGAACGCGGCGCCCCCGATCAGCATGCTGGCCACCGCGACCGCCCACATCAGCCGCAGGGGCTGGTCGCGCCTGCCCCGCACCCAGTCGAGCGCCCGGGCACCGGTCACCGCACAGAGCGTGCCGTGGACGCACAACAGCGCGAACAGCCAGCCCGCGTGAGGCATGGGCACCTTGCCGAAGAGCGGCAGCCCGAACGCGACGACCTCGAACAACGGGAACGAGTGGAACGACCATCGCGTGTACGTCTCCACCTTCGCCGGGGTGGTCTTCCCCCGCCACCAGGCCACCGGCCCCCGCATCCCCCAACTCCCCTCATCGGCGCGGTTCCCAGCGGAACCACCGCCGTACAGCAAACACCGCGAGCACGGTCCAGGCCAGCGCGGTGGCGACGGCGCCCAGCGCCTCGTACGCCGACAGGTCACCGGTCCAGCCGCCGCGCACCAGCGTGATCACGGGGCTGAGCGGCAGCAGTTCGCAGACGGAGGCCACGCGGTCGGGCAGCACTTCGAGGGGGACAGTGATGCCCGAGCCGAGCACCGCCACGAACATGAACGGCAGCGAGGTCACCTGGGCGCTCTCGGCCGTACGGCTGAAGCTCGCCGTGACCCCCGCCAGCGCCACACACATCACGACACCCAACAGCACGCCCAGCACGGCCAGTTGGGGCGCGGGCGGGGCCTCGACATCGAGCAGGACCGTGCAGCCGACCGTGACGAGCACGCACTGCGCGAGCCCGATGCCGACGGCGGGCAGCGCGGCGCCGACCAGGATCTCCGGGTCGCGCAGCTCACCGGTGCGCAGCCGCTTCAGGACGAGTTCCTCACGGCGTACGACATAGACGTTGGTCAGGGCGGTGTAGATCGCGAAGAGCAGTGAGAAGCCGATGGCGGCGGGAAGGATGACCGTCGCTACGCTCAGCCCCTCCTTCTCCAGCTCCATGTCGTCCGTCGCCGACCGCACACTGAGCGGCAACAACAACGGCACGAGCACCGCGGTGATCAGCGTGGCCCGACTCCGCCCCAGCAGCGTCAGCTCGGCGCGGGCGAGGGCGGCCAGACGGCTCTTGACGGTGGTCGCACCAGTACCGGCACCGGCACGCGTACCCGCACTCGTGCCCGTACGCATGCTTGTGCTGCTTGTGCTGCTTGTGCTGCTTGTGCTGCTTGTGCTGCTCATGCGGCTCATACGGCCGACTCCTCCTTCCGGGCCTCGGCGGCGGCAGCCGTCTCCCGGGCGATCCGCAGAAACGCCTCCTCCAGCGAGGCCGACCGCACCTCAAGCCGCCCCAGCTCGACCCGCGCCCGCTCGGCCCACACCAGCAATCCCGTGGCGGTCCGCTGAAGTTCGTTCGTGCGGAGCAGCACCGAGCGGCCGTCGATCTCGTGCCCGGTGACGCCCAGGGAGGCGAGGGGCGGCAGGTCGCCGAGGAAGTAGCCGTCGGGGAGGTCGAAGGAGATACGGGACGGCTGGGAGGCGGTCACCTCGGCCGGGGTGCCGGTCGCGGCGACGCCGCCCTCGTGGAGGATGGCCAGCCGGTCGGCCAGACCCTCCGCCTCCTCCAGGTAGTGGGTGGTGAGCAGCACGGTCGTACCCCCGTCGCGCAACTCCCGTACCAGCTCCCAGGTGTCCTGACGGCCCTCCGCGTCGAGCCCGGTGGTCGGCTCGTCCAGGAACAGCACCTCGGGCCGCCCGAGCAGCGCGAGCGCCAGGTCGAGGCGCCGCTTCTCACCCCCGGACAACTGCTTGACCCGTACGTCGGCCCGCCGCCCCAGCCCTACGATCTCCAGCGCCTCCCCGACCGGCCGGGCCCCGCTCGTGCAGCCCGCCCACATCCGTACCGTCTCCGCGACGGTCAGCTCGGAGGGGAAGCCGCCCTCCTGGAGCATCACGCCGATCCGGGGCCGTACGGCGGCCCGCTCCGTGTAGGGGTCGTGCCCGAGCACCCGCACGCGCCCGCCGGACGGCGGGGCAAGCCCCTCCAGCAGCTCGACCGTCGATGTCTTCCCCGCCCCGTTGGTGCCCAGCAGCGCGAAGAGTTCCCCCTTGCCGACGGAGAACGTGATCCCCCGCACGGCTTCGAAACCGCCCCCGTACACGCGCCGCAGGTCGGTGACCTCGATCACGTTCTCGTGATCGTGACTGCTCACGCCCTCGTGCCCGTTCGTCTTCATGCCTTCAGCGTCCCGGCGCCTCGGCTCGGGTAGCAGTGCCCGGTGTCACCACTCGGCATGACAAATGTCAGAGCCCGGAGTCAGGCACACAAGAAAACCCCGGCCCATCGGGCCGGGGTTTCACTGGAGCGGACGACGAGGCTCGAACTCGCGACCTCAACCTTGGCAAGGTTGCGCTCTACCAACTGAGCTACGTCCGCATTGCCTCCGACCGGCTCCCACCGATCGGCGCGGGCACCATCCTACCTGATCGAAAGCGTGATCAGACCGGTGATGCAGAGCGGGTGACAGGAATTGCACACTGCGCCTTCCCCCTGGAAGGGGGTTGTTCTGCTACTAAACTACACCCGCGTAACTCCGATGAGCTGGGCTTTTTCGGCCTCGCCCGTCGGTGTGCTCCAGACTCTAGCCGACTGGGAGGGGTGCAACGCAAGTCGGTTCTCGTGGGAGGCGGATGACCGGTCGTCGACCCACGTCCGGCTGGTCATCCGCCCCCGACTCATCGGGACCACGGCACTCGCCGATGCCCCCGGCACCCATCGGAACCGGCGGCACTCACCGCAGCCCCCGGCGCTCACCGAAGCCGGCGGCACTCACCGGCCCCACGGCTCACTGCGCCGCGGTGAACGCCTCGTACACCTTCTTCGGGATGCGGCCACGTGCCGGGACCTCCATCTTGTTGGCCTGGGCCCAGGCGCGGACCGCCGCCGGGTCCGGGGCGACCTGGGTCTGCTTGTACGCCTTGCCCGACTTCGACCGCTTGCGACCGGCCTCGACGTACGGCGCGAGCGCCTTACGCAGTTTCTCGGCATTGGCTTCATTGAGGTCGATCTCGTACGACTTGCCGTCGAGTCCGAAGGCGATCGTCTCCGCCGCTTCCGAGCCGTCGATGTCGTCGGAGAGAGTGACCACGACACGCTGCGCCACGAATATCGGTCCCTTCGTACGACATCTCTCCGTTGGCGTGCCCTTACGCCCGGGGATGTCGGTTGTCCGGCTGTTATTTGGGCAAAGTATCGGCTATTGCCAATTCATTTGTACAGGCCCCGGCATTGCAATGTGAGACAGACTTAATCCGTCCGCGCGTCCGTCGCGCAATAGGGTGCGGAGATCTTTCCATGAACTTTTCCCGGAGAGGATCACTCCATACGGGATCGGATACGGGGTGGGTTACCGGATCCGATACCGGATCGTGACCGCCGTCGCCGCCGATCACCACTGATCGCGACCGAATCGCCACTGATTGCGAGTGAATCGCCGCTGATCACTTCTGATCGCCGTTGAATCATGGCTGATCATGCCGATTCCCTGTAGTTTCCTACGAATCTACCCGCGTAGAAATTTTGTGCGGGTAGTCTGAAGACACCTGTAGGAGAGCCTGTGGGAACCAGCTCAGCACCACAACACCGGGAGTGCCAGTGGCACGCGTCGTAGTCGACGTCATGCTCAAGCCGGAGATCCTCGACCCCCAGGGCCAGGCGGTGCAGCGCGCGCTGCCGCGCCTCGGTTTCGAGGGCATCTCCGACGTACGTCAGGGAAAGCGATTCGAACTGGAAGTTGACGGACCGGTGGACGACGCCGCGCTCGCCCGCATCCATGAACTGGCGGAATCCTTCCTCGCGAACACCGTGATCGAGGACTTCACCGTCAAGGTCGAGGAAGTCGCGGAGGCGGGAAAGTGACCGCTCGTATTGGCGTCGTCACATTTCCGGGAAGCCTCGACGACCGGGACACGCAGCGTGCGATCAGGCTCGCCGGCGCCGAACCCGTCGCTCTCTGGCACAAGGACAAGGGCCTCCACCAGGTCGACGCGGTGGTGCTGTGCGGCGGTTTCTCCTACGGCGACTATCTGCGCGCCGGTGCGATCGCGCGCTTCTCGCCGGTGATGGAGACGGTCATCGACCAGGCGAAGGCCGGCCTCCCGGTCCTCGGCATCTGCAACGGCTTCCAGATCCTCACCGAGGCCCACCTCCTCCCGGGCGGGATGCTCGGCAACGACCACCTCCACTTCATCTGCCGCGACCAGAAGCTGCGGGTGGAGAACGCGAGCACGGCCTGGACGGTCGACTACGAGGCGGGCCAGGAGATCCACATCCCGCTGAAGAACATGGACGGCCGGTACGTCGCCGACGAGTACACGCTCGACAAGCTGGAGGCCGAGGGACGGGTGGCCTTCCGCTACCTCGACTTCAACCCCAACGGCTCGCTCCGCGACATCGCCGGCATCACCAACGAGGCGGGCAACGTCGTGGGCCTGATGCCGCACCCGGAGCACGCCGTCGAGCCGATCATCGGCACCGGCCGCACCGACGGTCTCCCCTTCTTCACCTCGATCCTCAAGAAGCTGGTCAACGCATGAGCCGGACGCCTCTGGACACGGTCGAGCACGCGGCCGCGACCCCCGACGTCGAGCTGCCCTGGGCCGAACTCGGCCTGAAGAAGGACGAGTACGAGCGGATCGTCGAGATCCTGGGCCGCCGCCCGACCGGCGCCGAGCTCGCCATGTACTCGGTCATGTGGTCCGAGCACTGCTCGTACAAGTCCTCGAAGGTCCACCTCCGCCAGTTCGGCGAGAAGGCCCCGCAGTCCGACGCCCTGCTCGTCGGCATCGGCGAGAACGCGGGCGTCGTCGACGTCGGCCAGGGCTACGCGGTCACCTTCAAGGTCGAGTCGCACAACCACCCGTCGTACGTCGAGCCCTACCAGGGCGCGGCCACCGGTGTCGGCGGCATCGTCCGCGACATCATCGCGATGGGGGCCAGGCCGGTCGCCGTCGTCGACCCCCTCCGCTTCGGCGCGCCCGACCACCCGGACACCAAGCGCGTCCTCCCGGGCGTCGTCGCCGGCATCGGCGGCTACGGCAACTGCCTGGGCCTGCCCAACATCGGCGGCGAGGTCGTCTTCGACGCCTGCTACCAGGGGAACCCGCTGGTCAACGCCGGTGCCATCGGCGTCATGCGGCACGAGGACATCCACCTCGCGAAGGCCTCCGGCGCGGGCAACAAGGTCATCCTGTACGGCGCCCGCACGGGCGGCGACGGCATCGGCGGCGCGTCGATCCTCGCGAGCGAGACCTTCGACGACGCGAAGCCGAGCAAGCGCCCCGCGGTCCAGGTCGGCGACCCCTTCCAGGAGAAGCTGCTCATCGAGTGCACCCTGGAGGCGTTCCAGGAGAAGCTGGTCGTGGGCATCCAGGACCTCGGCGCGGCCGGCCTGTCCTGCGCCACGTCCGAGCTGGCCTCGAACGGCTCCGGCGGCATGCGCGTCACACTCGACGACGTACCGCTCCGCGACTCCACGCTCTCCCCCGAGGAAATCCTCATGAGCGAGTCGCAGGAAAGGATGTGCGCGGTCGTCGAGCCGGAGAAGGTCGACCGCTTCCTGGAGATCTGCGCGAAGTGGGACGTCATCGCCACCGTCATCGGTGAGGTGACCGACGGCGACCGCCTGGAGATCTACTGGCACGGCGGCAAGATCGTCGACGTCGACCCGCGGACCGTCGCCCACGAGGGCCCGGTGTACGAGCGCCCGTACGCCCGCCCGTCCTGGCAGGACGAGCTCCAGGCGGACGACGCGAACAAGCTGCCGCGCCCGGAGACGAGCGAGGAGCTGCGCGAGCAGGTCCTGAAGCTGGTGGCCTCGCCCAACCAGGCCTCCAAGCAGTGGATCACCTCCCAGTACGACCACTTCGTGCAGGGCAACACGGTCCTCGCCCAGCCCGAGGACTCCGGCATGATCCGCGTCGACGAGGAGACCGGCCTCGGCGTCGCCATCGCGACCGACGGCAACGGCCGCTACGCCAAGCTCGACCCGTACACGGGCGCGCAGCTGGCGCTGGCGGAGGCGTACCGGAACGTGGCGACGACCGGCGCCAAGCCGCTCGCCGTCTCCGACTGCCTGAACTTCGGCTCGCCCGAGGACCCGGCCGTGATGTGGCAGTTCGCGGAGGCCGTACGCGGTCTGGCGGACGCCTGCCAGCAGCTGGGCACCCCGGTGACCGGTGGCAACGTGTCCCTCTACAACCAGACGGGCGAGGTGGCGATCCACCCCACCCCGGTGGTGGCGGTCCTGGGCGTCATCGACGACGTGACCCGCCGCACGCCGGTCGCCTTCCAGGAGGAGGGGCAGTTGCTCTACCTCCTCGGCGACACGCGCGAGGAGTTCGGCGGCTCGGCCTGGTCCCAGGTCGTCCACGACCACCTGGGCGGTCTGCCCCCGGCCGTCGACCTGGAGCGCGAGCGCCTGCTGGCCGAGATCCTGATCTCCGCCTCCCGCGACGGCATGATCGACTCGGCCCACGACCTGTCCGACGGCGGTCTGATCCAGGCGGTCGTCGAGTCGGCCCTGCTCGGCGGGAAGGGGGCGCGCCTGATCGTCCCCGACGGCCTGGACGCGTTCACGTTCCTCCTGTCGGAGTCGGCGGGCCGCGCTCTCGTGGCCGTCCCCCGCTCCGAGGAGGTCCGCTTCAACGACATGTGCGGCGCGAGGGGCCTGCCGGCCACGCGCATCGGTGTCGTCGACGGAGACACCGTGGACGTCCAGGGCGAGTTCACGCTCACCCTGGATGAGCTGCGCGAGGCCCACGAGGGCACGATCCCGGCGCTGCTGGCGTAGAGCCCGGTCGTACGACGGCGAAGGCCGCCGCTCCAGGTATCCCTCGTGTGCCTGGGGCGGCGGCCTCACGTCATGTGCGGTGCGGGGTCAGCTGACGACCTTGAGCGTGCGGGGGAAGCCGACGTTCTTGGCTGCCTTGTAGACGCTCCTGATGTCCGACGGCTTCAGCTTGATGCAACCGGCCGACTTGTAGTCGCTGTTGCCGTCCCAGCGCGTCGCCTCGGTGTTGCCCTGGTTGCCGTCCTTCTTCATCTCGCTGTGGATGAAGAGTTCGTCGCGCAGGGTGCCGCCGGGCTTGCACCTCTTGTCGGACAGCTGGAAGGCGTAGCCCTTGATCAGGGACCCGTTGTAGTTGGTGTTGTACCGCTTGATCTCGTACGTGCCGTTCGGCAGCCAGCCCTTGTTCTTCTTGCAGCTGTCCGTGGTGGTCCCCGAGCCGGCCCGCCACGAGGCGACCTTCTGGGCGGGCTTGTTGGGCTGCGTCTTGACCAGAATGAGACGCGAGTCCGTGTTCGTCTTCTTGTCGAACACGAAGTGGTACTTGATCGCCTGCGCCCCGCTGGGCGCCGCCTGGGCGGGTGTCAGTCCGGCGATGAACCCGCCGAGTGCGAGAACGCTGCCCGCGACGGCAACTCGCTTGCCCATACGCATGGTTGTTCCTCCCGTTGTGTCGACCGTGTGCAGATCCGTGCTCATCCGCTCAGCACGAGGTAACGGTCCCAGCGGCCGTGGAGCGGGGGCCACGACTTTCGACGGGCCTCAAAAGACCCTGCTCACCCCGGTCGGAGCAGTGCCGCGCCGGTCGGGGTGAGGGTGTGCAGCACGGTGTTGGCGTTGCGGTGGCTGGTGACGAGGCCCGCGTCGCGCAGCACGGTCGTGTGGTGGGTGGCCGTGGCGGGTGAGATCCCCAGGATGCGGGCCAACTCCGAGGTGGTGGCCCCGCAGGCGACGGTGCGCAGCACGGCCGCCCTGGTCCGGCCGAGCAGCATGGCCAGGGGCGCGTCGTCGTCGGCCGGGCGCTGGGGCGTGGGCGCCGGTGTGTGGTGCAGCGGGTAGACCAGGACGGGGGGCAGGTCAGGGTTGGCGAGTGAGGTCGGGGTGCGCCAGCAGAAGTACGAGGGGAGGAGGCGCAGTCCGCGCCCGTCGAGGTGCAGGTCGCGGTCCCCGCGGTAGTCGACCTCCAGCACCGGGGGCCGCCAGCGGATTCCGGGTGCGAGGCCGGTGAGCAGGCCGTCGACCCCGCCGTCGAGGAACGCGCGGGTGCGAAGGGCGCGTTCGTTGTCGACGCGGGCCTGGATGGTGTCGAGGTGCGGGGCGAGCACCGCCTCGTAGTAGGCGCGAAGGGCCGCGGTGAACTCCCGACGGGACTCCGGCTCCGCGAGCCGGGTGACCCACGCGGGCGCCCCGACGACTCGACGGAGGGTCTCCGTCTCGTCCCGCACACGGGCGGGCGGTGTGTCGAGGATGGCCGACAGACCGTCGTCCAGGCCCTCGTTCCCGGCGTGCGGGGTCAGGAAGTCGGGGAAGTAGACCGCGCGTGGCAGTACCGGCATCAACAGCTTCTTCACCACGGTGCCCAGCGGGGTGCCGGCCAGGGCGGGCCGGGCGTCGTGGAACCAGTGGGCGTAGGCCAGGCGTCCTGTCCTGCTCTGCAGGCGGTGCAGGCTGTGCGTGATCTCCCAGAGCGGGTCCGGACCCGCCGCCACGCGCAGCCGGGCCAAGTCCTCCGATCCGAAGTGAATACGTAACACGCCGAACGTCCCCCGTTCGTCCCGTGCCGTGTGCCTGTGGTGTGGGTCAGCCCCCGTGACTGTCCGCGTACACGACACTTGCTTCAGGATTCAGGGCAGAGCATGCGGGCGGTGCACAGGACGGACCAAAGCGGCGCGACAGGCGCACCGGATTCGTTTCGGACGTGTTGTGGATGTTGCCGCACCTTGTGTGGAGGCCCTGGAGTGAGTGGGGTTTTCCTGCGCGGGCATCCTGCCCGGGCGCGGGCGGGACGTCGTCGGTGGGTTCAGGTTCAGGCGGCGCGGTCCCGGCAGGCGTACGCCGTACGCCCCGCGCCCGTGGCGCCGTGCACGGCCCCCACGGCGACGGGCTTCTCGGCGGGGCACCGACACCGGACGCGGATCCGGGTCCAGGCGCAGGCGTTCGGCGGTGACCGGACCCCATGCGGCCCGGCACGGCGGGGCGCACCGACTTGGGCGCCGTGTGGTGGGCCTCCTCCACCTGCGACGGCGAACCCGCGGTACGCACCCTCACCGTCTCCTACTCGTACGTCGAAACGATCGGCCCCCGCATCCGCGCCCTCTCCAGGGCCTACGTCGACCACATCACCGCCGCCCGCGACTGCGGCGACATCACATTCCCAGCCCCCTCCGCCTTCCCCACCGAATAGGCTCGCGACCATGCCCCCGGCCAAGAAACGCCCCCGCGCCTACGACCCCGCCAAGACCCGCACGGCCGTGCTGGCCCAGTTCGGGAACGTACGGGAGGCCGTGGGCACCCTCACCCCCGAGCAGCTGGCCCTGCCCACCCGGCTCGGCGCCTGGACCGTACGGGACCTGGCCGCGCACATCACCATGGCCGTCGACAGCGTCAGCCGGGCCCTGGAGCGGCCCGAGCCCGCCAAGGGCGAGCTGAACATGCTCGACTACGCCTCCGTGAGCGCCCGGTACGCCGACGCCGTCGCCGAGGCCGGCCGCACCCTGGCCGAGGCCAACCCCGACCTCACCGCCCTCTACGCCCGGGTCGGCCAACGGATCACGGACGCCCTCGACGCGACCCCACCAGGCCGCCTCATCGACACCCGCGCCGGCGGCATGACCCTCGACGACTACCTCCTCACCCGCACCCTCGAACTCGCCGTCCACACCGACGACCTGAACGCCGCCGTCCCCGGCCTCGACATCCCGTACGACCGCCAGACCCTCGCCACCTGCGTCCGGCTCCTCGCCGACACCCTCGCCGCGCGGGCGCCCGGCGGCTCGACGGAGGTCCGGATCCCGCCGTACGCCGTCGTGCAGTGCGTGGAGGGGCCGAGGCACACCCGAGGCACCCCGCCGAACGTCGTCGAGACCGACCCCCTGACCTGGGTCCGCCTCGCCACCGGCCGCCTGGACTGGGCCACCGCCCTGGACGAGGCCAAGGTCACGGCGAGCGGCGGACGGGCCGACCTCGGCAAGCTGCTCCCCGTGATCAGCTGAGCCCCTTCCCCAGGGGCTCCCGCTCTCCAAGGGCTCCCGTTCCTCAACGGCTCATCGAAATCGGCGTGGAACCGCCCACCCACCCCACCCGTCCCACCGGCATGGACAAGCGACTGACCCTCACCGCCCTGGCCCTGCTTCCGCTTCCGCTGCTCGCGGCCTGCGGCACCGAGTCGGCCGACGGCTCCGGCAGCAGCAACGTCGGATCGGGCACGACGAAGTCTTCCTTCACCGGCATCCGCTGGACCGTCGACAGCCTGACCGTCGGCGGGAAGACCGAGCAGGCCCCCGACAGCGCGTACCTGAAGATCAGCGACAAGGGCGAGGTCGACGGCAACTACGGCTGCAACACCTTCGGCTCGACCGCCGCCATCGAGGGCGACCGCATCGACTTCGAGACCACCATGTCCACCGAGATGGCCTGCGGTGACGTGAACATGAAGTTCGAGCGGTCCCTCGCCGCCACCCTCGACACCGGAGAACTCACCGCCGAGTCGGGCGACGGCAAGCTCACGCTCACCTCGGAGAAGGGCGACACCATCAAGCTGAGCGAGGAGAAGCCCGCCGAGCTGTACGGCACCAAGTGGAAGGTCAACGCCCTCCTCGAGCAGGACGTGGCCGGCTCGCTCCCCGAGGGCGCCGACGGCAAGGCCTGGCTGACCCTCGACAAGAAGGCCGGAACCATCAGCGGCACCCTCGGCTGCAACAAGGTCTCCGCCGAGGCGACCGTGAGCGAGGACCGGATCACCCTCGGCAACGCGCGCACCACGCGCCGGATGTGCTCCGACTCACTCATGGCCGTCGAACGCAGCCTGCTGGACTTCTTCAAGGGCACGGTGACATATCGGATCGATCACCGCACCATCACGCTGACCAGCGAAAACAACACGGGCTTCACCGCAGTCGCGGACAAGTGACGGGCACCGGACCACAGTCGGGGACAGGGGCGGGCGAGATCAGCGGATTCGGACCGGTGCGCGATCTCGCCTACACTCGGTGGTGTGCCACGTGGTGACGGACGACTCAACCACGACCTTCTCCCCGGCGAGAAAGGCCCCCAGGACGCATGCGGCGTCTTCGGTGTCTGGGCCCCGGGCGAAGAGGTCGCCAAGCTCACGTACTTCGGGCTCTACGCCCTCCAGCATCGGGGCCAGGAATCCGCGGGTATCGCGGTCAGCAACGGCTCCCAGATCCTCGTCTTCAAGGACATGGGCCTGGTCTCCCAGGTCTTCGACGAGACCTCGCTCGGCTCCCTCCAGGGTCATATCGCGGTCGGTCACGCCCGCTACTCGACCACCGGCGCCTCCATCTGGGAGAACGCCCAGCCCACGTTCCGTGCCACCGCGCACGGCTCCATCGCGCTCGGCCACAACGGCAACCTGGTCAACACCGCCCAGCTCGCCGAGATGGTCGCCGACCTGCCCAAGCAGGAGGGCCGTACGCCCCGCGTCGCGGCCACCAACGACACCGACCTGCTCACCGCGCTCCTCGCGGCCCAGGTCGACGCCGACGGCAAGCCGCTGACCATCGAGGAGGCCGCCCACGCGGTCCTCCCGCAGGTACGCGGCGCCTTCTCCCTCGTCTTCATGGACGAGCACACCCTCTACGCCGCCCGCGACCCGCAGGGCATCCGCCCGCTGGTCCTCGGCCGCCTCGAGCGCGGCTGGGTCGTCGCCTCCGAGAGCGCCGCCCTCGACATCACGGGCGCCAGCTTCGTCCGCGAGATAGAGCCGGGCGAGTTCATCGCCATCGACGAGAACGGCCTGCGCACCTCCCGCTTCGCGGAAGCGAAGCCCAAGGGCTGTGTCTTCGAGTACGTCTACCTGGCCCGCCCCGACACCGACATCGCCGGCCGGAACGTGTACCTCTCCCGCGTGGAGATGGGCCGCAGGCTCGCGAAGGAAGCCCCCGTCGAGGCCGACCTCGTCATAGCGACCCCGGAGTCCGGCACCCCGGCGGCGATCGGCTACGCCGAGGCGAGCGGCATCCCGTTCGGCGCCGGCCTGGTCAAGAACGCGTACGTCGGTCGTACGTTCATCCAGCCTTCCCAGACGATCCGCCAGCTCGGCATCCGTCTGAAGCTGAACCCGCTCAAGGAAGTCATCAAGGGCAAGCGTCTGGTCGTCGTCGACGACTCGATCGTCCGCGGCAACACGCAGCGGGCGCTCGTCCGCATGCTCCGCGAGGCGGGCGCGGCGGAGGTCCACATCCGGATCTCCTCTCCCCCTGTGAAGTGGCCCTGCTTCTTCGGCATCGACTTCGCCACCCGCGCCGAGCTCATCGCCAACGGCATGACCATCGACGAGATCGGCACCTCTCTCGGCGCCGACTCCCTGGCGTACATCTCCATCGACGGCATGATCGAGGCGACCACCATCGCCAAGCCGAACCTCTGCCGCGCCTGCTTCGACGGCGAGTACCCGATGGAGCTGCCGGACCCGGAACTGCTCGGCAAGCAGCTGCTGGAGACGGAGCTGGCCGCCGGCCCGGCCGCCACGGCCGCCGCCGACGCGATCCGCCGTCCGTAAGTCCGCCCGTACCCCCTGCTTACTGCCGCAGTACGACACGAAAGTTCTCACCGTCATGTCTGAGACAACTGGTGCCAGCTACGCAGCCGCGGGCGTCGACATCGAGGCGGGCGACCGCGCCGTAGAACTCATGAAGGAGTGGGTGAAGAAGACGCAGCGCCCCGAGGTCCTCGGCGGCCTCGGCGGTTTCGCCGGCCTCTTCGACGCCTCCGCCCTCAAGAACTACGAGCGCCCGCTGCTCGCCTCCGCCACGGACGGCGTCGGCACGAAGGTCGACATCGCTCGCCGGCTGGGCGTCTACGACACCATCGGCCACGACCTGGTCGCGATGGTGATGGACGACATCGTGGTCTGCGGCGCCGAACCGCTGTTCATGACCGACTACATCTGTGTCGGCAAGGTCCACCCCGAGCGCGTCGCCGCCATCGTCAAGGGCATCGCCGAGGGCTGTGTCCTCGCCGGCTGCGCCCTGGTCGGCGGCGAGACCGCCGAGCACCCCGGCCTCCTCGGCCCGGACGACTTCGACGTCGCCGGCGCCGGCACGGGCGTGGTGGAGGCGGAGCGGCTGCTGGGCCCGGATCGTATCCGTAAGGGTGACGCGGTGATCGCCATGGCGTCCTCAGGCCTTCACTCGAACGGGTACTCGCTCGTCCGTCATGTACTGCTGAACCAGGCCAACCTCTCCCTGGACACCGAGATCGCCGACCTCGGCCGCCCCCTGGGCGCGGAGCTCCTGGAGCCCACCAAGATCTACTCCCTGGACTGCCTGGCCCTCACCCGTACGACCGAGGTCCACGCCTTCTCCCACATCACCGGCGGCGGCCTGGCCGCCAACCTGGCCCGTGTGATCCCCGACACCCTCCACGCCACGGTCGACCGCTCCACCTGGACCCCGGCCCCGATCTTCGACCTGGTCGGAAAGACGGGCCAGGTGGACCGCCTGGAGCTGGAAAAGACCCTGAACATGGGCGTGGGCATGATCGCCATCGTCCCCCAGGAGTCGGTGGATGTGGCCCTGACCACACTGGCGGACCGCGGGGTGGAGTCCTGGCTGGCAGGCGAAATCACGGACCGGGCAGACCACGCCACAGGCGCGGAACTGCTGGGCGACTACGCACGAGGCTGAGCGGCAGGGCGCCCCTGATGGGCCGAAGGCCCAAAAGGGGCGCGGGACTGTATCGATATGCGGCTCCACCGCGTGGCACGACCAGCCACAACGCACCCGCACCCGCCAAACAACAGCAGCCCCCGAGCTACTAGGCGCCCAAACCAACTACCGGGCACCCAAAACGCAACGGCAGCACAAAACCCTGGCCCGGCTGCGCCGAAACGCACCGGACCAGGGAAGGCACGGCTAAGCTGCCGCAGGCATCACGCTCCGCGGCGATGCGACGCGGGACCGGACTCATCGTCCTCTTCGTCCTCGTCGTCGCTGTTGTACAGCTCCGCGTACCGCGCGTACGGGTCGTCGTCGTCCTCGTCGTCCTCGAACGGCTCGCCGTTCGGAGGCTGGCTCGAAGTCGATGCGCCCAGCTCGCTGGCCAGACGCGACAGGTCAGTCCCACCGCTGTTGTACTTCAGCTGGCGGGCGACCTTCGTCTGCTTGGCCTTGGCCCGGCCGCGCCCCATGGCTCGACCCCCTCGGTGACGGGGCTCGATGGCCCCAGAGTCTTGACACGCGTTCATGATCTGGAACGGGCTCTCCGTGGAGAGACCGGTCCGTAGGGCTTCCACGGTACCTGAGCCCGCGCCCATACGGTACGTCGCCCGCATGACGTGCCTGCGCCCAGAACCTGCGAGGAGCCCCGTCCCCGCTGGTCAACGGTGATTTTAACCGTTTCTTGGCGGACGACCCGCCGGTCGGAGTGAGAGTTCTCTCCAAATCCACCGGCGGGTACCGGCCGAAGTCGTGCGACCCTCGCGCGCAAGGGCCGCACGACCGCCGCGCGGAGGCTCAGTGCCCGCGCTGCGCGGTGGCTCCGCGCCCGCGTTCCGCCGAGGCCTCGTGCATCCGCTGCTCGGCGATCCGGTCGGCCGCGGCAGCCGGCGGGATGCCATCCGTCTTCGCACGTGCGAATATCCCGAGCGTGGTGTCGTAGATCTTCGCGGCCTTCGCCTTGCACCGCTCGAAGTCGAACCCGTGGAGCTCGTCGGCGACCTGGATGACCCCGCCGGCGTTCACGACGTAGTCCGGCGCGTAGAGGATGCCGCGGTCGGCGAGGTCCTTCTCGACGCCCGGGTGCGCGAGCTGGTTGTTGGCGGCGCCGCACACCACCTTGGCGGTGAGCACGGGCACCGAGTCGTCGTTGAGCGCCCCGCCGAGCGCGCAGGGGGCGTAGATGTCGAGCCCCTCGACGCGGATCAGCGCGTCGGTGTCGGCGACCGCGGAGACCTTTCCCGGGTGCCGGTCGAGGATCCGCCGTACGGCCTCCTCCCGGACATCCGTGATCACGATCTCGGCGCCCTCCGCCCGCAGATGCTCCACGAGGTGGTGGCCGACCTTGCCGACGCCGGCGATGCCCACTCGGCGCCCGCGCAGCGAGGGGTCGCCCCACAGGTGATGGGCGGAGGCCCGCATGCCCTGGTAGACGCCGAACGCGGTGAGGACCGACGAGTCGCCGGCCCCGCCGTTCTCCGGCGAGCGGCCCGTCGTCCAGCGGCACTCGCGTGCCACGACGTCCATGTCGGCGACATACGTGCCGACGTCGCAGGCGGTGACGTACCGGCCGCCCAGCGAGGCCACGAACCGCCCGTAGGCGAGCAGCAGCTCTTCGGTCTTGAGACGGTCGGGATCCCCGATGATGACGGCCTTGCCGCCGCCGTGGTCGAGCCCGGCCAAGGCGTTCTTGTACGACATCCCGCGCGCGAGGTTCAGCGCGTCGGCGACGGCCTCGGCCTCGGTGGCGTAGGGGTAGAAGCGGGTGCCACCGAGGGCGGGGCCCAGCGCGGTGGAGTGGATGGCGATGACGGCCTTGAGGCCGCTGGCCCGGTCCTGGCAGAGCACGACTTGCTCGTGACCGCCCTGGTCCGAGTGGAACAGGGTGTGCAGGACGCCGTCGGATACGTCGGTCACTGTGGTGACTCCTGGGTGATCAGAGGCGAGTGGAGACGGGCTCCCGTACGGGTGGCGGGGGCTGTGGGCATGAGAGTAGAGCCTGTGACGGCCGGACATGGGCGCAGCCACGGGACCACCCCCTCCTGGAGTACGGCCGTGGTGCGGTCCGTACAGCTTTCGTGCCCGCTTGTGAGGGGATTCCGCAGGTTTCCCCCGGTGCTCTCGGGGGAGGGAGCAGGCGTGCCCAAGGTGTCCTCGGTGATCGTCCCGTACGCGTCCTACCTCCGCGTCTACGAGCCGCTGGCCGCCTTCCCCGAGCCCGAGCGCAGCCACTGGGCGCGCTACGCCCGCCGTACCGACCGGCCCTCCTACCAGGACGAGCTGCGCCGCTCGCTCGCGGACCTGGTGCCGATCCCGCCCATTCCGGTGCCGGTGCACGAGAGCAGCGACGCCTTCGTGCTGGAGGTCGACGGGACGGTCTGCGTCTGCCCCTGGCGCACCCGGCTGCGCGGCTGGCAGGCACTCGGCGATCTGGCCGAGGAACTGCCCGCCCCGGTCCTGGACGCGGTGCTGCCACCACTGGTGCGCCGGCAGGCCAGCCAGGACTACGAGCGCTGGATGGCCCGCAACCCCGACGCCCGCCCGTGGATCCGCACCTCCACCTGGCACGTCCCGCTGAACTGGTTCGTCCTCGTCTCGGACGAGGAGCGGACGTACGAGAAGGGCACCGGCGAGACCTCGCCCGTGCTTCGCTATCGCACTCCCATGGTGCAGGCGCGGCGGCGCGTGGCGCGCGGGCTGCGGGCCCTGCGGGAGACCCTCGACGAGGGGCCACTGATCGACGGCCTGATCGATGTGGGCCGCTGGCTGGAGGAGTTCCACCCGCGCTCGCTCGTCGAGCTGGACTACGGCGGGCTGGTGCACGTCCTGCCCGCCACCGAGCTGGACGGCGATCACTCGGCCGCCGACGTGGCCGAGGGCATCGAGGCCCTGCGCACCGGGGACGGTCTGGCCGCCGGGGAGGCGTACGGACGTCTGGTCGAACGCTGGCGGGCGGTACGGGACCGGCGCTCGGCGAACTGAGGCGACTTCCTCGACATCGACTTGCTCGACATCGACTTGCTCGACACCTGACCCGAGACCTGAGTCGGATGAACGTCCCAGCCGTACTTGTGACTTGTGGGGCCCATGAGAAAAGGCTTTCCACATAGGCTGAAGCATGGTGAACTGTCCACCCTTGGCCCAAGCTTGACGCACTGAAGTTCCATAGGGGCGTCATCGTGGGACGTAGGCCCCGATCCGGGCTTTTCCGTCAAGCAGTAGTCAAGCGTGACGGATTGCACTTACGAGGGCCTTGCCTCTTACGCACCTCCTCATGCCAAAATAGGACAAGGAGTCCGGGGGAGGCTCCATCTGCCCACCTATGGGCGGAATCTCAGCATTGCACGCTTTGGGGGGTCTCGTGACTCCTGAGCGCCACTGTGACTGATCGTCACAGCGGCGTGACTGTCCGCTATGACATGGTCCATCGGCATCCGTCGCTGATGAACACCTGGGAGGGCAATTCCATCGGTTTGGCCGACGCGGCTGGACAGATGGTGTAGTTGTAGTGCCGAGGACAAGCCGTTCGTCCTATAACCGACTCGACTCGCGTCCGCCATTTCGGGCAACGCGGGTCAAGGTGCAGAATTTAGAGGAAAGAACCGAGAAGGTTCGGTTCTCCCGAGGAGGCCGCTCATGACCGCTCGCACCCCTGATGCCGAGCCGCTGCTGACCCCGGCTGAGGTCGCCACCATGTTCCGCGTCGACCCCAAGACGGTCACGCGGTGGGCGAAGGCCGGCAAGCTCACATCCATCCGCACGCTCGGCGGACACCGCCGTTACCGCGAGGCTGAGGTCCGCGCACTGCTCGCGGGTATTCCGCAGCAGCGCAGCGAGGCCTGACAACTGCATAACAGGGCATCTCGACTGGTCCCCCAATCGGCCGAGACGCCCGAATCCGCAGCTCAGCACCACCGCTCAGCTGCACCACCGCTCCAAGCGACGCGGGCCCTGCCCCAACAGGTCCCACGCCCGAGCCACACCGGGCTTTTCACAAGGGTGCGTCGTCGATCGCGCTGGACTCCGCCGGGTCCAGCGCGATTTTTTTGTGCCCGGGGGTGGGGGCTGGGGTTCGAGAAGGGGTGCCCGAGGTTCGGCGTGTGTGCCCGGGGTTCGGGAACGCCGGGTTGTGGGCGGGTGTGTGAGCGGGACTGTCGGACTCTGGGGAGGGCTGTCGGATCTCCTGTGTGGGCCCTCCGAGACTGGTGCAATTGCACATATTAAATTGACCAGTTGTAGGAGCCCGGTAAGAGTAGACCTTCGGGAAACTTCTACAGTGACACCCGTCACATGTCGTGCTGCTTGTTGCGGACGCCTTACCTGCGGTAGGGCGGACGGGAGTTGAGGGGCGGACATCTCCTTGTGGGCGTGTTCCCCGATCCTGCTACCTCACGCCTGCCGAGCGCCCGGGGGCGCGCCGGAGCGCGCTGAGGCGTCCTGGGGGCGCGCGGCAGCCCGGCTTACGCCTTGGAGGGGCTCTCGTCGTCCGCGGGGCCCTCGACGCCGTCCTCGGCGGCCGTGGCGGGCTCCGTCGCCAGCCGCAGCAGCCTGTGGCAGATGGGGCAGTGGCGGGTGAGGTGCCGGTACGAGGAGGCGGCCGACAGATGCGCACGGAGCAACGCGCGGGTCTCATGCCGGGCGGAAGCCGCCATACGCCACCTCCAGGGTCGAAGAGCCCTGCTGTCTGAAGTACCGACGGAATGTGACCCCGTCAACCCCCAATGCTCCGCTTGGGGCAGGGCGCCCAGTAGCTCGGGGGAGTGGGGTGGCCGGCGGCGGCGGGGGCGAGACACGTGGGCGCCGCACACGAAAGAGGCCCGCATCCTCAACGAATGCGGGCCTCTCACGATCAGACGAAGAGG
>NZ_AEJC01000259.1 GCF_000317595.1 Streptomyces ipomoeae 91-03 | reverse complement strand
CCCGGCGGGCGGTGGCCCGCCCGGGTATACCGCGTGCGGCGGCGGCCAGCGCCCAGGGTTCGGCGAAGGCGCCGGGCAGCAGGTCGTCGAGCATCCGGCCGAGCAGCGCGCCGGCGGGCAGACCGAGCGCGAGGGCGGGCAGCACCATCCACCGCGGCCCGTACCAGCCGAGCGCGGGCAGCCAGCCGAGCTGCACTCCGACGACGGCGGCGAGCACGGACGCGGTGAGGAACTCCGGCAGGGCGGCCACCATCGCCGCCGCGCTGCCGCCACCGGGACGCTTCTCGAGTCGGCCCCGGGCGCCCAGCCGCAGTGTGCGGGCGCACACCGCCGCCGCCGTCAGCGCGGCTACGACCAGCGCGGCGGCCATCAGCAGCAGGGAGGCGCCGAGGGCCTGGACGACGGCCGGAGTGACCTCGGCGCCGGAGATCCAGGAGCGGCCGGCGTCACCGCGCGCCAGCCCGCCGAACCACTCCCCCAGCAGGTTCAGCGGGCCCGCGTCCAGGCCGAGTTCGGCCCGGATCGCCGCCAGCACCTCGGGGGTGGGGTCGCGTTCGGCCGAGCGTGCCTTGAGGACGGTGAGCGCCGGGTCGGCGCGCGACAGCCACGGCAGCAGGCCGATGCCGTACAGCAGCGTGACGGCCAGGAGGGCCCGCCAGAGCGCCCGCCTCAGCGCCGGGTCCCCGTTCCTACGAGGGCGCGCTCGTACGGGTCGAAGATCACGCCCCGCACGGAGGTGCCGACGCCGGTGATGATCCGCTGGTGGACGAGCGGGAGGGTCGCGTCGGTGCCGAGGATCGCCGCCTCGGCGTTGATGGCCGCCTGCTGCCGCTCGGCGGTGTCGGACTCCTTCTCGGCGGCGGCGACGGCCTGGTCGACCTTCTTGTCGCACAGCAGGGCGAGGTTGTAGCCGCCGTCGCAGGTGAAGTCGCTGGACAGAATGGAGACGGGGTCGCCGGTGTCGAGCAGGGAGTTGCGGGCGCCGACGAACGCGTCGAACTTCCCGGCGAGGGCGTCGCTCTCCAGCCGTGAGTACTCGCGGACCTCCAGCTTCACCTTGAACCCGGCCTTCTGGAGCTGCTGTTGCAGCACCTGGGCGACCTCGGGCAGTTCGGGCCGGTTGTCGTAGGTGGCGATGGTCACCGAGGTGCCGTCGGGTTCGGCGGCCTCGGCGCGCCCGGACGGTTCGGCCCTCTTGCCGGCGGCCCAGGTCACGGCGGGCCCGAAGATGCCGACGCCGGGGTCGGCATGGCCCTCGTACACGTCCTCGGCGAGGACGGAGCCGTCGACGGCCGCACGGGCGGCGGCCCGCAGCTTCGGGTCCTTGAAGGCGCCGGACCGGGTGTTGAGGTGGAGGCTGGTGGTGCGGGTGGTGGCCGTCTCATGGCCGGTGCCCTTGTCGAGGGTGGACGCCTGGGAGACCGGGACGGCCTCTGCCATGTCGACCTGGTCGGTGCGCAGGGCGTTGGTGCGAGCGGTGCCGTCGGCTATGAACCGGGCGTCGACGCCGGAGGCCTGGGCCCGGCCGCCCCAGTAGTCGTCGAAGCGGTCCAGGGTGGCCGCGGTGGTGCCGTTGACCTTGGTGAGCTCGAACGGTCCGGTGGCGGTGCCGACCGGGTTCACGTCCTCGCCGTAGGCCTTCTCGGACAGGATCGCGAGGCCGGGGCTGGACAGGCGGAGCGGCAGCGCGGGGTCCGGGTCCTTCGTGGTGATGCGCACCTGGTTCGCGCCGCTCCTCTTCGCGGTGAGCGTGATGCCGGAGAGCGCGGCGGTGACGGGTTCGGCCTCGGTGGCGTGGGTGAGGGCGACGGCGACCGCGTCCGGGGTGACGTCGGTGCCGTCCTGGAACTGGGCCTCGCGCAGGTTGAAGAGCCAGTTCCGGTCGTTCTCACGCGTCCAGGACTCGGCGAGCGCGGGCGCCGCGGCGCCGTTGGCGTCGAGCTTGGTGAGGCTCTCGGTGACGCCGAGCCGGCTGAGGAGGGTGGCGTCGGCGCCGTACGGGGAGAAGTTCTCGGCGGGCGGGAAGGCGAGGGCGACGCGCAGTCGGGAGCCGTCGGCGGAGTCGGCGCCGGAGGTGTCACCGCCCGAGGCGAAGCAGCCGGTCAGCGCGGGGGCGAGGAGCAGGCCGGCGACGACGCGACGGCGGCGGGGAGAGCGCATGGTCCTTGGTTCTCTGTGGGGGTGGGGGGCATGGCAGCGGCCGAGGGGACAGGCGGCCTATGTGACGATGACTTTCATCCGACCACCGAGGGGGCGGCCGACGCGGACCACGACCCGGAGGGAGTCGCGGGCATGGGGATTTCGAAGTGCACGACCCGCTCTCCCGTCTCCGCGCGCTCGTCGCACACCGCCACGCCCTGCGAGCGCCAGAAGTCCTCGGCGCCGGGCACCGCCGGGTCCGTGTGCAGATACACGGAGCGGTAGCCGCCGTCGGCCGCCGCGAAGTCCAGCAGCGCGGCGACCAGCCGCCGGGCCAGCCCCCGCCGCCGGTGCTCGGCGCGCACGTACACGCGTCGCAGCTGGGCGGTCTCGCCGGACGGGTAACGCTCGGCGAGCCGGCGGGGGTTGGGCGGATGGGCGGGACCACGGGAGTCCAGTGCGCCGGTACCGACGACACCGCCGTCCCGCTCGTCGACCGCCACCAGGAGGACATGCCGGTCGGGGGCGACGTACGCACCGTCGAGATCGACGATGTCACCGTGCCAACGCGGCACATACCCTGTTCCGAAGTCCCGGTAGACGGTGTCGAGCATCACCGCGCGGGCGCTGTCGAGATCGTCGGGGCCTGCCACCCTGATGCTGTAATCCTGCACCTGCGCATCATATGCAATAGCGCCTGCTTGTCATGATCAGGGGTTCGATTCTTCACACACCCTCCGGCTCCACTCCGGGTGGTGAAGCCAGGCCCGATCGGTTGTGAGCAGGGGCGCCCCGGCGGCCGGTACGCGCCCTTGCGCCACCGCACGCCGCTAGGCGCACGCGTGCGGAAGCGACTCGTGGGTACTCCGAGGGTCATGCGGATGAGCTTGGTGGATGTGGGATCGAACACCGTACGGCTCGTGGTGGCGGACGTAGAGGGCGGAGTGCCGCTGCCGGTGCACACCGCCAAGTGGCGGCTACGCCTGTCCGAGGAGGTGCCGCCGGGCGGGGACGTCCCGGACGAGGCCGTCCGGCGGCTGTGCGGGGCGGTCGCCGAGGCGGCCCGTACGGCCGAGCGCTGGGGCGCATCGGCCCCGCTGGCGTTCGCGACCGCCGTGGTGCGCTCCGCGCCGAACTGCCGGGACGTGCTGCGCAGCGTGCGCGCCGACACCGGCGTACAACTGTGCACGCTGCCGGGCGAGGTGGAGGCGGAGCTCACCTTCCTCGGGGCCCGGCGGTGGATGGGCTGGCGGTCCGGGCCGCTCGCGCTGCTCGACATCGGGGGCGGTTCGCTGGAGGTGGCCTTCGGACGGGGGCGGTTACCGGACTTCGTGGCGTCACTGCCGCTGGGCGCCGGGCGGTTGACCCATGAGTTCTTCCAGGGGCAGGATCCGCCGTCGCCGGACAGCGTCAGGGCGCTGCGGCGCAAGGTCCGCCATGAGCTGCGGGACGTCGCCGCGCGCATCCGCTGGGAGGGGCCGCGCACCGCCGTGGCCACCTCGCGTACCTTCCAGCAGCTCTCCCGGCTGTGCGGGTCCGCGCCGGGCCGCCACGGGCCGTTCGTGGAGCGGGAGTTGCACCGGTCGGACCTGCGCCGGGCGATCGCCCGCCTCGCCGAACTCCCCGCGGCCGAGCGCTCCGCCCTTCCGGGCATCTCCGCGCCCCGCGCGGCACAGAGCCTGGCCGGCGCGCTGGTCGGGCACACCACCATGAAGCTGACCGATCTCAAGTCGGTCACCATCTGCCCCTGGGCCATCCGCGAAGGAGTACTGCTGCGGCACATCGAGGACGGCCCCTCCTGGTGGGCGGAGGTGACCGGCACGGAGCCGACGCACACCGACGCCGCTCACGCGAACACCGCTCACACGGATGTCACCCACGACGCCGCACGGGCCACCATCACGGCTTCGGGCACGGCGGACGCGGTACCGCTGCGCATCGCCGCACCGGCCGGCTGACCTCACGGACCACGCACCGGCTCGGCAGCACCAAAAAGTCAATATCTATAGCCGGAATTCACCATTTCGAGTGCCATGGACCCCCTAGGCGCCGCTACAGGGATGGCCCCGACCGCCCCGGGGTAGCTACCGAGCCCGAATGCGCCCTGCCCCTCACAAGGTGGAGCCGCCATGACGTCGGAAGCCCATGATCGGGCCGCCGGTCCGCCCGAAGGCAGGGCCGACGGACCCGGACTCGCGGCGGAGAACGCGTACGCCCGCAGCCGTCGGGTCGGCCCGTTCACCGTGGTCCAGGTCAGGGGCGAGATCGACATCGCGTCCGCTGGTTTCCTGGCCGAGCATCTGACGGCCGTCGTCACCGGGGCCGTCGCCCCGGACGTGCTCGTCGATCTGCGCCGAGTGACCTTCTTCGACTGCTCGGGGCTGCGGGTGCTGTGCCGGGCGGAGGCCACGGCCAGGGCTCACGGCGGTCGGCTGCGGCTCGTCTCCGACCAGCCCCGCATCCACCGACTGCTGCGCGCCGTACGGCTGTTGGGCCGATTCCCACCGCTGCCGGAGCTGCCGTCCTCGCCCCCACCGCCGCCGTCCTCGCAACAGTCAAGTCTCAAGTAGCAGTTCAATGAAACGATTGAAGGACCCGCGGGCAGGCGTATGCCGTTCCGACCGATACCGGTGCGGAATCCGAGCCACACAGAAGTGGAGACGCGTGACGTGAAGTTCCTTCTCGAGGTCGACCTGGACAGCACGGACTGGGACGAGGGCACCACCGTCCAGGAGCTGGAGCGCATCCTCAGGTACTGGGGCGGCAACCTCCGGCACTGCGAGATCGAACCCGGGGACGGACAGGCCCTGTACGACTCCGGGCACCGGGAGGTCGGGCGCTGGATCATCACGCCCGAGTGACCGTCTGACGCGCATCCGC
>NZ_AEJC01000258.1 GCF_000317595.1 Streptomyces ipomoeae 91-03 | reverse complement strand
TCCGAAACCGGCCTCCTTCTCGATCAAGAAGGTCGTCATCGACTTGTGGGGCGCCGTGGCTGTCTCCGAAGGGGAGTGTCCTTCGTCACTTCGGACGAGAACAGCGACGAGTGTTGACGTTCCACCGTTCGTCAGCCACATCTTCTGACCGTTCAGGACGTACTCGTCGCCGTCCTTGACCGCCTTCGATGTGATCGCCGACACATCGGAGCCGAGGCCCGGCTCCGACATCGAGAAGGCCCCCCGGATGTCACCGGCCGCCATCTTCGGCAGGAAGTAGTCCTTCTGCTCCTCGGTGCCGTGCTGCTTGAGCCCCGGCTGCCGTACGGGTCAAGTGCCTGGTCAGTCCCCGGCGGCGATCCGCGCCAGCCGCTGGGCCTCTTCCCTCGTCGAGCGGGCGATCGCGTCCTCGTCCACGTGCAGCAGACGGCCGTTCTCGACGATCGGCGCGCCGTTGACGAGGGACAGCGTCACCGGGGCCGCCGCGCCGAAGACCAGGGCGGTCACCGGGTCGGCGATGGAGGCGTGGGCGAGGGTGTCGAGGTTCCACAGGACGAGGTCGGCGAGCTTGCCGGGCTCCAGGGAGCCGATCTCGCTTGCCCGGCCCAGGACTTGGGCGCCGCCGTAGGTGCCGAGGCGGAGGGCCTGGCGGGCGTTCAGGGCGGCTTCGCGGTGGGCACCGAGGCGGTTGATGAGGAGCGCGTTGCGCAGCTCGGTGTGGAGTTCGCCGGACTCGTTGGACGCGGTGCCGTCGACGCCGAGGCCGACCGGGACGCCGGCCGCCAGCATGTCGGGGACACGGGCGATGCCCGCCGCCAGCCGGGCGTTGGAGGACGGGCAGTGGGCGACCCCCGTCCTCGTACGGGCGAAGGCGTCGATGTCGGAGTCGTTCATATGGACGCAGTGCGCCATCCACACGTCCTCGCCGAGCCAGCCGGTCGACTCGAAGTAGTCGGTCGGGCCCATGCCGAACAGCTCGTGGCAGAACTTCTCCTCCTCGACCGTCTCCGAGCCGTGGGTGTGCAGTCGTACGCCGAGACGGCGGGCCAACTCGGCGCCCTGGCGGAGAAGTTCGGTGGAGACGGAGAAGGGGGAGCAGGGGGCGACGGCGACCTGGGTCATCGCGCCGAAGGAGTTGTCGTGGTGCTCCTTGACGGTCTCCTCGGTGGCGGCGAGCGCGCCTTCCAGGGTCTCGACGGCGAAGTCCGGAGGCAGGCCGCCGTCCTTCTCGCTGCGGTCCATGGAGCCGCGGGCGAGGGTGAAGCGGACGCCCGTCTCGCGCGCCGCCCGGATGATCGAGCCCGACAGATCGCCGGAGCCCTTCGGGAAGACGTAGTGGTGGTCCATGGCGGTCGTCACACCGCCGCGGGCCATCATGGCGAGCGAGCCCTGGGCCGCCGCGTACGTCATGCGTTCGTCGATGCGCGCCCAGGTCGGGTAGAGGGCGACGAGCCAGTTGAACAGGTTGTGGTCGGTGGCCAGGCCCCGGGTGATCCACTGGTAGAAGTGGTGGTGGGTGTTGACCAGCCCGGGGGTGCCCAGGTGTCCGGTCGCGTCGACCCGGCGTACGACATCCGCCAGTCCCTCGGGGGCCTTGCCCGCGCCGACCGACTCGATCACGTTGTCCGCCACGACCACATGGCCGGAGGCGTACTCGGTGTCCTTCGCGTCCACGGTCGCGATCGCCGCGTTCTCGATGACGATGCGCTGAGCCATCGTTGTCCGTCCTCTACTTCCGTGTGCGCGTCAGAGGGTGGTGAGGTCGACCGGGAGCTTCGCCTCGGCGCCGTCCCGCAGGATCGTGGCCTCGATCAGGCCGTAGGGGCGGTCGGCGGCGAAGTACACGGCTCCCTCGGCGGTGTCGTTCTTGAGGCCGAACGGAGCGAGGTCCACCAGGAAGTGATGCTTGTTCGGGAGGGAGAAGCGGACCTCGTCGATCTCGCCGCGGTTGTCGATGATCCGCGCTCCCATCGCGTAGAGGGTCTGCTGGAGCGAGAGCGAGTACGTCTCGGCGAAGGCCTGGAGCGTGTGCCGCTTCACCTGCGCGTACGACTCGTCCCAGTCGGGCATCGGCTGCTCGTCGTCCGTCCAGTTGAAGCGCCAGCGGCCGGAGACCTCGGTGGCGAGGATACGGTCGTACGCCTCGGGGAGCGTCGTGTACTTGTCCTTGACGTAGCCCCAGAACTCGGAGTCGGTCGAGTTCATGACGGTGAGGTCCTTGAGACCGGAGACGACCTCCCACGACGAGCCGTCGTAGGTGATCTGGGCGAGGCGGGTCTCCTGGCCCTTGCGGACGAAGGAGTGCGCGCCGTCACCGGTGTGCTCGATGCGCTCCCAGGCGTACTCCTCGATGCGGATGCGGGCCCGGTGGATCGCCGGCTGGGAGGTCACGAAGTGCCGGGCGAGGTGGATGCCGAACTGTTCGGCGGACTCGATGCCCTTCTCCTTGGCGAAGGCGTACACCGTGTTCTTGGTGGTGTCGGTCGGCAGGACGTTGGCGTTCGAGCCGGAGAGGTGGACCTCCTCCATGTCGCCGGAGAGCGACACGGACACGTTCAGGTCCTTGATGTGGTGGGTGGCGCCGTCCCGCGTGATCTTGACGACTCGGTTCTCGGCCTTGCCGTACTGGTTCTGTCCCAGAATCGTGGGCATCTTCTGCTAGCTCCCTCGGTATACGGAGTAGCCGAACGGGTTGAGCAGCAGCGGTACGTGGTAGTGCTCGCCGGGGTTCACGGCGAAGGTGATCGCCACCTCCGGGAAGAACGCTCCCACGGTGCCGCTGTCCCGATTCGCGGGGGCGTCCTGCTGCGCATCGGCTTGCTTCTTCGCGGTCTTTTCGAGGTAGGGCTCGACCTCGAAGTCGAGCCGTACGTGGGTGGTCCCCTCCGGCAGGGCCGGGAGATCCTTGCACCGGCCGTCGGTGTCGGTCGCGGAGCCGCCGAGCGCCTGCCAGTCCGCGTCGCGGCCGGAGCGGGCGGCGAGCCGGACGGCGACTCCCCGGGCGGGGCGGCCGACGCTGGTGTCCAGGATGTGGGTGGACACCGAGGCGGTGGTGCTGGTGCTCATGCTGCTCTCAGTCCTCTTCGACGAGCCGGGTGAGGCGGATGCGGTTGATCCTGCCCAGCTCGGTGCGGACGATCTCGCGTTCCCGCTCCGGCGCGTTGCCGATCCGTTCCTTGACCGCGTCGCGCATCTGTTCGCCGGTGCGGCCGGTGGCGCAGATCAGGAAGACATGGCCGAACTTCTCCTGGTAGGCCAGGTTCAGTTCGAGCATCTCCGCCTTCAGCTCGTCGGAGGCGCCAGCCATGCCGCGCTGCTCCCGGGCCGAGGTGGGGTCCCCCGGCTTGGGGCGGCCGATCGGCGGGTGCCCGGCCATGGCCTCCGCCAGGTCCTCGGCGGTCAGCTCGGCCATGGCGGCGTCGCTCGCGGCGAGGAGGTCGTCGACGGTGGCATACGGACGGCCGGCGAGCAGTCTGCGGCCCCATTCCGCCGAGGCGCACGCCTCGTGGAGTGCCGCGGTGGCCGCGTGCTCCTCCAGGGCGTTGAACCGGGCGAGGCCCGGCGTCGAAGAACTCGAAGTCACGGGAGCCTCCGTGGCCGTGGTGCTGGACTGGCTACGGCAAGCTAACGCCCTGCGACGACACCGCGTCAACAGTTTGTTGAAAAATCCGGTGTCAGGTGAAGGCTCAGACGAAGGATCAGATGAAGGAGATGACGAAGGGGCACTCCGGACCGTGCCGGTCCCCCCGGGCCTCGTAGCCCGCGATGTAGGTGTCCGCGCGGCGGATGTGGATGACGTTGCCGTCGAGGGTGCAGCGATCGCCCGCGCGGAGCAGGTCGGAGAGGGGGTCGGTGTGCTCGATCGGGTAGAGGGACTCCGCGCCCGTGTAGGTGATGGTGACCGTTCCGTCGTCGCCGTGGCGGACGGTCTCCCCTTGGAAGCCGTACATCCGGAGTTCCGAGACGCACAGCAGCGGCTTGACCATGGCCTGCTCGATCGCCTCCGCGTAGCGCGGGAGTTCGGCGCGGATGACCTCGTGGAGGCGGCCGGCGAACTTCATGGTGGCGGGGCACGCGTAGGAGCAGGGCATGTACGGGACGAGGCCGTAGACGGTGTGCCGCAGGTAGGGGTTGCACAGGGCAGACGGCCTGCCCTGGGTGTTGCGCAGTGCCGCGTAGTAGGTGTTGTCCTCGTTCCAGTTGTTGCGCTCCCGGAAGAACTCCTGGCAGCACTCGGGGTAGCCGAGGGCCTCCCCGAACGTGTCGTGGTCCGCCCGGTGTTTGTTGACGACCTTACCGTCGACGATCAGGGGGTACCAGCCGGAGCCGACCACGCGGTCGAGGGCGGCCTGGTCGCGGGCGAGGAACACATGCGCCTCGGCGCCTTCCCGCAGGTCGGGCAGGAACGCCGCCCGTGTGGTCGTGAGCTGCTTCGGTGGAACCTGGTCGATCTGCGGTGAGAACCTGTCGAAGCAGGCGTCCACATGGTGGACCAGGCCGAGTTCCTCGGTGAGGGTTCGCAGGGCGGGCCAGCCGTCGTGGGGGATCCACAGGTCCATCGCCGGTTTCAGCCCGTTCGCCACGGCGATCAGCGTGGCGAGCTGGCCTCCACCGCGCGTCGCCTCGACCAGGCCCCAGTACCGGCCGGCCCGCAGTTCACGCTCGACCGCCTCCGTCACCGGCAGGTTCACCGGGCGTACGGAAGCCGGGTCGGGCTCCGCCCCGTCCGGCAGACGCAGGCCCCATGCCATGGCCTCCGCCGTGGTGCGTACGTCCTCGTCGACGGAGAGCGGGAACCGCCGCGCCATGAGGGTTGCGGTGTGGGTGAGGATGTAGAGCGCCTCGTCGCGGCGGCCGAGATGGCGGAGCGCGAACGCGTAGCACTGCCAGAAGTACGGGCTGCGCGGGTCGTGGTTGACACAGGCCGCGTAGCGCACAGCGGCGGTTCGGTAGTCCTCGCACACATACGCGACATGCGCCGCCGCGAGGTCCGGGATCAGGCTCTCGCCCGGGACGGTCTTCGGCAGTACATCGGCGGCCGTCCCGTCGCGCGGCAGGCGCAGGGCACGCACGGACTCGAGCAGCGAGTCCCCCGGATACCAGCGGCGGACGATCGAGCTCAGGTCCCAGTCCTTCGGGAGGCCCAGGGCGTGCAGGGTCGCGCACGTGGCGGCGTCGTGCGGACCGGTCCGCGCGCTCCGCTCCGTCGACGCCACGGGCACGGCCGGATGCCGTTCGTCCCAGCGGGCGCGGTGCGCGGCGCGCTCGGCGTCGATGCGGCGGCGGTCCCCGGACGCGGGTGCGGGCAGGACCCCGTCGCACGCGTCGATCCGGGCGGTGACGGCGTCGACGAACGCCGCGCCCAGGGGCGACAGGGTGGCCGCGGCCCGCAGTTCGCTGAGCCCGTCGCGGACCTGGCGGACCACCCGGTACACGCGGTTCACCACGTGCCGCGGGTCCAGGCCGCCGACGTCCGGGGTGTCCAGGAGCGCGCGGTAGAAGTCGGCGACGCTCGTGAAGCTGTAGACGGCGTGCAGCAGTCCGCTCAGCGGCCTGGGGTCGTCCCGCCAGGGCGAGTAATGGACCGCTTCACCGGTGTCGTCGATGATCAGCGGGTCGAGCGGAAGGAGGGCGTTGAGCTTCTGGTGACCGTACTCGTGCACCAGTGCCTCGGCCGTCGCCATCCGTTCGCCGAGCGCCAGCGCGACCAGGCCGGGCGCCTCGTGGAAGCTGCCGCTCACATGCAGACGCGACGGGTCTGGGGACCGTACGGGGACGATGACGCCGAGCCCGCCGACGAGTTCCTCGGCGAGGGGCTCGCACACCGCTCCGATGAGGTCGACATGGCCGTTCAGCTCGTCCTGCCAGCGCCGCGCCTCGGCGGGGTCGAGCTCGGCGAAGGTGAATTCGGTCCGGCCGCCGAGCCGCAGGTCCCGGTCGAGCCAGTTGAGCTCCGTGCCGACCGCGAGCCTCGGTACCCGTAGCCGTTGTCCGCTCCAGGCCAGGTGGCCGTTGTCAACGGTCAGGGAGGTACGGGCCCATGGTGCCGCCCCCTCCAGGGTCACTCCGGAGCCCGGCAGACTGATCCGTCCGGCGGAGTCCGCGCGCACATCGGCCGTCAGCCGGCCCTCACCGCACAGCAGCAGCGCCGACAGCGCGAAGCGCGCGAACTCCCTCAGATGCGGAACGAGATGCACCTCGGGGAAGCGCTCGTGTGCTCGCCGCGCGACCAGGTTCCAGGCCACATCGACCCAGAACGCCGCGCTCGGATGGTTGAGCACCCGCTTCTGCGCGTCGGCCGGAGCCGCCCCGATCGCCTCCAGGCTCGCCATGAGGTCCGCCTCCGCCAAGGGGCCGGGGGCCTGCTCGGCAAGCAGCGCCGCCAGCCTGCGGATGCCCACCAGCGTATGGAGGTACCGGGCCGCGAAGACCGCGCGCGTGGTCCCCGTCCAGCCGGTGGGGGCCGCCAACGACGTGATGGTGGTGCGGTCGAGCCGCGGGATCGTCGCGGTCATCGTGCTTTCCCCCCGTCGCTTTCGACTTCGACACGTTTGGCCAGGCGCCGCAGATCTTTTCCGACGGTGCCGGTGACCACCCGGATGAGCTTCTTCAGATCGGCGCAGTACACGGACTCGTTCCGGAATCCGTTCTGCCGCGAATACCGGTGGGGAAAGTACCCGCCTCCGCATATGCGGACCAGCTCGCATTCCCGGCAGGTCTCTCCCAGGGTCCCCCAGTTGTTCTGGCGTGAACGCACCAGCGGCGACCTCAGAGCCGTATCGAAACTGTCGTCGAATATGTTCAGACCCAGCTCACAGGCGCCCGGGTAGGTCACTTTCAGTGTGTCGACCGCCTGTATCTCCCCGTTCGTCTCCACCACGATGAAGTCGACCGGTTGCAGCCCCCATTCCTCGGAACTGTCCGTGGCCCCCAGATAGAGGGCGATGATGTCTCTGAACCGCCTGATCCTGAGGGGCTGAGGGCGTTCCCCGTACCACATCTCGAAAACCCTGAGCAGCCAGTCGGCATACGGAGTGACGTCGAGTCTCTCCTTTCCCGGCGGCCGTAGATCGTGGTGTCCCAGTGGGAGCAGGAAATCGATGGACGGCGGATCGAACGAGCGGAGGTAGGAGTATGTCTCGACCGGGTCCGCCTCCAGGTCGATCACCGCCAGGATCCCGCCCCACAGCCCTCGGGCCTCCGGGCTGCTCAACAGCCCGATGCACCGCTCCACCTGCGCGAACGACGATCTGCCCGCGTGATCGAGGCGGTGCCGGTCGTTGACCGCCCGCGGCCCGTCCATGCTCAGCCCGAAGGACACCTCCCACTCACGGCAGAACTCCAGCACTTCCTCCGTGTACGGGGTGCCGTTGGTCTGCCCGTTCCAGCGGATCCGCACGTCCGGCGCCGCCCGCGTGACCGTCTCGCAGAGCGCGCGGAGGTAGTCCACGCCCAGCAGGAGCGGTTCCCCTCCGTGGAGGATGAAGTCCACCCGCTCCAGACCGTGCTCACGGGCGTGCTCGTTGATCCGGCGCCCGAGCTGGGCGGCGGTCTCCAGGGACATGCGCGTCGGCTGCGACCGCCACGACTGGTCGGCGTGCCGATAGACATAGCAGTAGTCACAGTCGAGGTTGCAGCGCGAGGCGACCTTGCAGATGAAGGACCTGAACGGCTGGGTCGCGGCTTCCGGGGCCGCGTCAGGCACGGCCGGACCACGAACTGTGGGAACTGAAGGAGCTGAAGGAACTGAAGGAGTCGAAGCTGCTGAAGGAGCTGAACGAATCGAAACTGCTGAACGAGCTGAAGGAGTCGAAGCTGTTGAAGGAGCTGAAGGAACTGAAGGAGTTGAACTGGCTGTGACGGCTGTGTGAACTGAACGGTGTCGGTGGCCGTGGTCCTCTGCGGCGGCCACCGAATACCTCCAGCAGAACCTGACCGAGAGCCGTACCCTCCAGCGAATCGACGGAGTTGAGATCCAGCTCGTCGAAATCGAGCTCGATGCCGTCCGATTCCGTATCCGAAGGATCATGCATTTCGGGCATGGACGCCTCCAGCGGCTTACCCCCGCACTTGCCGACTCACCCATCGTCCACGCTTGCTCACATACCGTCAATAGCTCCCGGTTCGTCGCCCGCGCGCGCCTTGGCCCGCTGCTCATTGGCGTAATTGAGGTAGTTGTAGACGGTGAAGCGACTGACGCCGAGCGCGCTCGCGACGGTCTCCACGCCGTGCCGTACGGAGAAGGCACCGCGCGCTTCGAGTGTGCGTACGACCTCCTGCTTGGCCTTGCGGTCGAGGTCGGCCAGCGGCTTGCCGTGCCCCCGCTCCAGCGCGGCCAGGATGTGGTCCAGCGACTCGGCGAGCTGCGGCAGACGTACGGCGACGACGTCGGCGCCCTGCCAGGAGAGCACGACGTCGTCGGGGCCGGCCTCGTCCGGCGGCAGCATGACCCCGCCCATGGCGTCGACCAGCGGCTTCACCGCCATGACGAAGGGGTCGTCCCCGTGGGCGGTCACCCCCGTCCCCCCTTGGTCTCCATGGCGCCGCCGGACTCCCCGATCACGTTGATCTGCAGCGAGATCCGAGTGGCGCCGGACTCCAGGGCCCTGCGCAGCACGGCGTCCACGGTGGAGAGCACGGTGTCGGCGCCACCCTCCGCCGTGTTGCCGAACGGGCCCACGTCCACGGCTTCCAGGTCGGCGGCCTCCAGGACTTCCCGGGCGACCAGCGCATGCCGGGGCGGCTCGTCCAGGTCGAAGGGCTCGGTCGTGAACTCCACTCGCAATCGCACGCGCCCAACCTAACGCGCGGCACCCGGTTCCACCGCCCCCTCTTGACAGAGCCAGACCCTCGACGGCAGCCTTCCATTAAGCAGAAACTAGATTCCGCAATGCGGAATCATGGCCGCACCGAAGGGAGCGCCCGCCCCATGGGACCCGCAGAGCAGCGCTTCGACGTCAATCTGTCGATTCTCTTCACGGAGCTGCCGCTCCTGGAGCGCCCGGCGGCTGCCGCGGCGGCCGGTTTCACCGCCGTCGAGCTGTGGTGGCCCTGGCTCGACTCTCCCACCCCCGAGCGCGCCGAGCTCGACGCCCTGAAGCGCGCGATCGAGGACGCCGGCGTCCAGCTGATCGGGCTGAACTTCTACGCCGGACAGCTCCCGGGCCCGGATCGCGGCGCCCTGTCGCTCCCCGGCACGGAGTCGGAGCGGTTCCGCGCCAACATCGACGTGGTCGCCGACTTCGCCCAGTCCCTGGGCTGCAAGGCCCTCAACGCCCTGTACGGCAACCGCGTCGACGGCGTGGACCCGGCCGAGCAGGACGCGCTGGCGCTGGAGAACCTGGTGCTCGCGGCCCGGGCCGCCGACCGGATCGGCGCGATCCTGCTGATCGAGGCCCTGAACAGGGTGGAGTCGCCGCTGTATCCGCTGGTGAGCGCGCCTGCGGCGGTGGGGGTCGTCGACAAGGTCAACGACGCGACGGGCCTCGGCAACGCGCGCTTCCTGATGGACCTCTACCACCTGTCCATGAACGGGGAGGACCTGCCGTCGGTGATCGAGCGCTACACCGACCGTACGGGCCATGTCCAGATCGCCGACAACCCGGGACGCGGCGCGCCCGACACCGGCTCCCTGCCCCTGCGGGACCTCCTCGACCAGCTGAGGAAGACCGGCTACGACGGCTGGGTCGGCCTGGAGTACAAGCCGGGCGACCGCCCGAGCCATGAGGCGTTCGACTGGCTGTCCCGCTGACCCCGTACGGAGAGGCACCCCCATCATGAGCAACCTCGCGAACTCTTCCCGCCCGGCCGGCCCGTCCCGGCCGGCGATCGCCTGGATAGGCCTCGGCATCATGGGCTCGCCCATGTCGGAGAACCTGATCAAGGCGGGTTACGACGTCACCGGCTACACCCTGGAGCAGGACAAGCTCGACCGGCTGGCCGCGGCCGGGGGCACGGCGGCCGGTTCCGTCGCCGAGGCCGTGCGGGACGCCGATGTCGTGATCACGATGGTGCCCGCGTCACCGCAGGTGGAGGCGATCGCGTACGGCCCCGAGGGCATCCTGGAGAACGCCCGGCCCGGGAGTCTGCTGATCGACATGTCGTCCATCACCCCGCAGACCTCGATCGACCTGGCCGAGGCAGCCGAGGAGAAGGGCATCCGGGTCCTCGACGCGCCCGTCTCCGGTGGTGAGGCCGGGGCCGTCGAGGCCGTGCTGTCCATCATGGTCGGCGGTGAGCAGGCCGACTTCGACGCGGCCCGGCCGGTCTTCGAAGCGCTCGGCAGGACCATCGTGCTGTGCGGACCGCACGGTTCCGGGCAGACCGTGAAGGCCGCGAACCAGCTGATCGTCGCCGTCAACATCCAGGCGTGCGCCGAGGCCGTGGTCTTCCTGGAGAAGTCGGGCGTCGACCTCAAGGCGGCACTCGACGTCCTGGGCGGCGGCCTCGCCGGCTCGACCGTGCTGACCCGCAAGAAGGACAACTTCCTCGACCGGGACTTCAAGCCGGGCTTCCGCATCGATCTGCACCACAAGGACATGGGCATCGTCACCGACGCCGCCCGCGCCGTGGGCGCCGCCCTGCCCGTCGGCGCGGTGGTGGCCCAGCTGGTGGCCTCGCTGCGTGCCCAGGGCGACGGCGGCCTCGACCACTCGGCCCTGCTGCGGGCCGTGGAACGCCTCTCGGGCGCCCAGGTCCGACCATCCCACCCGACCCCCGGCCGACTCCCGGCCGACCGATGTGCCTGATCCACCTGATCCGCCGAGAACACCCGAGACCCGGGCGGCGCCGCCGCTGACATCTGTCCTGTCGCGCCCGAGCGGCGCCGTCGCCCGGCACCAACCGCTCCGACCGCGTCCACGCGTCGGCGCATCAGCCGATGATTCGTCGGCCGTCGGACGCACCGCCCGCGACAGTCGCCGGACGGCCCGGACGAGGTGCTTCCGTCCGGCACACGCGGGCAGGGCGAGGACCGCGGCGGCGTGCGCGCCAGTGCGGTGGCGAAAGGCCCGGCCTGAGTCTCGACGTGAGGGACCCGGCTCCGGCGCCGGCACATCCGCCGCGGTCCGGCCCACCTCCCAGGAGGTCACGGCTCCGGCGGCAGCGGATACGGCACCCTCCCCGTACGGCGGGCTTCGTCCCCCTCCTCGCCCGAACCACCCAGCGACCGCCGGGCGTTGTCCAGCAACTCCTTGTAGGTCAGCACCTCGACCCGGCTCATATGGGCGTTGAACGTGCGCAGGGCCTCGGTGATCTCCTCCTCCGGTACGTCCGGGTGGAGGGCGGGATGACCGATGAGCACGAGGGCGCCGGCCCGCCGCGTCTCGATGCCGAACTCGTCGCGGATGCGGGACCGGTCCTCATCCAGCCCCACCAGGTAGTTGACGGCCTGGCTGACGGCCCGGTGGACCTGGGCCGCCGGCACCCAGGCGTTGCGGTGCCGGGTCACCAAGGGCTCCCTGAGGCCCATGGCTCGCTTGAGTTCGACGATGCGCAGGGCGCCGTCACCGCGTATCAGCGGGATGTCGACCTCGTCGCCCGGCACGAGCCTGCGCTGCGCGGCCTCGCCGACGAAACGGCCACCGAAGATCCAGTGCTGGCCTTCCAGCGCACGCTGGAGGTCACGCTCCAGGGCGTTCGGATCCTCGACGACCGCGCGCAGCTCTTCGAGTCCGGTGGCACGACGGCGCAACTCAGCTGCCTGGATGATGAGTTGGCCCTTGTCGTCGGCGGCGAGCAGAGCCAGGGTCTCCGGGGAGGTGACGATGTCCCGGGCCGCGAGGGCGGGGTCCTCGATGTCGATACGGCCGTCCCTCAGGATCCGTTCCAGCCACAGCGCCGTCTCCGCCCGGCCGCGTGGGATCACCCACCGTCCGGGCCGGTCCTCGGGGGCCTCCATGAACAGCGCGTCCTCGCCCTGGGCCCTGAAGTGCTCCAGGAACTCCGCCATACCCGCGTCGGGATGCTCCGCCAGGTAGTCCCGGCCCTCCTCGACCATCCACCGGTGCGTCACCCACATCGTCTTCGCGAGGTAGTCCAGGCTGATCCTGTCCCGCTTGCCGTCCCGGGTGAGCCGGTAGCGCTCGTCGAAGTCCGGTCTGAGGATGAGGCCCTGGGCGTAGTCGAGCGAGTCCTGGAGCATGCGCACCACGTTCCACTCCCCCGCGCCCGCCGCCGTGCCCCGTGCCTCCTCCAGCAGCCGTACGAGCTCCTTGCCGCCCCGACGTCCACGGCCGGGCCCACCGTTCATGTGCTCGAACACCGCGGCCATGGCGTCCTTCACCGCCTGGCCGGCCGCTTCCTCCGCCACCTTTTCGAGCTGCCACTCCAGTGCCATGTCGCATCGCGTCGCCATGAGCGAATTGTGCGGCCGGGGTCTGACAGTCCTCCCGAGACCATCACCACGAACCGGGCACCGACGCACACGGTCGGCCGACGAGACACACGGCCCCTGTCTACGCAAGGGTGCGTAGGCCGTCTACGGAACCCTCAAATCAACCTCTGAACCCATGTCACGGGGCTTCAACTCCCCCTGCGTGCGGGCACATCCTCGACACACGAGGCCCGCCGGCACGGGGGCGGCGGGCCTCGACGGGGGAAGCCACCGAGGGCGCGGGGGAACGCCGAATCGGAGGCACGGGGGAAACACGGGGGAACGGGGGAAACGGGGGAGGCCATGAGCGGCAGC
>NZ_AEJC01000257.1 GCF_000317595.1 Streptomyces ipomoeae 91-03 | reverse complement strand
TACCGCGCCTCCTCCGCCCTCGCCCCGCAGGACATGGCCAACGCCATCGTCGACGTGCCGCTCGCGGTCGCCGCCGGCAAGGCGAACCCGAGTATCCAGGTGCCGGTCAAGCTGGTCCGGAGCGGCGACACGGCGGAGATCGACGCGCTGCTCGCCCAGAACGCGTAGGGCTGGGCCATGGCTGACTTGAGCGATGCGACCGGCGGGGCCGGTGAGGCTGATGGGACACATGTCACTGGTGGGACGGGTGCCGCATGGGGGACTGGTGTCGCCGGTGGGATTGGTGCCGCCGGTGGAACGGGCGGGAGCGGCATCGCCGGGGCCGGCGTCCCGCCGAACCTGCGGATCATGTCCCTGAGCAAGTCCTTCGGGGGAGTGCGGGCACTGGACGGGGTGGATCTGACCGTGCCCGCGGGGCAGGTCCACGCCCTCCTCGGCCACAACGGGGCCGGGAAGTCCACCCTGATCAAGTGCCTCGGCGGCGCGTTTCCGCCCGACTCCGGGACGATCGAGGTGGGCGGTGTCCCGTACGGCCGGCTGAGCCCGCGCGAGTCGATCGCGGCCGGGGTGGCGATCATCTTCCAGACGCTGAGCGTCGTGGACTCCCTGACCGTCACCGAGAACATCTTCCTCGGCCAGGAGTGGACCCGGTACGGCCGTATCGACCGCCGGGCCCAGGAGAAGGTCGCCGCCGAACTCCTCGACCGCGTCGCCGCGAGCTGCTCGCCCCGCGACCGGGTGAGCGAACTCCCCATGGGTCAGCGGCAGTTGGTCGAGATCGCCAAGGCCCTCAGCCGCAGCGCCTCGGTCCTGGTCCTGGACGAACCCACGGCCGCGCTGTCCGGCGCCGAGAGCGACGCGCTCGCCGCCCGGGTGGAGGACCTGCGGAGCCAGGGGCTCGCCATCGTGTACGTCACGCATCTGCTGGCGGAGGTCGAGCGCCTGGCGGACGCGGTGACCGTACTGCGCGACGGCCGGGTCGCCCACCATTCGACGGGGGCCAGGCAGAGCCGCCGGGAGCTGGTGGACGCCATCACGGGTGGGCGGGGTGCCGGGTCGCCGGGTTCCACCGGGAGCGGGGCGGCCACGGCCCCCGTTTCGCCGGTCGGGGAGCGTGCCGCAGGCGTCGGCGGAGCGGCGGTTGCCGCCCGCGGCGCGGACGACACGGACACCGGGGGCCGCGGCGCGGCGGACCACGACGTCGCCCGTCACGGCGAACTCGCCCCTGCCGGGCCCGACGACCGCGACGGGCGCCCCAGGAGGAGCGGGAACGACCTCGACGGGCGCCCCAGGGCGAGCGGGAACGACCGCCCCCGTCGCACCGCCGCCGCACCGGACCAGGCCATGGCCCTTTCCGCGCCGACCGTCTCCCCCACCGCCCGCCTCACCGTGCGCGGGCTGCGCGGCCCCGGCTTCGGGCCGGTCGATCTCACCGTCGGTGAAGGGGAGATCGTGGGACTGTACGGGCTGATCGGGTCGGGGCGTACGCGGGTGTTGGAGACCCTGTTCGGCAGGCGTCGCGCTACCGGCGGGACCGTACGGGTCGGGGAGCGGGTCGTCGCGCCCGCTCGGCCCGCCGACGCGCTCGGCGCCGGCGTCGCACTCGTACCGGCGGACCGGCGGGCGCAGGGGCTGTTCCCGATGCTCACCGCGCAGGACAACGTGTTGCTGCCCAGCGTGCGGACGCTCGCCCGGCGTGGGGTGCGGGCGCTCGGGGCGGAG
>NZ_AEJC01000256.1 GCF_000317595.1 Streptomyces ipomoeae 91-03 | reverse complement strand
ACCGCTCGCGCGTCCGTCGCGGGCGTCCGCGTTCGGACCGGGCGCCGAGCTTTCGGCTTCTCGTTCACTCGATCACCTCTCGGGGGCTTCCTGCGCACCTGGCTGTCATCTGACGACAGCTGGTTTTCCGAGGCCGCGCAGTTGCGCCTCGGGCACCGGCCGTACCGTCCACTCGTATCCGTGGCCATCCAGCACAGATCCACCAAGCCGGTCCGGGAGCAGTCACCACGATCCCCGAGATGCCGACCGTGAAAGGGAACTCTCGCTACGAACGCGGCTACCCCGGGACCGGGTACGGCGATGGCCGGCCCTTGCAGTCCGGCTGCGGGGGCGTCGGTGACTTCGTCGTCGACGGCGATGGAGCCGTAGTGGTTCACGGCCGAGCTGCGAGCTGGAAGATGCGTGCCAAGACCTGGGCGTCCACCTCGCGGCCGACTTCGCGTAGCCGGTCGACGGCCGGGTTCATGTACTCGGTGTGCCAGCAGATCACCGCGTTCGTCGCCGCGTCCGGGCAGTGGAAAACAAGTCCGCTGCGAGCGGGTTCGAAACCCACCTCCGACCTGGCGAAATCTCCCGGACAGCCTGGTGTCCCTGGCCCTCCGGGAGCGGTGTCGGGACGCTGATCGGCAAGGCCCGCCAAGATCCTCAAAGGACTCTCCTATGCCAGCCACCACGACGGCACCGAGGACGTGACCACCTGGCCGGTGTCAGTTCGCATCGATATTTTCCGTCCCTGCGATCATCAAGTGCTGCCCAAACTCGGTGACAAACGGTGTCGCACGTCAGGCTCTGGTCCACTTCTTGTGTTCGCGTACACAGCGTGACTGTTGCTCTCCGGGTAATGCGGGTTGAGGTCGCCCGAAAAACGCCCGGCCGGAATCCGGTGGGGCCACAGTGCTACGCCGTGAACGCGGTACGGCCGCAGCTGGATGAGTTGCTGTTCTTCCCGGTAGAGGACGTATCCGTGGAATCCGTCGAGGTGTCCGACACGGTCGTCCGGGTCGAAGCCCGGACGACCGCCGGCCGGGCGGCATGCCCGGGATGCGGGTGCTGGTCGGACCAGCCGCGCGACCAAGCTCGACACCTACAAGCTCTACCTCGACCAGCGCTGGCAGGAAGACTGCACCAATGCCTGGAAGTTGCGGGGGGAGAGAGCAGAGAACAGGGCTCCCCGGACGGCTACGGCAACGTTCGCAACTACGTGAGCAGAACTCTGCTTGAGGAGTGGGACACCGCCTACGGCGAAGTCGCTGCCCGACCGTGCACGCCTTGAGGGGGCTCATCCGGCTGTCGACCAATGGTGCCGAGCGGCGGTGGCCCCCGAAGGTTCGCCCTCGGGGGGCCACCATCGCGGAGAATCGTTGTCAGCCCGCGCCCGTCACCGTAGGCCGACCCACGCTCATGTACGTGAAGCCAGTGCTCGCCATGGTCTGCGGATCGAGGAGGTTGCGTCCGTCGAGGATCAACGGACGCCGCATCGCCGTTCGAGCCTGATCCCAGGGCACCTCGGTGAGCTCGGGCCATTCGGTGACGATGACCGCCGCGTCCGCTCCGTCGACGGCCTCCAACGGAGTCTTGTGCCGGGTCGTGGACTTCCACGGCTCGACGGGATCGGGTTGCGCCATCGGGTCCCAACAGCGCACGGTTGCTCCTTCGGCTTGCAGCCGCGCGGCGATGATGGCGCTGGGCGCCTCCCGCATATCGTCGGTGCCCGCCTTGAACGTCATGCCCAGCAAGGCGACCGTACGGCCACGCAACCCGCCCAACTCGGCCTTCAGCCGCTGGATGTGGCGGCGCGGCTGGAGATCGTTCACCTCGATCACGGCGGTCAGCATCTGGAAGGGAGTGCCCGCGTTGTTCGCCAGCGCGCGCAGGGCTCGGGAATCCTTCGGGAAGCAGGAACCGCCATACCCGAGACCGGCCCGCATGAAGTGAGACCCGATTCGCGGGTCCATGCCGATCGCCTTCGCGACCTGCTCGATGTCCGCGCCGGTCGCTTCGCACACTGTGGCCAGCTCGTTGGTCAGCGTGATCTTCGTGGCCAGTGCCGCGTTCGCGCCCAGCTTGGTCAGTTCCGCCGACGGCACGTCCATCACGATGACCGGCCCGTCCACACCGTCGTGCAGATCGGCGATCAACTTGCCGGTGGCGTCGTCCCAGACCCCGACCACCACCCGATCGGGGTGCATGAAGTCGCCCACGGCCTTGCCCTCGGCGGTGAACTCCGGGTTGGCGGCATACCCGACATGAGCGAGCCCGGCATCGTCCAGTGCGGCCCGAATCCGCTCTCCGGTACCCACCGGAACGGTCGACTTCACCACCACCGCGGTCAGGTGGGACGCCCTCTTCAGTGCGTCGATCACGGCGAAGACCCGGGACAAGTCGGCGTCGCCGGAAGCGGTCGGAGGCGTATCGACGCACACGTACACGATTTCGGCGTCCTTCACCGCCTCGTCCGCGTCCAACGTGAAGGCCAAACGTCCCCGGTTACGAGCGATCATCTCGCCCAACCCCGGCTCGTAAATGGGAACTTCACCCGCATTCAGCTGGTCGATCCGCTCCGGGACGATGTCCCGCACCGTCACCGTGTGACCGAGTTCGGCGAAGCACGCCCCTGTCACCAGGCCGATGTACCCGGCACCGAAGACTGCGACGTTGCGTTTCATCGTGTTGGTCCATTCTCGAACGAGCTGCCGACACGCAAGCAGGAGGGCAAGGGGGACGAGCCCACATTAGCGAGACACCGACATGGGCACCGGCAGGCCCAACCGCCCACTGTCACACACCCACGCGTGGCACGACGGTTGCAGGCGAAGTAACTGACTGTTTCAGAATGAGGGCGTGGGCGGCGAAGGGGTCGCCGGCCAGTTGGAACGCAACCCGGGTGAGGTCGACGCGCCGCGCGAAAGCGGATGCCGAGCGTTCGAACGAGGAGGAGGCGTGCTTTCTGACCGACGGCATGCTGCTCGGGCCGGAACCGTGGGCGGCTGGGTCCTTAACGCAGGGCGGCGGCGGCAATGCCTTCGAGGGCCTCGCGCGGCACTTCGCCGCCGCTCACCAGCCGGTCGAAGACCAGTCCGTCGACGCAGGTCAGCAGGGTGTGCGTGCGGTTCTCAACGTCCGTCACGCCCTGGCCGGCGAGGAACAGTCGGACGGCTTCGCGGCCGGCGTTCCCGCGGGGGACGAGGATCTCGCGCAGCTCAGGGTCGCGCACACTCTCGACGGCGCAGGCGTACCGGGCGAGCGAGCGGCGGCGGCCCTCTCCGGTGAGTCGCTGTCGGGTGAGCAACACCATGCCGTCCACCAGCTCCTCGGCGGTGCGGATGGGTGGGAGTCGCTCGGCCATCGTTTGCAGTTCCTCCTGGTCGAGTTGGACCAGGCGAGTGACGAGTCCGGTGAGCAGCGCGGCCCGGGTGCGGAAGTACGCCGACGTGGTGCCGGGCGGCAGGGCCGCTTTACGGTCGACTGCCCGGTGGGTCAGGCCGCGGATCCCTTCGTCGGCAAGTACATCCAGTGCCGCGTCCGCGAGGAGAGTGCGCCGATCCGAAACCATGGCTCCTTTCTACACCTGTAGAGATCCAGGTAAGGTCGCCTTCTACAGATGTAGAAGGCGCTGGGGGTTCGGCATGGGCAACACAGCAGTGGTCGTCGGAGGGGGCATCGGCGGGCTGGCCGCCGCGATCGGTCTGCGCCGCATCGGCTGGCAGGTGACGGTGGTCGAGCGCGCGTCCGTGCTCGACGACGCGGGGGCAGGCATCTCGCTGGCTGCCAACGGCCTTCGGGCACTGGACGAACTCGGCGTCGGCGAGGCGGTGCGGGCGGCCTCGCGAGGCCAGTACAGCGGCGGCACCCGCACACCAGAGGGTGGTTGGCTGGCCCGGATGGACGGCGCGGTGCTGGAGAAGGCGGTCGGCACGCCGATCATGGGCATCCCCCGCGCCACCTTGCACCGGCTGCTTCGCGAGTCCCTGCCCGCCGAGGCACTGCTGATCGGCTCCGAGGCCGACTCGGTCCAGCACATCGGCCCCGGGACGGTTCGAGTCGGCTGCGGCGACACGATCCTGGACGCCGAACTGGTGGTGGCGGCCGACGGCATCGGCAGCAAGGTGCGCAGCCATCTCTTCCCAGCCCACCCCGGCCCCGTCTACAGCGGCTCGACGGTGCTGCGCGCCATCACCGAGCAAACGGTCGAACTGCGCACCGACTTCGAGCTGACCTGGGGTCAAGGCGCCGAATTCGGACACATCGCGTTCGAAGACGGGCGGGCCGAGTGGCACGCCGTCCTCAACCTCCCCGCCGGGACGCGGTTCGCCGACCCACTGGCCGAACTGCGCCGACGATTCCACAACTGGCACGACCCGATCCCCGCCCTGCTCAACGCAACCCGGGCCGGCGCCGTGCTGCACCACGACGTCAACGAACTCCGCACGCCGCTCACCTCGTACACGGTCGGCCGGATCGCGCTGCTCGGCGACGCGGCACACACGATGATCCCCAACCTCGGACAGGGAGCCTGCCAAACACTGGAGGACGCGGTTGTCCTGGCCGCCGCCCTCGCCACCGGACCCACCGTCGAAGCCGCACTCACCCGCTACGACACCGAACGCCGACCGCGCAGCCAGGCGGTCGCGCGGGCCGCCCGGCAGGCCGGGCGGATGGGCCAGCGACTCTCCCACCCACTGGCCATCGCCCTGCGCAACACGGCCATGCGACTGACACCCTCCCGCGCCGCCGTCCGCATGATCCTTCGGCACCACGCCTGGGTCCCACCACGGCTGAACTGATCCGATTCGCCGACTCACCACCAAAAACCCACAGGGACGATGTCGAGCTGAGGGTCGTGCCGTTGGCGGTCACGATGGGCAGGGCGTCCGGGTGCGTGCCTCATCTGCCTGCGCCGCCTGCGAGCCTCCTTCTGAAACGATCAGTAAGTCATGCCGGGGCAAGGCCATCGCGTCACCTCTCGCTTCAACGAGCCTCGCCACTCGGAGAGTTGCGCGATGGCCGCCCCTGACCAGGGGCTACGCAGAGATCGCTGCCACACCACCCGGCGGGACACCGTCGACAATCGGTTCACGGTCGCCCTGCCCGTGCCCCTGGTGGTCGTGATGCCGTCACTGGTGGCTGCGGGGCCGGGCGTGGCCGTGGATCCGACGCGGGGCGGACGGAGGCCGCCCATGCCGGCCTATCCCGTGCGTGATACGGCCATCGCCAAGTCCATCGCTCCGGCGGCCCCCTCCGCCGAGATGGCCAGGCTGCTCGGCCCCACCCGCGCCGGGCTGCTCGCCGCGCTTGCGCGACCGGCCTCCACCGCGCAGCTGGCGGCACGTCGCTTCCTCAGCCCCGCCACGGTGTCGTACCACCTGGGCGTGCTGCACCGGGCCGGTCTCGTCGCCCGCGCCCGGTCCGGCCGGTCCGTGCTCTACCGCCGTACAGCGGAGGGATCCCGGCCGGCAGGGAACCGCTCGGCGCACGGCTGAGGCGAGGTCGTCGGGCGTGGTGCGGGGGAGGGCGAAGGCGGCACGGCCGGGAAAGCCGGCGCGGTGGAGCCTCCGCGTGTCGGAAAGGTTGCCGCCGTTCTGCCGGTTCGGGTGTCGTCCTTGCCGCTGTGGGGAGTTTGCGCAGGTCGGAGTGGGTGCGGTGGGTACAGTTCCGGTCCAGTGGTACTGACCTGCCGACTTCCTAGCGTGGGAACCACGGCACAGCACACGCTGCGCCCCACGCCTGGAGGAGAAGACATGGCCATCAGAACCAGAACCGGACGGCGGCACCCGGCCCTCGTCCCCGCGACGCTGGCGGTGCTCACCGCGTGTCTCGTGGTGCCCTCGACGGCCGCGAGTGCCGATACGGGGCCGCAGATCGTGGAGCAGGTCGGCGCCGCCATGGTCACCGACGGCATCAACTTCTGGGCGGACGAGTTCGCCGTCGACTCCCAGGGCAGGATGTGGGAGTTCGAGCAGAGCGGTTCCGACTGGAGCAAGGCCGACCGGGGTTACCCCTCCCGGGACTCCAGCAGCACCACGATCGTCGAGGGCGCCGGCGCGGTCGGCGTCAACCACGGTGTCCGGGCGTACGCCATCGGCGCGGACGGCAATCTGTGGGAGTTCTCCCACGACGGTGACGCCACGAGCTGGGCCAAGTTCCCGCGGCCGGACGGCGCGGGCAGGATCGTGGACGCCGTCGGTGCCGATACGACCGAGTACGGAATGCCCGTCGTGGTGGTACTGGATGATGCCCGGCAGCTGTGGCAGTACCGCTACGACGGCACGAGGTGGGGCACGGAGAGCCTGGGCACGGTTCCCGCCGACGCCGGGCAGCTCAGGACGGTCGCCGGTATGGGCAAGTTCAACGGCGGGGCGTACGCCTTCGCCATCAGCAACCGGAACGAACTCTGGTCCGTCCACAAGACCAGGAACGGACGCTGGACCTGGTTCTCCTGGGGCACGCATCCGGAGGGGCGGTCCTTCTCCTCCCTCGGCGTCACCTGGGGCAACGGCGGCCTGCTGCACGCCTTCGTGCGGGCCGGTGACGGCCACGCCTGGCGGGTCTCCTGGGACGACCCCCGCCAGACCGGGCGGTGGGACGACCTGGGAGCGCCGCCGGCCGTTCCGCTGACCGGGAACGGCGGAGGCGTGGCCCAGTTCGGCAGCGTCGAACAGATCACCGCACTCGGCAACGACGGCCGGCTGTGGTCGACCATGACCGGACAGGGCCCCACCAACATCTGGAGCAAGGCGGCGGTACCAGCGGGCTTCCCCTCCCTGAACAAGGAATTGGGCTCCCGCACGGTGGAGGGCGACCTGCACACCTTCGCCGTGGACGCGGAGAAGGACCTCTGGGTCGCCACGTACTCCTACAACCGGAACCTCTGGGCCTGGAAGGAGATCAGCGAGTGACCCGCCGAACCCCGCCGGCCCGTTGACCCACTGACACGCCCCATCGCCGCGAGGGCCCGGAACGCGGAAACCGTTCCGGACCCTGGCAGCCGTCCCCACCTTGTGATAAGCCGTCAAAAAACCTGCCGGTGGGGCTGCTTGGACGCTTGACCAGCGTTGCCCGGCCCCCCGGTGGTACCGGAGGGGGACACGGGACATTGGGGCGTTCGCCTGAGCAGCTGGGGATCTGGCTTCGTGACCGCCGCGTGCAGCTGGGCCTGAGCCAGGCCCAGCTCGCAGAAACGGCCGGGGTCAGCACCCGCGGCATCCGCGAGATCGAACGCGGGCGGGCAGCGTCACCGCGCAGCCGGTCGGTGCTGCGGCTGATCGCGGCACTGGGGCTGGAAGCCGCGACGGACCCCGGCGAGGCGCCGCGAGGCGGGGACGTTCTCCGGGTCGCGGTGCTCGGCCCGCTGACGCTGCGGGTGGCGGGGGAGACCATGGACGTCGGGGCGGCCAAGCAGCGAGGTCTGCTCGGCCTGCTGGCCCTTCAGCCGGGACTGTCCGTCGGCCGGGACGAGATCGTCGACGTCCTGTGGGACGGTAGTCCGCCCGCCACTTGCCTGAACCTGGTCCATACGTACGTTGCCCGGCTACGCCGCCTGCTCGCCCCGGTGAACAGGGCGGGGCAGACATCGGACGCGGTGCTGCGCCGCACCCGCACCGGCTATCTGCTGCACCTCGCCGAAGGCCAGTCGGACGCCGTGGAGTTCACCGAGCTGGCGGCACGGGCCTCCGCCGAGGGCCCGGACGAGGCGTTCCGGAGTTACGCGGCGGCGCTGCGGCTGTGGCGGGGCGCCGTCCTGCGGGACGCGCCGCACCAGGTGCGCGAGCATCCGTCGGCGGTGGCGCTCACCCGGCTGCGGATGTCGCTCGTGCAGTCGTACGCGGACAGGGCCCTGGAGCTGGGCAGACCGGCGGACGCCCTCCCCGAACTCCAGCAGGCCGCCGCCCTGGACCCGCTGCACGAAGGCGTGCACGCCCGGATGATGCTGGCGCTCGCCGCCTCGGGCCAGCAGGCCGCCGCCCTGGGGCTGTTCGGGGAGTTGCGGACCCGCTTGGACGACCAGCTGGGAGTCACCCCCGGGCCGGAGGCGACCGACGCCCATCTGCGCGTCCTGCGGATGGACCTGCCGCGCTCACCGGCCGCCGCCTCGGCCCCGGCGACGTCCCCCGTGCCGCCCGCCCTGCTGCCGTACGACATCCCCTTCTTCACCGGCCGCGACGAGCAGCTCGCCCGTCTGGACGCCCTGCTCTTCGAACAGGGCAGCGGGATCTGCGCGCTCACCGGCGCCGCCGGGGTCGGCAAGACGGCCCTGGCCGTGCACTGGGCGCACCGGGCCCGTGACCACTTCCCGGACGGGCAGCTCTTCATGGACCTGCGGGGGCATTCGCCGAGGGCGGCGCCGCTGCGCTCCGTCGAGGCACTGGTCCGGTTCCTGCTGGCGCTGGGCGTGGCGAGCGAGCGGATACCCGGCACACCCGAGGCCGCCGCCGACCTGTACCGGACCCTGACCGCCGGGCGGCGGATGCTGGTCGTCCTGGACAACGCGGTCGACGCGGAGCAGGTCCGGCCGCTGCTGCCCGGCGGCCCCGACTGCATGGTCCTGGTCACCAGTCGCCACCGGCTGGCGGGGCTGGCCGTCCACGACGGCGCCCGCCGCCTCGCCGTGGACGTCTTCGGGGCCGAGGAGTCCCGGCTGCTGCTGGTCCGTACGCTCGGCAGAGCCCGGGTCGACGCGGAGCCGGAAGCCGCCGCCGAGCTCGCGGACGCCTGCGGCCATCTCCCGCTGGCCCTGCGGATCTCCGCCGCCAACCTGGACCACGCGCCCCGGCGCGCCCTCAAGGACCAGGCCGACGAGCTGTGCGAGGGGGACCGGCTGGGCCTCCTGTCCGTGGACGGCGACGACGGGTCCGCCGTACGGACCGCCTTCAGCCTCTCCTACCACGCCCTGGCCGCCCCGGTCCGCCGGATGTTCCGGCTGCTGGCCCTGGTGCCCGGACCCGAGATCGGTGTCGAGGCCGCCGCCGTCCTCACCGGTACCACCCCGCGCGAGGCGACCCGCTTGCTGGACCAGCTCAGCGCCGCCCACCTGCTCCGCGAACACCGGCGCGGACGCTACCGCTACCACGACCTGCTGATGCTGTACGCGGACGAGCGGCTGCGGCTGGAGGAGACCCGTACCGCACGGGAGTCGGCATCCGCCCGGCTGTACACATGGCTGCTGGCCGCCGTGAACCGCTGCGCGCGGCTGCTCTACCCCGGCACACAGCGGATGCCCGGCGCGGAGGACGAGCCCGACGGCGCCGCCACGTCCCAGGTTCCGCTGCCGGACCTCGCCGACGCCTCGGCCGCCGCGCGGTGGCTGGACGTCGAACTGCCGGGCCTCGCCGCGACCGTCCACCGGGCCGCCGCCGAGGACCACCCGGCCGCCTGGCAGCTCGCCGACGGGCTGCGCGGCTGTTCGTGGACGCGGAAGCACGCCGTCGACTGGACGGCGGTCGGCGAGGCAGCCCTGGCAGCCGCCCGTCGAGCCGGGCAGCCGCTCGCCGAGGCCGCCATACACAACCTGCTGGGCGACGCCCATGCCCAGCAGGGTCACATGGACTCCGCGATCGCTTACTACGAACGGTTGCTGGCACTCGCCGAGGCCGCCGACTGGCCGGACGGTGCGGCCACCGCCCACAACAACATCAGCACGGTCGCGCAGCAGATCGGCCGGCTGAGGCTCGCCGCCGAACACCTCGACCAGGCCATGGACATCGACCGGCGCAACGGTCTGCCGCAAGGACACCCCGTGGTGCTCGGCAACCTCGCCCACACTCTGCGTGACCTGGGCCGGCTGCGCGAGGCGCTGGACTGCCACCGCCGGGCGAAGGGACTCCTCCCCTCGCTGGGCTCGCGCATGAATCAGCTGCTCAACAGGGCCGATCTGGCGGAGGTGCACCACCTGCTCGGCGAGCCGGAGCGGGCCAGGCACCACCTGGACATCCTTCTGCCGCTGGCCCGGGAGGTGGGTGACCAGGACACCGAGGCGTTCGTCCTGCGGCTGGCCGCCCGCATCCGGTGCGACACCGGGGATCTCGCGGGTGCCCTGGAAGCGGCCCGGACGGCTGCCGCCCTCAGCGACGAGGACGGCGACGACCACAGCCGCGCCACCGCTCAGCTCGCTCTCGGCGGTGTCCTGTTGGCTGTCGGCCGCCGGGACGACGCGGCCACGGCCTTCGAGGAGGCGCTGGCGCCGGCCCGTGAGCGCGGTGCCCGCGACATCGAGGCACGCTCCCTCCTCGGGCTGGCCTCCGTCCCGGTCCCCACCGATCGCCGGCGGGCCACCGCCGCACTGGAGCTGGCCCGGCGCTCGGAATACCGCCTGGTGGAGAACGAGGCGCTGACCGTGCTCGCCCGCTGCGCGCTGGAGCACGGGGAGCCGGCCGTCGCCGTCGAGTACGGCCGCCAGGCCCTCGACGCACACCGCGAGAGCGGCTACCGCAAGGGGCAGGCCGAGGCCCTGGACATCCTCGGCCGGGCCGCCGCCGCGACCGCGGGTGCCGACCCGGTGCCGTACTGGACGGAGGCCCTGGAGATCCTCGACGCCCTCGGCGCTCCAGGGGCCACGGCGCTGCGGCACCGGCTCGCCGGGCAAGAGTGATGCGTGGGGTCGCCACCGCACACCGGCCGACCGTTCCGCCCGGTGACGAGGTCGTGCGACAGGCAGGCGGCCCGCGGAAACGACCGTTGAGGCCCCGCTCCGGCACCTGGGCCCGGGACAGAGCCCCAAGCGGACGCTGCCCGGCCTGAGCTGCCGGATCACCCGGTGCCACACCGGAACCATGACGGTCAGCGTGCCGTGATGGGGTGTGCCCGGGGTGACCAGCGTGTGCACCGGGGCCGTGCCGCCCCACCTCGCCGAAGCCCTGCGCCCAGGCCTGTGCGGCCTCGTAGCAGGCCCGCGCCGCCCGATCGATGTCCTCTGCGAAGCGCATCAGCGAACAGACGACCCACCAGTGCCGGGTTCTCGTCCTTCACCAGGTTCCTTCACCAGGTTCCTTCACCTCGACCCTGAGCAAGTTCTCGCAGAGCCCGGCCGACCCGGCGGGGACGACCCCCGCCACACCGGTGAGCACCACCCGGCGCAGGAACGCCTCCTCCGCCTCGGTGGAGGAGGCGACGTCCGGAAGGGTCGCACCGAGCCCAGCGGCGCGCCCCCAGCCCGCAGGGAGCCGGCCCGACAGCCGAAGTTTGTGCGCGCGGGAAGGGGAATCCGCTGCGCGCGGTATCAACCCCGCGCCCCTCAAAGACGCTCAGGGGCCAGACAGAGGCCAGACAGGGGCCACAAGGACGGGCACGGATCGGCAAGGCCCGCCAAGATCCTCGAAGGACTCATGATCCGTCGGCCGCGGGTTCGAGTCCCACCCGCCCCACCAGGCGTTACGCGAGGAGGACCGTTTCCACCTGCGGCGCCGTATCGACCTCCTCCCCGACGAGGAGGTCTCGTCGCCTCTGAAGATCGTCAGCCGGCCCGCTGCCGGCCCGAGAGACAGACGATCACAGGGCTCAGTCGTGGTTGCCGGAACTTGCCTCAAGCCCTTTTACCGCCTCGACGAGCGCCAGGGCACCTTCCAGGTCATCGTCGAAGTCCACAGTCAGGGCGCAGTCGTTCCCTGGCTCCCAGAGCACCACGACCTCATGCTTCCTCCGCCGGGCGTCGCGCACGAGGTTCGCCACGTCATCATCACTGGTGTCATGCAGACCCAGCCTGACTGTGCACTCGATCTCCTTTTTCACCCTCATGGCGCCTCCAAGGTCCATCCCTTGCAGTCAGTCTGCGCGTCGACGCAGGCGCCCGCAGCATGGAGCTGCCCGGCCGGGAGACGCGGTCCGGCCGGCGCCTGGTCCCGCCCGCCTCCTGAGCACGGGGTGCTGACGGCCGGGACGCCGTCGCCGCCCGCTGCGGCACACGGGGCGACGCCTGCTGCCGGGGGAAGATTTCCGTGGCCCGGCGGCAGAGGTCTGACGGGCAACACCCCGACCCTTGACCAGCGCCACCGGGCGCGCTGAACGCCGCGCCCTCGGGGTCTGCCTGGCGTGCGGCTCGGCGACAGCTGGTGTCCCTCGAAGGCAGGTGGGAAGTGGTGTGCCGGTCCCGCCCCCGCGCTTCGCGTGAGCGGGACCGGTATCCCGCTATCCCGCGGCAGCGGCGGGGAGGGGCCCACCGCGGTGGCTTGTGTCGGTGCCGCTGCAGCCAGATCGTGGAGTCCGGGGGCAGCAGACCGTCCCTGCCCAGCTCAGCCGGCCCGAGCCCCCACCGCCGTCCATGCCCGCTCCGACGAGGTCGCCCTCGGCGCCATCCGCACCCTGCGCCGCGCCGGCCTGCGCATCCCCGAGGACATCTCCGTCATCGGCATCGACGACCACCCCGTCGCCGAACCGACCGACCTCACCACGGTCCGCCGGCCGGTCAGGGAAGAAGGCGAACCCGCCGGACGCATGCTCCTGAGCATCCCGCGCGGCGAAGAGACCGACCACGACGTCGTCGTCCCCACCCAGCTCGTCATCCGGGGCAGCACCGCGCCGCTCCGCTCCTGAGCGGCAGGGCGGCAGGGCGGCACCTGCCATGACACGGGGCAGACGCCCTTGCCCGACGGGCCCGGACGACATGTCTCGTCCGGGCCCGTTCCAACAGCTCACACAGCTCACACAGCTCACACAGCTCACACAGCTCACACAGCTCACACAGCTCTCAGCCGCCGAAACGGAGCTTGTACTGCGTCTTGCCGTTCGGGAATTCGTCAAGCGTCCCGCCGCCCCAGTCGAGGTTGAAGTACGCCTGGTACTTCGAGTCCTGGACCAGCTCGGCCATCCGGTCGATGAAGTAGGGCGAGTCGCCTCCCCCCGCATAGATGTCGCCCTTCCGGTACAGACCCCATTCCGGATACGACTTCGGCTTGTTGTGCGCGGCGGCGAACGTCTTGAACTCGTTCACGCCCATAGCGGTGGTGAGCGTGTGGTTCCATCGCTGAGCGGGTGTGGCGTCCGGGTGCTGCCACCACACGTCGTAGATGTTCAGACCCACGATGTCGACGTAGCTGTCGCCGGGGTACAGCGTCTCGAATGACGTGACCTTGCCCGCGGGGCCCACGGCCATGTTGTAGTCGAACTGGAAAGCCGCTCCGGTACGAGCACGCATCAAAGTGACCACCCGACGGAACATCGCCCGATAGGCTGCCGGGTCGTCAGTTCCCTGCCATGGTCCGATGGTCCTGTTGTTTCCCTCGTATCCGAGGCGAATGACGGAGTTGCCCAGGCCGTTCTTGATCATCAGGTCGGCGAGGTCTCGGAACTGGCTGTCGTACGTGCCGCTGAGGCCTGCCGTGAAGGTTCCGCCCTTGGGCAGCAACGGCAGACCGAGCACGAACTGCCGGTCGGCCCCGGCTTTCTTCCAGTCGCCCCAGTACTTGGTCGCGTACTGATTCCACAGGGTGTTCTCGGACGGATCCAGGTAGTCGGTCGCGTCCGCCTGTGACTGGCCGAGCCACGTCTGGAAGTTGTTCACCACCGCCGTTTTCCCCGGGCCGACGTATACACCCAGACGGGAGGACGTGGTGGCTCCCTCTGACGACATGGTCATGGACGTGAGGATAACTGCCGCCATGGCCAGTATCGTCGCCAGCTTTCGTTTCATTCTCATCCTTCTTGACCGGTCATTCTCATTCTTCTTGACCGGCCGGTGCAGGGCCAGGAATTCGGCGCCGCGGCTGCAAGAGCCCCCCGGACCCCCGTGGCCCGGTCATTCTCAGAAGGTCCGGGCATGCAGGCAATGAGAGATCGTTACTACGGGAATTCGTAGAAAAAAGGGGGTCTTGCCAGGGCGTCGCCGGCATGCTGTCCCCGGTGTCGGGCAGGTGCGCCGTTGCTTCTGTGGCATCGTCAGAAAACGGATGCTGCCCGAGATGAGAGCGAAAATGCCCGGAAATCCGAGCGCCGTTTTCTCGGCGTAAAAGAGATGTCCGTTGTTGGTGGATTGCTCAGATGTGCCCAGAGGGAACCGACTGCTATCCGGCATCGTTGGAGCCGGACGCGGGATGGCGCATGTCACATCGCCGTCAAAGTACCCGCCGGAATCGCGCGAGCGTGCGGTACGGATGTCCCGCGCCACCGAGCCCGGGCCCGTCATCCGCCGCGTGGCCGACGACCTCGGCGTGCATCCCGAGGCCCTGCGCGCCACCGGTCGCGGCAAATGCGGATCGAAGATCCACCTCGTCTGCGTCCGGCAGGCTCTGCCGGACTCGCCGGTCTCCCTCGCCGTCGACCACGCGGGTCACGCGCCTGCCTGGTGGACCGAGGCTCAGGCGTCGGGAGCCGCGTGACGCGTTGCCCCTCGACGAAGGTCTCCATGACGCGAGTGGCGGCGATCTCCTCCGGAGGGCCCGCGAACGGGTCACGGTCGAGGACGACGGGATCGGCCGACTTGCCGACGGTGATGCTGCCGGTGGAGCCGTCGAGGTGGTTCACGTAGGCGCTGCCCGCCGTGTACGCGGCGATGGCGGCACCCGGATCGAGGCGCTGCTCCGGGAGGAAGGCCGAGGTGCCCTCGGGCGCGTCGGGGGCGGCCCGGTAGGCGGGCGCCGGGTCGGTCATGTCGGTGTACGTGCCGATGACGGCGTCCTGACGGGCGGTGACGCCGTACGAGTGCGGTACGGCCCGGGAGCGCAGCAGGGCGGCGAGTTGTTCCTCCGGTGTGGGGTCCGGCACCAGTCGGCCCACGAGGTGGACGGCACCCTCCTGGAGCATCCCGGTGGGGTTTTCCTCGGCGTCGCGCTCGATCCGGCCGTCGGCGGGGTCGGGGGTGCGGGAGTCGATGCCCGCGCGCTGAAGTGCCCGGCTGTTGACCCGGGCGCCGTGGTGGTCGCGGTTGGGCAGGAAGACGGGGCGGTCCGGACCGATCGCGTCGAGGGCGGCGGCGGTGGGGGAGCCGCCGGGGAACGCCTCCAGGGACCAGCCGCCGCCGGTGATCCGCTCGGCGTCCGGGTGCTGGTCGGCGTACGCCTCGATCTTGCGCAGGTACTCGGCCGCCGCGGACCGGTACACCGGGCGGCACTTGCCATGCTGCCGTTGCGTTTGCGTGCGTACGGCGTATGCCTGCTGTGGGAGCGCGCTGGGTGGACGCTGTACCTTCATCAAGGGGAAGGACGGTCGGCTCCGGGTCTTGCGATACGAGAGGGGATTGTGGAGACAACCACGCAGGCAGGCTCCGCCGCGAAGCCCCGCGAACCGTTGAGCAAGGAGCGGGTTTTGAGCGCCGCCGTCGCCTTGGCCGACGAAGGTGGAGTCGACGCGCTCAGCATGCGCAAGATCGCGCAGGCACTCGGCGTCGTGCCCATGGCCCTGTACAAGCACGTGGCCGGCAAGAACGAGTTGCTGGACGGCATGATCGACGTCATCGTCGGCGAGATCGACCCACCGGTCGGCGGCACCGACTGGAAGACCGCCATTCGCAGGCGGGTACTGTCGGCCCGCCGTATGCTGCTGCGCCACCCGTGGGCGCCCGAGGTCATCGAGTCGCGGATCAAGGCGCGGGCCACCCCGACGCCCGCGGTCATGGCGTACCTGGACTCGATGATCGGGATTTTCCGGGCCGGGGGGTTCTCGATCGACCTGGTGCATCACGCGATGCACGTCATGGGCAGCCGCCTGCTGGGCTTCTCCCAGGAGTTGTTCGAGGACAGCTCCGGCCGTGAGCCGGATCCGGACGCGATTCCGGCCGAGGAAATGGCCGCGAAGTACCCTCACATCACCGAACTGGCCATGGCGGTCGCTCACGACCAGGGTTCCGTCGTCGGCTCGGGCTGCGACGACCAGTTCGAGTTCGAGTTCGCTCTGGACCTGACGCTGGACGGCCTCGAGCGGCTCCTGGGCGCGACCGGACCCACGGGCTGAGAATCCGCGACCGGACCCACGGGCTGAGAATCCCGGCAACACCCGCCTGGTCTTCGGCCGTCGTCGCCGCCACTCAGAACGAAGAACCAGAACGAAGAACCGGAACGAAGAACGCGACCCTTCCCCGCTCCAGCCCTCTGC
>NZ_AEJC01000255.1 GCF_000317595.1 Streptomyces ipomoeae 91-03 | reverse complement strand
GAGTGATCGGCCGCCGCGCGCTCAGGGTGCTAGGGGAACGTCCCCGCCGACCCCCCGCCTCCTGTCGCGGCTCCGCCGCCGTCCGCCGTTCCGCCGTCGGCTGTCGCACCTCCGGTCGAGGTGGCGCCGCCGTCGGTCGTCGTGCCGCCGGTCGACGACGTTCCGCCGTCGGTCGTCGTACCGCCCGTCGACGTGGTGCCGCCGTCCGTCGTCGTACCGCCGGTGGTCGTGCCGCCCGAGTCGGTCGGGGTGCCGCCGGTGGTCGTGCTGTCGTCCGTGCCGCCGTCCGTCGCGCCGTCGGTGGGGGTGCCGCCGGTGGTGGTGGCGTCGTCCTCCTCGTCGCCGGTGGCGCCGGGCTCCTCGGCGGGGGTGCTCGGCGGGACGACGACCACGTCGGCGCCCTCCTGGAGCTCCAGGTCGAAGTCCTTGACCTTCTTGCCCTTCAGGGCGTCCTTGGTGAACTGGGCCCAGATCTCCGTGGGCGCGCCGCCGCCGTTGATGCGGGGCAGGCCCATGGCGCCGTACAGGGGCTTGTGGGCGCCGGTCTTGGGGTCCTGGCCCATGACGGAGACGACGGTGGCGAGGTCGGGGGTGTAGCCGGCGAACCAGGCGGCCTGGTCCTCCTCGGCGGTACCGGTCTTGCCGGCGGCCGGGTGGCCGGAGGCCTGGGCGGCGGTGGCGGTGCCGCCCTCGACGACGCTCTGCAGGACGGAGGTGGTGGTGTCGGCGGCCTGGCGGCTGACGGCTTGCTGCGGCTCCGTGGAGGGCAGCTTGATGGCCTCGCCGTCCTTCGAGATCTTCTCGATCATGGTGTACGTGCCGTGCTCGCCGTGGTTGGCGAGGGTGGCGTACGCCTCCGCCATGTCGAGGACGCTGGCGGTGGCGGTGCCGAGGGCGATGGACGGGTACGGGTTCATGTCCGGGGTGCTCTTGGGCACGCCGAGGTCGATCGCGGTCTTCTCGACCTTCTCGGGGCCGACGTCCACGGCCATCTGCGCGTACACCGAGTTGACGGACTTGTCGGTGGCCTGGCGGACGGTGATGTTGCCGTAGTTGACGTAGTCCTCGTTCTCGGGGGCGTACGTCTCGCCGGGCCAGCCGACCACCGGGCGCTCGTTGGTGCCGTCGTAGATGGTGTTCGGGGTGATGGCCTGGCCGCTCTGGGTGTTGGAGTTGTTCTCCACGGCGGCGGTGAACACGAAGGGCTTGAAGGTGGAGCCGACCTGGTAGTCGCGGCGGGTGGCGTTGTTGACGTACTGCTTGGTGTAGTCGATGCCGCCGTACATCGCGATGACCTTGCCGGTCTTGGGGTCGATGGAGGCGCCGCCCGCGCGGACGTAGTTGTCGGCCTTGCGGTTCTTCTTGTCCAGCTTGTCCATCAGGTTGTCGTTGACGGCCTTGATGAACGCCTTCTGCATCTTGGGCTGGATGGTGGTGGTGATGCGGTAGCCACCGCCGTTCTCCAGCGCCTCCTCGTCGATGATCTTGTGGTCGTAGAGGTACGACTTGATGGCCTCGACCAGGTAGCCGCGCTGGCCGGAGTAGGCGGAGGACGTGGTGGTCTGCTTCGGCGTCGGGAACTTCATGCCGGAGCGCTCGGACTGCGTGAGCCAGCCCTCCTTGACCATGCCGTCGAGGACGTAGTTCCAGCGGGCGACGGCCGCGGCCTTGTTCTCGGGGTGGGCGACGACGTCGTACATGCTCGGCGCGTTGACCAGTGCGGCGAGGTAGGCGCCCTGCTGGGCGGTGAGTTCATCGGCGTCGACGCCGTAGTAGGCCTGGGCGGCGGCCTGGATGCCGTACGCGTTGCGGCCGAAGAAGCTGGTGTTGAGGTAGCCCTCCAGGATCTCGTCCTTGGTGACCTCGCGGTCCAGCTTGATGGCGATGAAGAACTCCTTCACCTTGCGGGTGACGGTCTGGTCCTGGGCCAGGTAGTAGTTCTTCACGTACTGCTGGGTGATCGTCGAGCCGGACTGCTTGCCCTTGCCGGTCGCGGTGTTCCAGGCGGCGCGGATCATGGCCTTGGGGTCGACGGCGGACTCGGTGTAGAAGTCGCGGTCCTCGGCGGCCAGTACGGCGTGCTGGGCGGCCTTGGAGACCTTCGACAGCGGTACGTTCTCGCGGTTGACCTCGCCGTCACGGGCGATCTGGGTGCCGTCGGCGTACAGGTACACGTTGGACTGCTTGGTCGCGGCGTCCTGCGGCTTGGGGATGTGGACCAGGTTGTAGCCGAGGGCGAAGGCGCCCATCACCAACATGATCCCGATGACGAAGGCACCGAGCACCATGCGCCAGGTGGGAATCAGCCGCCTCCACCCGGTCCGTTTGGGCCGCTTCCCCTTCTTCCCCTTGCGCCCCGCGACAGCCGGTTCGGGAGTGACATCGGGCACAACGGCAGCGGCGGCGCCCGATGCGCCACCGGCCTCCCCGGCGGGGGCGCCACCGGCCACCCGGCCGGCCTTCCCACCGCCCGCCCCGGGGCGTGTGACACCAAGCGTCATGGTGTGCTCGACGTCACGCACGCCACGGGCCGCCGCGCCGGGCACGGCGGCCGAAGCCCCACCCCCGGCCGCGCCGGGCGCCCCGCCAGGCGTTCGGGAGGGTCCCGCGTGGGGCTTCCCACCGCCCGCCGAACCGGGCTTCCCGGCGCGCGTGACACCAAGCGTCATGGTGTGCTCCGCGTCGTGCATGGGGGCGGCTGCCGCGCCGGACGTCCGGGCAGCCGCCGAGCCGGGCCCACCGGCCCTCGCGCCGGGTACCGAGCCGGGCGTTCCCCCGGCAGCCGAACCGGGCGCCCCGCCGGGCCTTCCCCCGGACGCCGCCTCAGGCTTCCCACGGACCGCCGAGCTAGGCGTTCCGCCGGTCGTCGAGCCGGGCGCTCCGCTGGCCGCCGAGCCGGGCTTCCCACCGGCCTCCCCGCCGGACGCCGCCTCAGGCGTTCCGCCGGGCCTCCCCCCGCTCGCCGAGCCGGGCGTTCCGCCGGGCCTCCCTCCGGTCATCGAGCCGGGCTCGCCGGTCGTCGAACTGGGCGCACCGCCGGGCCTCTCTCCGGCCGCCGAGCCGGGCCTTCCGCTGGGCGCCGAGCCGGGCTTCCCGCCAGGCTCCCCGCCGCTCGCCGTGCCGGGCTCGCCAGTCGTTGAACTGGGCGCTCCGCCGGGCCTCTCTCCGGCTGCCGAGCCGGGCGTTCCGCCGGTCGCCGGGCCGGGCGTCGAGCTCGGCTTTCCACCGGGCTCCCCGCCGGGCGCCGCCTCAGGCGTTCCGCCGGGCCTTCCCCCGCTCGCCGAGCCGGGATTGCCGGGCGCCGAGTTGGTCTGGCCGTCGGGCGTTCCGTCGGGGGTCGCCTCAGGGGTTCCGTCGGGCTTTCCCGTGGTGGCGTGGGTGCCGGGTTCCGGGGTTGCGCCCGGAGCAGGGGGCTCCGGATCTCTCGGTGCCCAGCCCGGGCTGTTCCGCTTCGGCTGCGGCTCGTCGCTCATCGTGCTGCCGTGCTCCTGTTTCGCGTCGTACGTTCATTTCCGTACGGCCTCGTACGCTTTGCGCCTGCTCCGGGCAGGTTCTGACACCCCTGACTAAAGACTCTCGTACCGGCCGATCCGTTCCCGGGTCGGGGCACGCGCCCCGCATGCCCCCGTGAGCCCCCTCCACCCCACCCGAAAACACATGGCACACCGATCCGGCCGCGGACTAGGCTCGTGTGCTTCGGCCCGGAACGGGCTCGACCTCGGCCTCTCGCCTAATTCTTCGCAGCGGATGGGGGTTTCCTCGTGGGCACAGGGCGGTTGTACGCCGCCGTCGCCGCCGGTGGTTTCAGGCGGTACGCGACATATCGGGTGGCCACCGCGGCGGGGGTGTTCACCAACACCGTCTTCGGCTTCATCCTCGCATACACCTACATGGCCCTCTGGCACGAGAAGCCTCACCTCGGCGGTTACGACCAGGCGCAGGCGCTCACCTATGTCTGGGTCGGCCAGGCGATGTTCGCGGTCATGGTGCTGGGAAGCGTCGGCTTCGAGGAGGAGCTGATCGAGCGCATCCGCACCGGCGACATCGCGGTCGACCTGTACCGCCCCGCCGACCTCCAGCTCTGGTGGCTCGCCGCCGACATGGGCCGCGCCCTGTTCCAACTGCTCGGACGCGGCGTGGTCCCCATGGTGTGCGGCGCCCTCTTCTTCGACCTGGCCCTGCCCTCCGGCCCGCTGCCCTGGCTCGCCTGCCTCGTCGCCGTCGCCCTGGGGGCCCTGGTCAGCTTCGCGATCCGATACATCGTCGCCCTGTGGGCGTTCTGGCTCCTCGACGGCGCCGGAGCGATGCAGATCACGTGGCTCACCGGCGTCTTCTTCTCCGGGATGCTCCTGCCGCTGAACGTCTTCCCCGGCGCCCTCGGCGACCTCGCCCGCGTCCTGCCCTGGTCCGCGCTGCTCCAGGCCCCCGCCGACGTACTCCTCGGCGAGGCCGACCCGTTGGGCACGTTCGCCTTCCAGGCCGGCTGGGCGGTGGCGCTGCTGGCGGTCGGCCGGCTGATCCAGTCGGCGGCGACACGAAAGGTCGTGGTGCAGGGTGGTTGACCTCAACGAACGCAACGAACGCGATGAACGCAGCGCGCGCGATGAACGCATTGAACGCGGCGGACGCGATGAATGTGACGAACGCGACCAAGCCGATGAACGCGGCGCGCGCGACGCACGCGACGCAAGCCCGGCCGTACCGGCGACCCGGACCACTCCGGCCCCCCGGCCCACCCAGGCCACGGCCACGGCCGCCGAGGACCCGTTCGGCGAGTACGGCGTGTACAGCCGCGTACGGGACGGTCTGCGCGCCTACCGCATGATCGCCGCCATGTGGATCCGCTCCACGATGGCCTACCGCGCCTCCTTCGCCATGACCGCCTTCGGCAACTTCGCGGCGACCTCCTTCGACTTCCTCGCGATCCTGCTGATGTTCTCCCAGGTCGACGAACTCGGCGGCTACGCCCTCCCCGAGATCGCCCTCCTGTACGGCACCTCCGCCATCGCCTTCGGCCTCGCGGACCTGATGATCGGCTCCATGGACCGGCTCGGCCGCCGGGTCCGCGACGGCACACTCGACACCCTCCTCGTCCGCCCCGTCCCGGTCCTCGCCCAGGTCGCCGCCGACAAGTTCGCCCTGCGCCGCCTCGGCCGCGTCACCCAGGGGCTGCTGGTCCTCGGCTACGCCCTGGCCACGCTCGACCTCACCTGGACCCCGGCCAAGATGCTGATGCTCCCGCTGATGGTGGCCGGCGGCGGCCTCATCTTCGCGGCGGTCTTCGTCGGCGGCGCCGCCTTCCAGTTCGTCGCCCAGGACGCCTCCGAGGTGCAGAACGCCTTCACGTACGGCGGCGCCACCCTCCTGCAGTATCCGCCGGGCCTCTTCGCCAAGGACCTGCTGCGCGGCGTCACCTTCGTCCTGCCGCTCGCCTTCGTCAACTGGGTGCCCGGCCTGTACGTCCTGGGCCGCCCCTACCCCCTCGACCTGCCGACCTGGGTCGCCTTCGCACCACCTCTGGTGGCCATCGCCTGCTGCGCGTTGGCGGGGCTGGCGTGGCGGGCGGGGCTGCGTTCGTATCGGAGTACGGGGAGTTAGGAAGCCATGAACAACCGTCCGGGGAACAACCCTCCTGGAGACATGAACGACCGGTTCATCGAACTCGACCGCGTGGAGAAGGTCTTCGACGTCCGAAAGAAGACCGGATTCCTGCGGCGGGAGCGGCGCGAGGTGCGGGCCGTCGACTCGATCTCCTTCACCGTGCCGCGCGGCGAGATGGTCGGCTACATCGGGCCGAACGGCGCCGGGAAGTCCACCACCATCAAGATGCTGACCGGCATCCTGACGCCCAGCGGGGGCCGGCTGCGGGTCGCCGGCATCGACCCGTCCCGCGAGCGGACCCGGCTCGCCCGCCGCATCGGCGTCGTCTTCGGGCAACGTACGACGCTGTGGTGGGACCTCCCCCTCATCGACTCCTACCGGCTGATGCACCGCATGTACCGCATCCCCGACGCCCGTTACCGCGAGAACCTCGACCGCTGCGTCGAACTCCTCGAACTGGACGCCCTGCTGGACGTCCCCGTACGGCAGCTGTCGCTCGGCCAGCGCATGCGCGGCGACATCGCCGCGGCCCTGCTGCACGACCCCGAGGTGCTGTATCTGGACGAGCCGACGATCGGGCTCGACGTCATCAGCAAGGCCAAGGTCCGTGCGTTCCTCAAGGACCTCAACACCGAACGCGGCACGACTGTGTTGCTCACCACCCACGACCTCCAGGACATCGAGCAACTGTGCCGCCGGGTGATGGTCATCGACCACGGCCGCCTGATGTACGACGGTCCGCTGACCGGGCTGCACGAGGTGGGCGAGAGCGAGCGGACCCTCGTCGTCGACCTGGAGCGGGAGCTGCCGCCGATCGAGGCCGCGCCCGCCCGTGTCGTACGGGTCGAGGGGCCCCGGCAGTGGCTGGCGTTCCCCGCGTCGGAGTCGGCGGCGCCGCTGGTGGCGCGGATCGCGTCGGAGTATCCGCTGGTGGACCTGTCGGTGCGGGAGCCGGACATCGAGGCCGTGATCGCGCAGATGTACGCCCAGCAGTCGGAGCGGGTGGAGGAGCCGGGGCAGGCCGTCCCGTAGCCGGGGAGTGTCGCCGGGACGGGGCAGGGCCGTCCCGTAGCCGGGGCAACTCGTCGGGGCGAGTCCGGCCGTCTCGTAGCCCGGCGCGGGTGTTCCTCGTACGCTGATTCGTATGACGGACGACCTTCCGGACCTTCCGGCCGCCGCGGATCTTCGGGCCTCGGACGCCGATCGTGAGCGAGTCGCCGAGCAACTGCGGGACGCCCTCGCCGAGGGGCGGCTCGACATGGAGGAGTTCGAGGAGCGGCTGGAGGCGACGTACAAGTCGCGGACGTACGGCGAACTCGCGCCCATCACCCGGGACTTGCCGGGCGCCGGGGCCGTCGCTCCACCGTCCGTCGTGCCGTCCCCGTCCGTCTCCCTGGTGAAGCGGCCCGAGGGGAACGCGAGTTGGCCCGAGCGGATCGTCGGCGGCGAGGGCACGTCCACGTGGGGCGTCGCCGTCATGTCCGGCTTCGAACGCAAGGGGCGCTGGACCGTGCCCAAGCGGTTCGACTGCTTCGCGTTCTGGGGCGGCGGCGAACTGGACCTGCGGGACGCGTACTTCGCCGAACGCGAGGTCACCATCAACTGCGTGGCCATCATGGGCGGCGTGAACGTCATCGTGCCGCCCGGCGTCGAGGTCGTCGTCCGGGGGATCGGCATCATGGGCGGCTTCGACCACAGCGAGGAGGGTGTGCCGGGCGATCCCGGGGCCCCGCGCGTCATCATCACCGGCTTCGCGTTCTGGGGCGGCGTCGGCGTCGAACGGAAGATGCCGAAGGCGGAGCGGCAACGGCTCAAGGAGGCCCGGCGGCAGGAGAGGCTGGAGCGTCGTGAGGCGCGCCGGGAACTGCACGCGTCCCGCCGGGGCCATCTGCACGAACTGCATGACGCGCACCGTGACGCGATGCGGGAGCATCGGGAGGCCATGCGGGAGGAGCGGGGACGGCGGCGGGAGCAATGAGGCCGCTCCCAGCAGCGCCGCCGGAGCCGCCTCCCCACGGCTCTGCCGGAGCCAAGCTCCCCACAGCTCCCGGGAGCCGTTTGCCTACAGCTCCGCGAAAGCCGTTTGCCCACAGCTCTGTCGGAGCCGCCTCCCTACAGTTCCGCCGGAGCCGCGCCCTTCAACGCGCTTGGGTCAAAGACCTCCCCCATCCGCGCGTACCCCCTGTCGCTCGGGTGCAGATGGTCCCCCGAGTCGTAGTCGGCGCGCAGACGGCGGGGGTCGTACGGGTCCCGTAGGGCCTTGTCGAAGTCGGCGTAGGCGTCGAAGACCTGGCCCGAGCGTATGCGGGTGTTGATGGCCTGGCGGACGGATTCGCGCTGGTCGGAGTAGCCGCGGTGGCCGTAGAACGGCATGAGGGTGGTGCCGACGACGCGGAGGCCGCGGGCGTGGGCGCGGGTGACGAGTTCGCGCAGGCCGGTGACGATGGCGTCGGGGTCGGCCTGGCCGCGGTTCTTGAGGATGTCGTTGACGCCGAGGTCGATGACGACGGCCTTGACGCCCGTACGCGAGAGCACGTCGCGGTCGAAGCGGGAGAGGCCGCTGGGGTTGTCGGCGGGCCGGCCCCGGCCGCCGGCGAGGACCTGGTTGCCGCTGATGCCCTGGTTGACGACGCTGTAGCGGGGCGTGTCGGAGGAGCCGGCGGCGGAGCGGAGGCGGTCGGACAGGACGTCCGTCCAGCGTCTGTTCTCGCCGACGGTCGAGGTGATGCCGTCGGTGAGGGAGTCGCCGAGGACGACGACCGTGCCGTCGGACTCGTTGCTCAGCACGTCCAGGGCGGTGACGTAGCGCCAGTGCAGGGACTGCGTGGTGTACGGCGTCCCGGTGACGTCGGTGGTCCGGTCGCCCTCGGCGGTGTACGAGATCTGCCGGGCGTGCGCGTGGTACGTGGCGGGGCCGGAGGGGGTGGGGGAGTAGGTGGTGACGAGGACGTCGCCGTCGTGCGGAATGCTCACCCGTACGGCGTCGCTGACCACCTGCTGCCCCGCGGCGATGACCACGCTCGTCCGGCCGCCGAAGGTGAGGCGGCGCATGGTGTCGGCCGCGGCGGCCGGGGTGTTCGCCGTGGCGGCGACCGCGAGGGAGGCGTGGGTGATGGTCAGCGGCTGCTGGCCGTAGAGGTTGGAGAGGGTGACGCGCGCGCTCGTCCCGCCCACCGAGGTGTGCACGACGTTGCGGATGGAGCGGCCCGCGAACCCGTTGCGCTCGGTGCCCGCCTCCGACCCGCTCGGCGAGGCCGACCAGGCGCTCACCCAGACACCGGCGGAGGCGGGAGCGGCGCTGTTGCGGGGCGCCCGGGTGAACGTCTCCTGCCGCTGGGTGCCGTCGTCGATGCCGACGCCGATGTATATGGCGGCCGAGATGGCCACGACAAGGGTGACGATCGCCGCCAACAGTGCATAACCGTGATGCTTGGTCATGCGGTGTGCAGCTCCTCGGGCAATGGAGCCCGGGGCTCCGACGTGATCACCCCATGATGCGGCATGGGATGGGGGTTGCTGGTGAGAACCCCCATTGGTTCCCCCGCCCGGACAGACGCGGGGAACTCCTGTTCCGTTCCAGGAGTAGGTCACTGAGAGATGAAGAAGACGGAGAAAGGGACAATGTGTACGGGGGACAGGAACGGATGGAGTGAATGGACCGGACTGAACTGGAAGAGGGCGGCGCGCACGGGCGGCCCGCCCCGACCGCCCCTCAGGTGTCGCACCGCACCATGACCTCCTTCAGCCCCGCCGACGAGGAGAAGCAGCGGGGCGTACGGCGGATGAAGCTGACCGCGGCGGCCCTGTTGCTCTTCGTGGCGGTGGTGTACGTGCTGGCCAAGTCGGCCTCGCACGCGGGCGCCGGGGCATGGGCGGAGTATGTCGCGGCGGCGGCGGAGGCGGGCATGGTGGGCGCGCTGGCCGACTGGTTCGCCGTGACCGCGCTGTTCCGGCACCCGCTCGGGCTGCCGATCCCGCACACCGCGATCATCCCCAACAAGAAGGACCAGCTCGGAGTCACACTGGGTGAGTTCGTCGGTGAGAACTTCCTCTCCGAGGACGTCGTACGCATGCGGCTGCGTGCCGTCGGCATCGGCAGCCGGCTCGGCGTCTGGCTCGCCGAGCCGCAGAACGCCGACCGGGTGACGGCCGAACTGGCGACGGCGCTGCGCGGCGCCCTGACGGTGCTGCGCGACTCGGACGTCCAGGCCGTCGTCGGGGAGGCGATCACCCGGCGGGCGGGCAGCCAGGAGATCGCGCCCGGCATCGGCAAGATGCTGGAGAAGGTCGTCCAGGACGGCGGCCACACCCGGGCCGTGGATCTGATCTGCGCCCGCGCCCAGAACTGGCTGATCCTCCACGACGACCAGGTCATGGACGCCGTCGAGGGCGGCGCCCCCGGCTGGACCCCCCGTTTCGTCGACCGGAGGATCGGCGAGCGGGTCTACAAGGAGCTGCTCCGTTTCGTCACCGAGATGCGCGACTCGCCGACCCATCCGGCTCGTGGCGCCCTCGACCGCTTCCTCACCGACTTCGCCACCGACCTCCAGTCCGACACCGACACCCGCGCGCGTGTGGAGCGGCTGAAGGGTGAGGTCCTCGGTCGCGGTGAGGTCCAGGACCTCATCGCCTCCGCCTGGACGGCCGTACGCTCCATGATCGTGGCCGCCGCCGAGGACGAGCGCAGCGAGCTGCGGCTGCGCGTCCGTTCCTCCCTGCTGTCCCTGGGCGCCCGCATGGCCGACGAGCCGATCACCCAGGCCAAGGTCGACCGGTGGCTGGAGGGCGCCGCCGTCCACGTCGTCACCACGTACCGCAAGGAGATCACCTCCCTCATCACCGAGACGGTCGCGAGCTGGGACCCCGAGCACACGACGAGGAAGATCGAGGCCAACATCGGCCGCGACCTCCAGTTCATCCGCATCAACGGCACGGTGGTGGGTTCGCTGGCCGGGTTGCTGATCTACACGGTGTCGCGGGCGCTCGGGGGGTAGGGCGGCGGTCCCCGGGGTCGGCCCCGGGCTTGGCGCGGGGGAGTGATGCGGGCGTAGGGCATACGGGTGGTTCGGCCGGCGCCGGGCGTACTCCCCGCTCGTGCGGGCACCCGGATCGGGTTCGCTCGGTGAGCTCGACGAGGAGGGAGCCGCAGCCCATGTCCGTCACCGCCCGCAAGTCCCCCCGGCCGCCCGGGGCCGTCACCACCGCCGTACCCGCACGACTGGACCGTCTTCCCTGGTCACGCTGGCACTGGACGGTGGTGATCGGACTCGGCACGGTATGGATCCTCGACGGTCTGGAAGTGACCGTCGTCGGCAACATCGCCGGACGGCTCGCCGAGGAGGGCAGCGGGCTGTCGATCAGCTCCGCCCAGGTCACCGGCCTCGCGGCGGCGCTGTATGTGGCCGGCGCCTGCGCGGGCGCCCTCTTCTTCGGCCATCTCACCGACCGCTTCGGCCGCAAGAAGCTGTTCATGGTGACGCTGGCCGTCTATCTCGGGGCCACCGCCCTGACCGCCGTCTCCTTATCCTCCTGGTGGTTCTTCCTCTTCCGTTTCCTCACCGGCTTGGGCATCGGCGGCGAGTACGCGGCCATCAACTCCGCGATCGACGAGCTGATCCCGGCCAGGTACCGGGGCCGCGTCGACATCGTCATCAACGGCAGCTTCTGGCTCGGCGCGATCGGCGGCTCGCTGCTGTCGATCGTCGCGTTGAACACGGACATCTTCCCGGTGAACGTCGGCTGGCGGCTGACCTTCGCCCTCGGTGTCGTCCTGGGTCTGGTGATCCTTCTCGTCCGCCGGAACGTCCCCGAGAGCCCCCGCTGGCTGCTGATCCACGGCAGGGAACAGGAGGCCGAACGGCTGGTGGCGGACGTGGAGGAACAGGTCGGGACGGAGACGGGCCGCCGACTGCCGCCCGCCACCCATGAGATCACCATCCACCAGCGCGAGAGCGTCGGCTTCGGCGCCATCGCCCGTACCGTCTTCTCCCACTACCGCCCCCGCGCGGTCCTCGGCTTCTCCCTCTTCATCGGCCAGGCCTTCCTCTACAACGCGATCACCTTCGGCTTCGGCGCGATCCTCACCACGTTCTACGACGTCCCGACCTCCGACACCGGCTACTACTTCGCCTTCATCGCCGCCGGCAACTTCCTCGGCCCGCTCCTGCTCGGCAAGCTCTTCGACACGGTCGGCCGCCGGGTGATGATCTCGTCGACGTATCTGCTGTCGGGTGTGCTGCTCTTCGGGACCGCCTATCTGTTCGACCGGGGTTCGCTCGACGCCGTGACGCTCACGGCCTGCTGGTGCGTGGTGCTGTTCTTCGCCTCGGCCGGGGCGTCCAGCGCGTATCTCACCGTCTCGGAGGTCTTCCCCATGGAGACCAGGGCAATGGCCATCGCCTTCTTCTACGCCCTCGGCACCGCCGCCGGCGGCATCAGCGGCCCCCTGATCTTCGCCGACCTCACCGAGTCGGGCGTCGTCGCCGACACCGTCCTCGCCTTCCAGATCGGCGCGTCGCTGATGTGCGCGGCGGGCCTCGTGGCGGCGTTCCTCGCGGTACGGGCGGAGCGCCGCTCGCTGGAGGACATCGCCCAGCCGCTGTCGGCGAAGGCGGCCACGTAGGTATCGCCGAGTACGAGTACGAGTACGAGCAGGAGTACGAGTACCAGTGGGACGGTCGTACGAGTGGGGCGGTCGCGGGCGGTGCGGGTCACGAGCCCCGGTGGCGTCACCAGCGCCATAGCCACCCGGGGCGTCGGCGCGTGTGCCCCTGCCAGACGGCGCAGGCGGCCGTCCAGTCCGCCTCGGCCTGCCGGCGGTTGGGGTGCAGGGCCTTGATCAGTTCGTCGCGCTCGCGTTCCCGCTCCGCCTTGCGCTGGGCCGTCTCCGTCTGGATCTTCTGGATCCGGGCCTCGATGTCCGCGGCCTGCCGTTCCCGGTTCTCGCGGTACTCGGCGTCGCGCAGGACCTCGGTGTAGATCTGGTTGGCGAAGCTCTCGACCTCCCTCTTGTCGTGCCGTGGATACTCGGCGCTCTGCCTGCCCTTCGGCCAGGTCACCCGGATGAAACTGGGATCGCCGCTCAGGACGGCCTTGGCCTTGAGCCCCTGCAGCGGCAGTTTCAGACGGGGCTCCTCAAGGACCTCCTGCCCGTCCTGCGTCGTGCCCATGAAATGCAGCGCGTGTTCGTACAGCACCAGCTCGCCCAGCCTGCCGCGCTGTTCGCCGATGACCTCGCGCAGCAGTTCCTTCCGTTCCCGCTCCAGCGCCTGAACCTGCTGCCGCCCCTCCTGCTCGACGCCGGTGACGCGGGTCTTGGCCTGGGCGATCTTCCGGCGGCTGTTCCGCTCCACGTCACGCCTGCGCAGCCGGACCTCGTGCAACTCCCGCCGCTTCTCGGCGTGTTCGGAGCCGAAGGCGTAGCGCCAGTCACCCCATCGGACGGGGTACAGCAACAACTGTCTGATCACGACGGCCGCGACGACCGCGACCGGCAGCAACGACAGGACAACAACACTCTCCACCGCTCGTCCTCCCCGACCGACCACTGGCGCGCCGCCAGCAGTGTCCCGCCGGAGGCCGGTTCACGGAATACGGCCGCAGGTCATGGTCCGGCCGGAGCGCAGCCCCGGTAGCGCAGCCCCGGTAGCGCCGCCCTGGTGGTGCGGCCCCGGGGCCGGCCGTACCGGAGTGCCGCCCTCCGGGGTCAGCCGTAGAAGTAGCGCATGGCCTTCTGTTCGAAGTACGAGGAGTAGATGAGGCCGATGGCCGGGGTGCCGCGATAGGTGCCGACGTACTGCTGAGCGCTGTCGACCACGACGGGACGGGCCATACAGGCCCACTTCTGGCGCTGCTGGGCCTCCGCCCACCGTACGGCCGCCGGGTCCACCCGGTCGCTGACCAGCACGGGGAACGCGGCGATGCCGCTCTGCAGCCCGGCCGGCATACCGCCCTTGGTCTTCTTCGCGTACGTCAGCACCTGGTCGGTGAAGGCCTCGATCGTCGGGATGGTTATCTCGGGGAGGGCCGCCGCCACCGTGAACAGGTGCAGCTTCGTCGCCATCCATTTCCACTTGAAGTCGGCCCGGCGCCCGACGAGCACGGGCACTCCGGCCCAGTCCTCCCACCAGGTACGGCATTCGTCGGCGGCGAGACGGGCGGCCACGGAGGCGAGATAGGCCTGGGCGGCCGGGGAGGCCTGCGAGGGCGGCTGCTGTTCATACATGGCCGGATCATGCACCCACCCGGACACCCGAGGGAAGGCAGCCCCCCGTTGTGGGAGGTCAGGCCCCCGTGGTGGAACCGGGCCGAACGATCATCAGCACCGTGACGGTCGCCCACAGGAGGTTGAACACGCCGGTGAACATGGCGAGTTGGACGGTGACCTTGGGGTTGACGGAAGAGGCGGCGGCTGGGGAGCCATCGGTTGAGGAGCCGCCGACCGGAGACGCCCCGGCTGGGGAGGCGCTAAGGGAAGCGCTGAGGGAAGCGCTGCCGACGCCCTCCAGGATCTCCTCCTGCCGGGGCAGCACGAGGGCCAGCAGGACGATGGCGGCCAGTGCGGTGAGCAGCATCGACACGATCAGCCAGGCGTCGTTCAGTACCCCCATGCTCATCGCCGTGGCGAACCCGAGAACCGGTACGGCGATGCCGACACCGCCGTACACCCGGCAGATCCGGTGCAGCAGCCGTACGGCCGACACCGCCCGCTCACTACCGGGCTCGGCCAACGCCTTGCGCGCGCTCGGCGGGAACATGCTGGCCGCGACGGTGATGGGCCCGACGGCGACGATCGCGGCGAGGACGTGAAGGGAAAGGAGCAACTTGGTCACGGTGGGACGGTAGGGGGGTGGGGAGGGGGCGCGGGAGTGGCGGGATTGCCAAGGGGCAACGGATTGTCGCCAGATTCCCGCGGCTGGTGAGACGGCGTACATGGACCGAGGCGACGTACGTGGATCGAGGCGACGTACGTGGATCGAGGCGGCGTGCGTGGACGTGGCGTCGGCCGGCGGGAACCCGGTGTCTGCTTGGCGGGAACCCGGCGTAGCCCTACGCTCTCGCCATGCACACCGTGGCCGTATTGGCGCTCGACGACGTGATCCCCTTCGACATGTCGGCCCCCATCGACACCTTCGGGTGGGCCCGGCTGCCGGACGGGCGGGAGGCGTACCGGGTGCGGGTGTGCTCGGCGGCGGGGGAGGGGGAGGTGCGGGCGGGGCCGTTCAGCGTACGGGCGCCGTACGGGCTGGAGGCGCTGGCCGAGGCGGACACGATCATCCTGCCGGGGACGGCCGACCCGACCCTCCCGTTGCCGCCGGGCGTGGCGGAGGCGCTGCACGCGGCGGCGGCGAACGGTACGCGGATCGCCTCGATCTGCGTAGGCGCGTTCATCTTCGCGGCCACCGGGCTGCTGGACGGGTTGCGCGCCACGACCCACTGGATCGCCGCGCCGGATCTGGCCGCGAGACACCCGAGGGTGACGGTCGACCCGAACGTCCTCTACGTCGACAACGGCCAGTTCCTGACCTCGGCGGGCGCCGCCGCGGCGATGGACATGTGCCTGCACATGATCCGCAAGGACCATGGCTCTGCGGTGGCGGCGTTCACCGCGCGGATGTGTGTGATGCCGCTGGAACGGGAGGGCGGCCAGGCCCAGTTCATCGTCCAGGACCAGCCACCGGCTCCCGCCGGCGCCACGATGGAGCCCCTGCTGCGCTGGCTGGAGGAGAACGTCGAGCGGGACCTGACCCTGGACGACATCGCCGCCCAGGCGGGCACCAGCGCCCGCACGCTGAACCGCCGCTTCCGCGAGCAGACGGGCACGACCCCTCTCCAGTGGCTGCACCGTGCCCGTGTCCGCCGGGCCCAACACCTCCTGGAGTCCACCGACCACACGGTCGAACGCATCGCGACCCAGGCGGGCTTCGGCTCCCCGACGGCGTTCCGCGACCGCTTCAAGAGGGTGGTGGGCACGAGCCCACACGCGTACCGGAGGGCGTTTCGGGGGGTGTAGGGGGTACCTGGCGCACCGCGTCGCCCCACGCACCCGGCGCCCCCTCGCACCCGGCGCATCCGGCATTGCCCGCACCCGGCACCCGGCGCGGGAGCATCACCCCCTACGGTCCGCCACCACCCAGGACGCCAGCGCGACCGCCCCGGCCACCCCGAACACCGCAGGCCACGCCCCCACCTTCTTGGCCAGCGGATGCGACCCGGCGAACGCGGCCACATACCCGGCGGTCAGTGCCCCCGCGGCCTTCCCGCCGGCGGCGCGCTGCCACTGCTGAGCCGCCGCGGCCCCGGCGGCGGCCAACACGACCCCGCCGAGCTGCCGCTTCTTGGTCCAGCGGGCCACGCCGTACCCACCGATGAGCCCGCTCGCGGCCACCGCCGCCGTGGGAACCTTCGCCATCGCTGCCTCCTTGCCAGTACCGGCCCGTCCGTGACTGCCGGGCCCGAGCCCAATCCTTACCTTCGGCGCAGCTGCTCCCCAAACATGAGCCGGGGCTTGTCAAGTTTCCTCCGGCGAGTTATATAAGAAGCCGTAGGGAAACCTGGGGAGGAACCCCGGAGAGGAACCCTGGACCTTGGAAGGGCACCCCAGGCATCCCATCGGAATCACAGGGCATCGCATCCAGCGTCTGATGAGAGGAGTGACCCGTGATGCTCATGCGTACCGACCCCTTCCGCGAGTTCGACCGACTCGCGCAGCAGGTGTTCGGCTCCAGCGCCCGGCCGGCCGTCATGCCGATGGACGCCTATCGGTCCGGTGACGACTTCATCGTCCACTTCGACCTCCCCGGCGTGGACCCGGAGAGCATCGACCTGGACGTCGAGCGGAACGTGCTGAACGTCCGCGCGGAGCGCCGTTCCCCGGCCCCCGACGGCGCCGAACTGATCGCCGCCGAGCGCCCCACGGGTACGTTCACCCGCCAGCTCTTCCTCGGCGACACCCTCGACGTCGACCGCGTCGACGCCTCCTACGAGGCCGGCGTCCTCACTCTCCGCATCCCCGTCGCCGAGCAGGCCAAGCCCCGCAAGATCCAGATCACCGGCGGCCCCGGCGACCAGAAGCAACTCAACCGCTGAGCCGCTCAGGGGCGCGGGGAACCGCGCGAGCAACCACACGCAACCCGCACGCACCAACTCACCCAGCCCCCCGCTCATCCCGGCGGGGGGCTGAGGGCGGCAGCCCCAAGGGAAGCGGGGTCGAAGGGGCGGCAGCCCCTGGTTCAGCGGCAGCCCCTGGTTCAGGGGGTGGGACAGGGCCCCGCGCCGTCAAACCCCGCTCACACTCCTGATCCACCCCCGATGCGAGGCGACACTGCTGTACTGATCCGGCCCGAACAGCACCCCGACCTGCCTGCCCCGGTAGAACGCCGGCCCCCCGGAGTCACCGGGCTCGACCACCCCGCTGAGCCTCTTCGTCCAGATGGACCGCCCGATGATCGGATCGGCCTTGACGGAGGTGACCCGGTTGGTCGCCGTACGCAGGTTCTTCGGCTTCTTCCAGTCGCCGTACCCGTAGATGCCGACCACGGCCCCCTTCGGCGGGTCGGTACGGCCGAGCCGTACATGCGGCGCCTTGACGGCCCGGCCCAGCCGGAACAGCGCCACGTCGTCCTTCCACCGCGTCTTCGCCACCGCGACCTTGACCCCGTGCCCGATCCGTACGTCACCGACCCGCACGGTCATCTTCCCCGGCCGGTCCTGGTAGCAGTGCGCGGCGGTCAGCACCCACCGATCGGTCAACATCGTCCCCGTACAGGCGAACTGCCCGTTGTTGTAGACCTGCACGGCCCAGGGCGCCACCTCGACGGCCTGCCCGCCCCCGATCGCATGCGCGGCCGAAGGCACCGCGAACGACGCCCCCAACGCGACGACGGCCGCAGCCACCACAATCCCCTGCCGCTGCCCCACGACGAACCACACTCCTCAGCCCTCATGAGCCCTCACATGTCCTGACGAACACCGACTCTCGCGGAGAGCGGGACCGGGTCACTTCCCCCATGAGGCCATTCCGGAGCCCCCCGAAGCCGCCCATGCGTGGCAAAAGGGATATTTCGATGAACCTTTCGGTCGCCATGAAGCACCGACGAACCTTCCCCGGGCGCCGACGAACCTCCCCCCGACCCGAGAGAATCCCGCCATGAGGATCACCGACCGCGCCCTCAACCGCGCCACACTCGCCCGCCAACTCCTGCTGGACCGCGAGTCGTTGGACACCGTCCAAGCGGTACGCCGAGTCGTGGCCCTCCAGGCCCAACAGCCGGTCTCCCCGTACATCGCCCTGTGGAACCGCCTCACCGACTTCGACCCGACGACCCTGGACGAGGCCCTGTCCACCCGCGTCCTGGTGAGATCCACCCTGATGCGGATCACCCTCCACACGGTCCACGCCGACGACTACACCCCCTTCCGCGAGGCGATGGAGCCCACCCTCCGAGGCTCCCGACTGCACGACCGCCGCTTCACCACCACCGGCCTGACCCCGACCGACGCCGACACACTCCTCCCCGCCCTGCTGGAGCACGCGGCCCGGCAGCCGCGCTCCGCCGCCGAACTGAAGACGTGGCTGGAGGAGTACGTGAGCGACCGCCCGGACGTACACCTGGAGACGAGCGCCCACCGCTTGCTCCGCCAGTACGCCCCCTTGTGGCACGTACCGACCGGCGCCCCCTGGTCCTTCCTCCCCGACACCCGCCAGTCGTACGTGACCGCGACCCCCCGCCCCACCCTCACCGACCCGGACGCCGCGGCCACCGGCCTGCAAACCCTGATCCTCCGCTACCTGGAAGGCTTCGGCCCGGCGACGGCGGCGGACATGGCCCAGTTCGCCCTGGTCCACCGCCCCCGCACAAAGGCGGCCGTGCAGGCACTCACGGAAGCCGACAAGCTCGTGCAACTACCGGCTCCGGACGGCAAGTCGGTCCTGTACGACCTCCCCGACGCCCCCCGCCCACCGTCGGACGTCCCCGCCCCACCCCGCCTCCTCCCCATGTGGGACAGCACTCTCCTCGCCCACGCCGACCGCAGCCGCTTCCTCCCACCCGAGTACCGCAAGTACGTCACCCGCGTGAACGGCGACGTACTCCCCACCGTCCTGGTGGACGGCTACGTGGCCGGCATCTGGCGCCCGCTCGCCGAAGGCGTCGAGGTCACGCCCTTCCGTCCCCTGCCCGCCCCCGTCTGGGAAGCCCTGGCCGCGGAGGCCGCCGCCCTGCACACGTTCCTCGCCGACCGTGACCCCACGCCCTACCGCCGCTACGACCACTGGTGGACCAAGCCCCTCCCGGACACGTCCGGAACAACCCGTCTGCTCCCCGGCGGTTGAGTGGTTGAGCGAACGGTGGCCACCCGGCCGCCGTCAGGGCGGCGTTCAAGAACCGCCCTACGTCCCTGCGTCCCTGCGTCCCTGCGTCCCTACGTCCCTGCGTCCCTACGTCCCTGCGTCAACACCAGCGGGTGCGGGGGCAGTTCCAGTCGCCCCCACCGGACGAGCCCCCGGACGAACCCCCCGAACCACCGGAGCTGCCCGAGCCGTCGGGAAACCCGTTCGGGAAGGTGCTGTTGCGGTTCCTGTCGCCGGGGAACGGATCGCGATAGTCGGGATCGCCGTCCTCGTCCCGATCCGGCAGACTCGCCCTGTCGCCGTCCTCCCGGTCGGGCTCGGGGCAGCCGTTGTCCGGATCGGTCAACTCCAGGGTCACCCAGGCGCTGTTGGGGACGTCCTCGCCCTCGGCGGGATCGTGGGCGCACACACGCCAGTCGTCGTACTCGCCGTCGTCGGGCAACACGTCGTTGAAGTAGGCCTCGTCGGCCCGGACATGGTCGGCCGGCACACCGAGACCGACGACCTCCTTGCGTGCCGTCTTCCATGTCTTCCAGACCAGATCCGGCATCGTCGGCCACGGGATGGCCCCGCCGTCCTCCTCCGGGCACGGGGCGCCCGTCTGCACCACGCCGAAGTCGATCGTCTTCCTGCCGGTGAAGGTCCTGCCGGTCTTCTGGAAGCACACGGTCCAGTTGGACTGCATCCAGACGTCCTTGTTCTGGTCGGACGCGTCATGGTCGCCGACCGTGAACCCCTCGTCCTCGGCCCGCTCCCGTGCCTTGTCCAGCCGCAGCCCCCGGTAGTCGGGAGCCTTCGGCGCGGGTTCCGGCGAAGCCTGCGTCGCGGACGCCGAGGGACTGGCCGTACGGCCGTCGCCGGTACCCTTCGCGTCCACCCGCGCCACGGTGTCGGAGGTGTCGGCATCGGGCGGATCCGGTAGGACCGCGCCGAGCAGAGCCATGGCCCCGATGGTGGCGGCCACGTTCACGCCCTTCTGCCACGAGCTGTCCTTCCAGATCAGTACGATCGCGGCGATCAGCATGAAGAAACCCAGAAACTCGCTGATCAGCCCGAGCAGGGGTACCGCGAGCACGCAGCCGATACGGGCCGGGGTGGTCTGCCACCACCGAGTGCGGGGAGGCATGGGGAGGCGCGGCGGCCCTACCGGAGTGACGGGCGGGCGGGACATGGCTGTGCCCCTTTCTGATGGGACGTCATGACTGGCCCGCACGGTCATCCGCCGTCTGTCGAGCGACCGCATCGTACAGAACACCGGAAAAGCTCTCGACTCGGGTACAGGTCGGCAGACCCACCGCACTCGGACACTTCTCCGCGCCCGCTCCCGGCCGACGCCGACCGGACGAGGCCCGAGTCAGCCAACGGCCGTGCCACGCACGGGCGTTACCCCTTACCGATCCCGCCCCGCAGCGACGACAGGACAAGGCGCCCGTACCGCGTCGTCAGGGCAGCCGCCGTGGCGGCCACCGACAGACCGAGCGCGATGAGGAGATGCGCCACGGACTGGTCGTCGAGCACCTGCAGAATGCCGAGGGCGGTGCCGAGCGGCAGACCGAGAATGGTGAGAAGGCCCAGCGCACCGCTGATCTGCTGACTTTCCTGAGTCTGTACGAGCCTGCTGTAGTCGCCCGCTTCGGCGAGGATCTCGTTGAAGCGGGCGGGGAGCCGGTGCTGGTTCTGGAAGGCGAGCAGCAGCTCGTTCGCCGGGCCGTGGGCGGTGAGGTGCTGTCGCCAGTACGTGCTGCGAAAGACGGCGATGCTCCGCTCCAGCGTGGCGACGCGCCGCGTGAGCCGTGAGGAGTCGAACACCCCGGAGAGCTCGTCGGTGAGCTCGTCGATGTGATCGCGCTGGAGAACGCCGAGGAGCAGCGCGTCGAGATAGACGGTACGGGAGTGAAGGGCGCCGAACTCGAAGAAGTCACCCTGACCGGTGTCGGGCCGATGACCGAGAAAGGCAGCCCCCTGCCGAAGCACCAGGGCGCTCCAGTCCGCCGAGATGCGCACCGCGTCCTTGAGCTGTTCGTGGGCGGTCTCCGGCGCGAGCGGAAAGTCCTCCGGAGTGGAGCGCGACGCCAGTTGCCACAGCCACCGGTCGGCGTCGGCGGGCAGTTCCCTCTCCGGACCCGTACGCAGGGCCGGGGTGTGGTGTGCCGTCGGAGTCATGAAGGCGATCGTGTAGGGCCGCGAGATCGCGAACGGTACGCCGGAGGCCCTGACATCCGCGACACCGGCCAGAAGCACGGCCGGGTCGAACGGCCCGGCGAGCGGTTCCTCACCACCGGCCGGCCGCCGCCCGGCCACAGCCCGGAGCACGGGCAGCAACGGCCTCTCCACGCTGAAGTGCAGGACTCCGAGCGCGTGGTCGGGGTTGCGGCCGGTGGCGGCATGGAGAAGTTCCATGCCGAGCAGGTGCAGGCCGTCGTGTTTGACGTCCGTCGGCAGGTGCCAGCGCCGGGGCCGCCCAGGCGCCCCGTACAGGACCCGGGCAGACGCGGGCGCGAAGTAGGTCGACCGCGTCTCGGTGTCGGTACGGCGGCTGCCCAGCTCGAACGGGAAAGGACCTTCGGCCCAGCCGGGAACGCGCGTGAGCTGCACGGGCAGCACGACGGTCAACTCCTGACGCACCCCGGTGACCGTATCGAGGAGCGGAACACCGTCGTCGGTCATCGGTAGTACTCGGCTGGGTCGGGCTGGGTGAGCCGGATCACGAACTCGGCCCGGTCGGGGCTTTCGGCACTGATGTGGAAACGCACGTGTTCCCCCGCCCGGATGGTCCGGAATCCTTCGGTCACGATCTGCCGGTAGTCGAAGCTGTAGTACCGCTCGTCCTCGTCGTCCCGAATGATGTAGGAGCTGAGTACACCGGTCGGGCCCCCGCCGCTCAGCCGGGTGTCGACGATGGTCCCGTACCGCGGCAGACCGCCGCTCATGTCGTCCTCTCCTCTGTTCCACTGGTGTCTGCCGCGCCACCGGTGTCGACGTCTCGCACGCACCGGAAGCCGACCGCGTTGCTTGCGCCGTTCTTTCTGTAGACCCCCTTGGTGCTGGTCTGCACCGCGCGCATCGGGTTGTCGTAGCTGCCACCGCAGATGACGGCCTCACCGGGGTCGGCCAGGCTGCTGGAGGTCCATTCCCAGCAGTTGCCCACCATGTCGAGCACACCGAACGGGGAACGGTTGCCCGGCCGCTCTTCGACAGATGTCACCCCGGCTCGGCGAAGGGCGTCGCCCGCGAAGTCCCGGTACCACGCCTGGTACGTCACGACGGGTCGGCCGACCCATGAGTCGGCGCAGTTGATACGCGCCCCATCAGGCGCGTCACCCCATGGGAACAGCCGACCGTCGGTGCCTCGCGCGGCAGCCTCCCACTCGAGAGCGGTCGGGAGCCGCTTGCCTTCGAAGGCGGCGAAGGCGTACGCGCTCCACCAGCTGACACAGACGGCCGGGTGGGCGTCGTAGCGCGGATTCTCGTAGTGGTCGGGCTGCCGCAGCCGGTTGTTCCAGGGGTGGTGTGTGATGTCGGCGGGCTGGTCCGGGTGGTCCCACCGCGAGGTGCCGTCCGCTTCCAGGGCGTCGAGGAAGCGGCGGTAGCGTGCGACGGTCACGACGTGGCGGTCGAAGCGCACGGGCCGCGGGACACGGCGGATCAGCAGCCGTTCGGCCGGACCGACCAGGTATGCCCCGCTGGGCAGCACACAGTCGTCGGTCTGCGGCCGGTTGGGCATTCCGGCCAGGAAGGCGCGCACCTGCTCGGTGAGGAAAGCACCGCCGGGAAGGCTCGCTGCCTCGTCTCGGTGTGCCGGGTCGGTGAGATACCGGGCGGCCAGCAGTTCCTGGTACGCACTGTGTACGAAAGCGACGTGATCAGGCCCGGCGGGGCGCAGCAGCGGTTCAAGGACGCAGGCGTCGAGATCGAGGCGCCCGTCCGTGAAGGCGTCGGCCCCCAACTGCCGGAGCAGGTCGAGGAGGGAGAAGACGGTTCGGTCGGTGAGGAAAGCGCGCCCGAACGCGGCGGGCAGCAGCCGTTCGAGGTCGGGCCGTCCCCGCTCGGCCAGCGTCCGCGTGATGTGCGCGCCGAGGATGTCCGCGAGCGGCTGCCCGGACGGAAGGTCCAGCGCTGCGGTGAGACGCTTCTCCAGCGGGGTGGCTTCGGGCTCGGCCAGACGTACGACGTGGAAGTGCGGAACGCGCGACGGGTCGAGGCCGTTCGCGTACATCTGCTCGACCAGTTGCTCGGAGCGGCCGGCGCCGCTGTCCAACAGCTGACGTACCTGGGGCGAGTCCGCGAGGAAGGACACCCGTGAACTCATGACCACCGCGGATTCGGCGGACAGGACGGCTGCGAGATCGGTGAAGAGCCGCAGGAAGCCCGCAGGGCTTGGCTCCTCGACGCCTTCGTCGACGGCGTCGAGCACGCACAGCGCGGTCCCGGACCGGATCAGGTAGAGGAAGAGGTCGAAGGCGCGGGAGCGGTCCGACGGCGTCATGGCCGGCGCCAGGAGACGGGCGGCGTACTCCGAGAAGGGTTCGTCCTTGGGCTTGAGCCCGAGGTCGAAGTAGAAGCGAAAGCGGCGGATCCCGGCGTCGGCCGCGAGTGAGCGCAGGAGCGTGCTCTTTCCGCTTCCGGGACGCCCGGTGACCAGCACGTTCGCGCTGCTTCGCGCAAGCTGCGCCAGCAGTTCCGCCGCGTCCCCGGACCGTGCCACCCACGACTCGCCGGTGCGCTGGTCGGTGGTCAGGGTCACCGCGGCGACGGTGGCCCGGGGCTCGGTCGGCGCGGCTGTGGGGGCGAGACGGGCGAGGTGGCTGTCGAGGTCGATGATGGTGTCGAGGAAGCCGTCGTACCGCACGATGCGGAAGTCCTCGCCCAGCAGCTGATGGAGGGGGTTGGAAGCCGCTCCGCCACCACGGTCGTCGCTGTCACCGTCGTCGTCCAGGACGACGAACCGGGTGAGCTTGGGGAGCTGGGTACGCAACAGTTCGCCGTCGTTGGAGGCGAGGACCGTACTCAGGTCGTCGGCGTCCTGGGAGAGCATCAGCTCCACGTATTCGAGTCGCACCCCCGACTCGCGGCAGAACAACTGGTACACGGTGTCCCGGCTGAGGACGAACCGCTTGGCCTGCCGGTAGCCGAGCGTGAGATACAGCCCCGCGAGGAACTCGCAGCGGTGCGCCACCTCGGGAGCCATGTCCGGCTCGCCGCCGAGCAGCGCGACGCTGCCGGTGTCGGTGAACCAGACCAGTACGTCGACGAGCCTGCGTACCGCCAGCAGTCCGTCCTCGTCGCTGATGTCGTACCCGTCGTGCGTGGACCGGTTGCGGAGCCGTCGGATGTCCTCCAGGGCGTCCAGGACCGTGCTGCTGCGGATGTACGGTCGGCAGCGCTTGACGAGGTCGTTCAAGGCCTTCGTCGAAGGATCGCCCTCGATGTCGTGGTGGCGCCACAACTCCTTGAGCAATTTCTCGGCCAGCTTGCCGACCAACGCGACGGCGTTCTCCGGGTAACCGTCGTTCAGGGACCGTAACGGCCGCGCCAGATCGAGCCCCAGCCGATCGGCGATCCGCGAGTGGTCGTCGAGCTCCCTCCGCAAGCGCCGCAGTCGTTCGTCGACCACGGTGCTCACGCGTCATCCCCTCGTAGCTGTCCACGTCGCTGCCCCAGCACGAACGCGAAGCGGTCGGGAAACACCAGGACGGGCTCCGGATGAGCGTCCCGCATCTCCTCGATGCCCTTCTCGATCTCGCTGTCGCTGAAGGTGGACAGCAGCGACATGTATCGGCCGCGCACCATGGCGAAGTACTTGTCCCGGTCGATGCGCAGCTCGTGCTCGACGTGGGTGAGCCCGGCTTCGAGCCCGGCCGCGCGCAAGTGCCTCTCGATGTGCACAGGGTCCGGCTGCAGCTCTTCGAAGCGGTCGAGGGCCGCCTGGAACAGCGGGTACTGGATCGTGGCCGGGAGCATCACCACCAGCAGTCGCCCTCCGGGCGCGAGCCGGTCGGCCAGACCCCGAAGCGTCCCGGCCTGATCGGCCACATGATGCACCGACTCCTTGAGCCACATCGCGTCGAGCCGCTCGTACGGAAGATCGGCACGTCCTTCGGCGATGTCCTCGGCGGACGCGACGATCGGCGTCAGGGCGGAGGGTGGCGGGTCGCCGAGCTGGCGGAGCATCGCCTCCGACGGATCGACGCACAGGATCGGCTGATGTGGCTGAAGTTGCCCGGCGACTTCCTTCGCGAACAGGCCCGTCCCGGAGCCGATGTCTGCGATCCGGTCCGCGGGGCTGAGCCGCAGTGCCTCAGCGATCCGCGCGGACATCCAGGGAATGTAGTCCGGACCGTAGACCCAGTGCTCGTCGTACTCGGCCGCCAACTCGTCGTAATGCCCCCGCACGTCGCCGCGCCGCTCCACGATTCTCCTCGCGTCTCGACTTCACTGGTCTCGCTGCCTGTTGTGCCGCACAGGACCGTTGTGCAGGCTATCGCGGGTTTCTGCACTACAACAGGGCACCATCGGGCGGGGGTTGGGGTGCAGTCCCCGCCTTGAACGTGGACCCAGTGCCGGGCGTTGGCCTGCCCGCAAGGGGCCTCGCACAGAGGACTCGCATAACGGGCAACGTGCCATTGCTCCGGGTGTCAGCTCGACTTTCTCGCTGTGGTCGTCGGCTGCGTAGAGCACCAGTGCCCCTCGGCCCCGCCCAGGAGATCTGGCATGGTCGGCTTTGCAGGGCAGAAGCAATCCCAGGCTCATCAACGTCAACTCACACGCTGTGACAAGGAAGCCTACGACGCGCGACTGACAGCGAGTCCCGACGCAGGAGCGGACGGCTCTTGGGCTGGCTTTGCCGACTCGGTGGACCAGGGCCCCACTCGGTGGCTTGTCCGTGCCAACAGATAGGTTCCCAGGGCGACTTCGTACGGCGGACAGGGGGAGCGTTGGATCTTCGGCATCAGACCGCGAACTTCGTCAACGCGTCATGGTCTCTGGTGGATCTGCGGGATCTGATCTTCGACATGGTGAGTGTGCTCTCCATCGAACTCGCCGAGCAGGCGGGCATGGCAGGCGACGACGACGCGGGTCGTGCCTTCGCGACTGTGTACAAGGCTGCGGTGAAGACGGTCTACGAGTCGGCCGGGCACGCGCACCAGGCCATGGCCAGCGGCGCGAGTGCCCTTCTGAAGAGCGCCGAGGACTTCCTGAAGCAGGAGAACAAGATCGCAGCCGAGCTGCTGGGACAGAGCATGGCTCCGGGCATCGGGTCCCAGCCGTCCCGTCCGGACTGCAACCAGCGAGCCAGCCATCACGCCGAAGACCTGCCGGAGGTCGTCGGGGAGACCAGCTGGACCGATCAGTACCTGCTCAGTCAGCGCTTCCGCGGTCAGCAGACCAAGCTGCGCAACGTCGCCAAGAGCTGGCGCGCAGCGGCCGGCATCGTGAGCGACGCGTACTGGGACTCCGATGCCGCATGGCAGACGGCCACGCTCGATCAGGTCGGGGAGACCGCCGACGCGGTCCAGGGCTGGTTCAAGGTGTTCATCGGAAAGAAGGTTCCGCCGGACGAGGTTGGCGACGACGACACGCTCATCGCGAACCTGTACGCCGCCTGCAAGATGCTCGCCAATGCCTGCGACGCCTACGCTGACCATATCGAGACCGCGCTGAAACGTATCCCCGAGGAATCGGACCCGTTGTTCGGCGAGCCCCTGTGGGGCTGGGAGGAACCATTCTTCGGCGGGAACGGCCACGACGGCGGCCTGCACGAGCTGGTCGCGGGCGACATGCGTATTTCGAGCCTCGGCAACATTCCCCACGCTCTGGACCAGTCCAAGGCCCAGGTGAAGATCCCACAGCCCGACGAGGGGGGAGGGCTCTTCCCATCCCTTCCGCCGGTCTTCCCGCCACTCATCCGCACACCCTTGATTGTTCCGGTGGCCTACCGCCCTGCCAACGGCCCACGAGTCCAGCCGATCCCGCCGCCGACGCCTCCGGACCCGCGCTTCCCGCTCCTGACCAGCAGCGAACAGACCAACTTCCAGACCTGGCTGAACTCCCTGCGCGAGGGCGACATCTCCGGCGGCAAACCCGCCGAGGTCGCCTATCAGCGGCGGGTCGCGGGCTATCCCGAGTACGAGGTGCCGATACCCCAGGGGCTGAGTAAGAACAGCACCCTCATGGTCGACGGCTTCCGCGACGCCGACGGCATGGCCATCGAGGCCAAGTACGTCAACGACGAGAAGAAGTGCTACCGCACCCTGGACGAACTGCGCACGAGCCACAACACCGGCAAGAAGGACTTCCTCTACGGCCCGGACCGCAACGAACTGCAGAAGTATGCCGCCGCGCTGAAGGACCCCAGGAACACGGAGATGCGGGGCGTGGAGACCGTCACGAACAACCAGGACTCGGTGGCCTACTGGCGCGTGATGATGGCCGCCTACGGGGTCAAGGGATACGCCCGCTACGAACCCTGATCCGTGCCCGGCACGCCCTGCCCCGCGTGCTCATGTACCTCAGTACCTCATGTACGTCGAGCAAGGAGCAATGCACTGTGGAACGGTCCGAGCTGGAAGAGCTGGAGACCCTGTACATCTTCACCCCCGCCCCCGGCGACACCTGGGGCCTGACCTTCACCCGGCTCAAGCAGCTCCTGCTCGAACTCGACCCGGAGGCGTTCTTCCGGGTCGAGGACCCCCGGGAAGAAGTCCCAGGCGGCGGCCCGTTCATGTTCTTCGAGGCCGCCCTCGGCGACGACGACATCGAAGGCATGGCCAAGCGTGAACCGGAAGGCGTCGCCGTCCAGAATTGCACTGCCGGTCGGGCGGCCGAGTTCGTGCGGTGGCTGCTGTGTTCTGGGGCCGTCCCGAAGGGGCACATCATCACTTTCAACACGGCATGGGGCGCGGAGAGCGAACTGCCGGACGCCGTGGTGCCCGATGTCTCCGAGTCCGAGCTCGTGGAAGTGTTCCTCGCCCACGTCGTCCAGACCGGCGGACTGGACTGAAGCCCGCCCCTCTGTACGCCAGGCGCCTCGCCGCACCCTTCTGGCCCGGCGATCTGGCACTGCTGCTGCCGTGGAAGAACCCGGAAGACGCCGCCCGGCACGCGGCCCGTCGGATCACCGGCCTTTGGTCACGATCGCACCCGGAATCCTCGGGGACCTCGCGTCGGCGGTGAAAGTCCCTCTCGCGGTCACAACAGCGAACATCTCCGGGGACGCCGGCCCGGACGACCCCGGCCCGGCCATCACCCTCGACCAGGTCCACGCCTTCCTGGTCGCCTTCGGCTTGCCTGGAGGCCGAAGTCATCGTGGGCGGCGGGGCGGGCCCGCCGGCGAACCACATGACGATTGTCGACTGCTGCACCCCGGAGGCGAGGTTGGTGCCCGCCTGCTTCAGGAAGGCGAACAGGCGCCGTACCGCTCGGGACCGTGTTGTGGCTGGGGGCGTCCCGCCCGCGATGGGGGATACGAGCGGGACTCTCCTCCACTGCCGCCGAAGGGGAGCCTGAACCTGCCCGGCGACGCCAAACGACCGTACAGAGACCTCGGAGTTGTGCCTCAACGAAATTGCGGAGAATTGCGGAACATCAACCGAGGGCGTCCATCGACGACGTCGCCTTCCCCATCTTCGCTGCTGGATCCGACTGGCGGTTGCCGCCAGTGTCTCGGCGACGGGCACTTCCCGCCGCACCGCTGCTACGGTCGCCTGCATGACGCTCTCGGTCCCCGCCGGTCAGACTGTTGATCTACGAGCACAGCCCGTTGACGAGGTCCTTGATCGCGTCGAGCGGTCTCTGCAAGTGCGCTTGCTCCCGGACACGGTGGTGCGCAAACGTCGATCTGTGGGGGCCAGGACGGACCGCGACACCTGGGTGCGGATCGAGCGGCGCTTGCTCGACAAGATTCCCGATCAGGGGTGGAACGGCACCGAATGTGCCGCGCGTCTGGGAGGCATCGCCCAGCCCGAATGGCACGGATGCGTGGTCTGGCGGCACGCGGACGGTCCGGTGATGTGGCGGGCCGACGAAACTGAGCTCCTGCCGGGAGCCCCCGTCGGGACGGCCGTGTTGAGTGTGGCCCCGGACCTGCCGGACGAGTGGTGGCAGGCGTTGAACGCCTCGCTGGACGCGCTGGCGGCTCAGGACACGAGGCGCGTCGCCACACCAGACACCGTCACCATCACCCAGGCCCTCGTCACCAAGTCCATCCGCGGTGTCTTCTCCGGCGACTTCGATACGACCGTCGAGCGTTGGGTTCCGGCCCACGCGGACCTGAACTGGGCGAACATGACCGCGCCGACGTTCAGCCTCTTCGACTGGGAGGACTGGGGCAACGCACCGCTGGGACTGGACTCCGCCTCACTCTGGGCGAGCTCCCTCGCTGTCCCGGCTCTGGCCGCTCGCGTATGGCACGAGCGCCGGTCCGACTTCGAGAGCCGGGACGGCAAGTTGATGACGCTGTTCGTCTGCTCGAAGATCCTCGGACCGTACGCGCACCCCGAGGACCCCCGGCTGGTGCCCGCGCGGCGCATGGCCGAGCAGGTCATCAAGGAATTGGGGCTTGATTGAGTTGGCTCATGCATGCGGGAACGCGTGAGGCTGACCGATTCGGAGGCCAGGGGATAACGCTCACGCCGTCCTCGCGTATGTCGCGTCCAGGTACTGCTTCACCGGACCCGCCAGCTCCTTGTAGAACGGCGTGCGATCGGCGGCCTGGAGCACCTGGGCGCAGACGGTCAGCTCTGCGACACGTGCGGCGGGGGTGTCGAGGACGTGGGCGAAGGTCTGGCGGACGCGGGCGGCCGTGGCGGGGGTGTGGAGGGAGTAGAGGTAGAGCTGGGCGGCATCGAAGCCGACCGGAGCCAGCCCCCAGCCTTCCCAGTCGAGGATGGTGAGGTCGGGGCCGCCGAGGTTCGACCAGTGGAAATCGCCGTGCGCGGTGGACCATTCGATCTCACCGACATCACGCCCGGTGTATTCGGGGACGGCTCGGCGGATGTACTCCTCGCGTACGGCGATGCGTTCGGTGGGGGCTTCGGCAAGGGAGTCGAGCGCGGTTCGCAGCTCCACCCACCAAGCCGCGGGGAGCGCCGGATCGTGTTCGAGGACCGGCGAGCGGGAGAAGACAGAGGCGTCCGCGTACTGATACAGCTCCGCCCGGTACGCCCAGTCGGCGGTCTGCCAGTCGCGGACGTGGTGGAGGGCGGGACGGGGGATCTCGACCGGGAGCACCTCCTGGGCGGTCTTCGGGCCTTCCCAGAGCTTCCCGTGCGCCTTGCCGGGGTGCTCCGCGACGAGGCGCAGCCAGCCGGTGCCCTGCGCGCTGGTCACAGCGCCGGAGAGGGTCCGGGCGGCGTAGCCCCAGACGGGCTCCTGCGCGAGGTCGGTCAGAGCGAGAGCGGCGCACGCGAAAGCCCTGGCGGTACGCATGCGCTGGGCGGTGGCGTCGTCAGGCGCCGAGAACATCGATCACCTCGTGCAGGATCTTGTCCGGGAGCGGAGGCAGAGCGAGGACGCGCCGGGCGGCCTCCCAGTGTTGCGCACGCTCGGACCCCAGGATGACGTGTTTCACCCCTGGGGCGGACGCGGTGACACGCAGCGCGGCCTCGGCCGGGGTGGTGCCTGGGTCGATGAGCTGGGCGAGTTCGTCGGTGACGATGGTGGGGAGTTCACCGCCATGCAGAGGCGCGGAAACGAACGTATCCAGGCCGGCTGCGGTCGCCTCGATGAGAGGGCCGGTGCCGTCGAGGGCCTGCGCGACCGGCTTGAGCATCACCAGCGAGACGGGAAACTGGACGGCGGTCAGATGATGATCGGGACCTCCGCAGCGGCTGGCGATGTCGAGTAGGTCAGCGACAGTGAACGCGCCTGCGAAGCCGGTCCAGGTGGCGACGCCGTAGCCTCCGATCCGTTCGGCGCGGGCCTCGACTTCGAGAGCGGTGAAGGCGCTGATGATGGCGTCGTGCGGGCGGGCGGCTCGTTCGGGGTTGTGGATGAAGACGATGTCCGGCGTACGGCCCAACGCTGCGGCGTTGCGGCGACTCTGCCAGGCAACGTAGCGGTCGGTGAGACAGTGACCCGAAGCGGCCTCAGCTGACGTGAGGACTCCGGCCTCCCCGGCGGCCGTAGCAACGTCGGGGGTGAAGAAGCCGACCTTCGTCGACACCCGCAGACCCGGATTCCCGGTCAGCACGGACTGGAGCTGGGTCTGGGCGCGGCCGTGGTGGTAGTTGGGGGCGGTGTCGATCCAGGATGCCCCGCAGGCGACCGCGTGGACGACCGCCCGTGGGATGTCCTGGCACCGGTACGTTCCCAGCGCGAGGTCTGGGCTCACGGCTCGCTCACCACAGCGACGTTCGCGTTGACCAGTTCCGTGATGAGCCCTGTGACCTGTCCGATGGCGAGACCGCTCGTCTCCGCGAGCCACCCCAACGGCACCGAGGAGCCGTCGAGGAGCGGGGACAGCACAGCGCGTACGGGCGGCGCGAATGTCCACTCTTCGCCGCCGGCGACGAGCGTGACCTGGCCCTGATCGCTGTCGGGGAGTTGGGCTCGGGCGGTGGTGAGCCGGACCACCAAGTCGTCGCGCGCTGGTACAGCGTCGAGGAACGGCAGTGACGGCATGGGGCGGCCGGGTTCGATGCCGTCCCGCGCGGTGAGGAAGTCTCCGATCGAACCGTCGTGGAGGGCGTCCGTGACCTCCTTGCGGAGGAGTTCGAGGTAGGCGGCTTGCTCCTGTGGCGGTGCGAAGACGGGCAGGTGCGCGCGCACGGTTTCCGAGGTCCGCAACCGCTCCGAGAGCCAGCCCAGCAGATCCGCACCGGTCGTGGTCTGCAGTCCGCACGTCAGATGCAGGGAGCGACCCTCGGTGGCCGCCACCGCGTGCCACCAGCCCCGGGGCAGGTACAGCATGTCGCCGGCGCGCAGGACGACTTCTTCGATGGGTTCGTCTGCCGGAGGCTCCGGGGCTTCGGTGTCACGGTGGAGCGGGTTGAGCCGGGTGGGCCCGTACAGACGCCACCGCTTGGCCCCTTCGAGTTGGACCACGATGACGTCGTGATCGTCCCAGTGGGTGCCGAAGCCCTCCGTCGCGGTCCAGGAGGCGTACACGTTGATCTGGACCCGGCCCCGAAAGACCCCTTCGAGGGCCTGCGCCAGGCGTTCGGCAGGCTGGTGGAGTTCATCCACGGCGTCCAGGACCAGCGAGGCTCCGTCGTGGAGTTGGCCGTGCAGCCGCGAGGGTTGGATGCGCTGCCACACCACGTTTCTGCGGGTGGTGACAGCGGTGGCGTAGCGCTGCCACGGGATGAGTTCCCCGTCGCGGTGCAAGCGGAGACGAGGCGGTTCAAGGCGTCCCCGGCCGATGACGGTGTTGAGGTCGTCCCACGTCAGGACGGATGAGAAGTCGGCGACGCCGCGCCAGATCCGGTGAGTGCGGCCGAAGGCCCCGGTGGGAAAGTCCCCACCGAGGCTTTCGACCACCTTCGAGAAGGCGGTCATTTCTGTCGGCTCCGCTCAGTCGTTGGTGTCGGAGACACCGGTCGAGCCGCCGTCGGACGGCTGCTCGGCGCGTGAGCGGGCGGCGGCGATGGACTTCCGGGAGATGATCAACCTGTCCTCGACGGGCTGCATGACGACGTTCTCGGGCATCGTGCACTCCTGTTCTCTCGGTTTGCTCCCGCTCAGTCGGCGCGAGCGGTCTTGAGCAGATTGGTTGGGTCGCTTCCTGACAGTGGATCCGGGCGTGGCCTCGTCCATCACCATCCAGGCGTACGACGCCGGTTCGACCAGCAGCCGGTCGGTGACCAGACGCATGGCCCAGGGTGCCCGAGCGGTAACCATCGGCGATGTCACAGCAACTCCCCTCGACTCCGAGCGTTGGCCTCACGCACCCGGTGACGCAGCAGAGCGTCGCCGTCGACCGGCGCTGTCACGGGGGAGTGCGGGGCGAGGTCGCTTCCTTCTGCGCCGACGACCAGCGGATCATCGGGGTCCTTGAACACTCGAAGGCGTCCGTCATCTCCGAAGAGCTCCATTGCTTTGGCAAGGCTCGCTCTCGCCTTACTTGTCATGATTGGCCGCCTCTCGATCCCGTGTCGTGTCGTAGATGAACTCGCCTACGTCGGCAGCTGTGCTCATGTGGCCCTACTCGGCGTGGAGTGCGTTTCTGCGGACGGTGGCTCTCCGACACGCACACGGCAGTCGGTCGGATCGGGCCGTCCGCTGCGAGGGCTGCCTGTATCTGGCGGACGAGGCTGCTTGTTCCGCGTAGTCGCTCGAATCCGCCTCGTCCCCTGTGTGATTCACCCTAGGGTTGTCCCGTAACTGCTGGTCACGGGTGAGATGATCTTGGTGTGGCTGGTGTGATCACGGCGTCGGAGCCGTCTTGGATAGCCCCGTTCACCGGGCTGAGTCCGCGTCAGTTCAGCAAGCTGATCACCGCCTTGCGGCGGGAGGGCGCGGATCCGGTCCGTAAGGGCCGGCCCTGGAGCCTGCCGCTGGAGGACCGGGTCCTGCTGGTCGCCGCGTACTGGCGCACGAACCTCACCCTGCGCCAGCTCGCCCTGTTGTTCGGGGTATCGAAGTCGGCGGCCGACCGCATCGTCGACCGCCTCGGGCCGTCGCTCGCGCTCCAGCAGCGCAAACGGTTCCGCAAGGACACCGTGCTGATCGTGGACGGAACCCTGGTGCCGACCCGCGACCACAGCATCGCCGAGCAGTCGAAGACATCTCATGTCGCTGGCAGGTCAAGTAAGGGCTCAGGCAGCAAGGTCCAGGGCCGCTGCGAAGGCCCGATCGGGGTCGTAAAGCGTGCGGCGCCGTAGGCAGTGGTAGAGGCAGCCGAGAAGCTTGTTGAACAGGTTTCTGAGAGCTGCGGTGTGGCGTTCTCCGCCAGCTCGTCGTCGGTCATAGTGGGCGCGTGGAGCCTGGGTGCGGAGGGCCGCGAAGGCCCACATGTGCCCGGCCGAGGCCAGTCGTTGGTTCTTGACGGTTCGGGCCACGACGACGTGGCTGCGGCCCGAGGCCCGTGTAATGGGGGCCGCGCCGGCGTATGCCTTCATGGCTCGGGCGTCCGCGAAACGTTCGCGGTCATCTCCGATCTCGGCGAGGACGCGTGCTCCGGACAGTACGGACAGACCCGGGAAGCTCGTGATGATGTCGGCATCCGGATGCGCGAGGAATGCCTTCTCCGTTGCTGCTGCGAGTTGGGCGACGCTGATGCAAGCGGCGTCGACCTGCCGGATGAGCGCCGTTGCTTGGTGTCCCAAGGCCTGTTCGACCTGGGGCAACTGGCGGAGGTGGTCCGCGCGGAAGATGTCCCGAAGCCGCTCGACCTCGGCTTCGATTCCGCAGCGTGGGCGCTCGCCGCGCTTGAGGAGTGCGCGCAGCTGGCTGCGGGTGAGTCTGGCGGCGTCGGCTGGCGTCGGTGCGGCAGCCAGGATCAGGCGGGCGCGTGGCGAGTCGAGTCCGGGTTTTCCGGGGCCGTGGAAGGCCGTGAGGGCGGCCGGATAGTACTCGCGCAGGTGCGAGCGGAGCCGATTGATCATCTGCTGCCGGTCCCAGATCGCGTCCTGGTGAGCACGGGCCAGGACAGCGACGGCCTGTCCGGCTTCGCTGTCATCGGGCAGGGGCCGGTGGGCGTGCCGGTCGGTCCGCAGGATGTTGGCCAGGACCCGGGCGTCGGCTGCGTCGGACTTGGCTCGGGAGACGCTGGCGCGATCGCGATAGCGGGCGGCGGCCAGGGGGTTGATCGCGTAGATCTGGCGGCCGGTTGCCCGCAAGGAGGCGACAAGGAGGCCGCGCGGGGTCTCGATGGCGACCGGGATCGGATCCTCCGCAGTGTCACCGTGCCGGGTCAGTAGTTCCATCAGCGCATGGAAACCAGCGCTGTCGTCACTGATGCGCAGCTTGGCCACCTGGGCGCCGTTTTGGTCGACCAGGGCTATGTCGTGGTGCCCTTCCGCCCAGTCGATGCCGCAGAAGATCGCGCTCAACCTTGTACCTCCATTTCAACCTGCAGATCGGTCCTGTGCGGAGCACGCGGCGCTCTAATAGAAGTGCTCAAGGCACGCCATCTCATGAGCCGTTCGTGTCTCCAGCGACCGGCAGGGACCTCGGTCTGCTGGAGAGCTCTGGGGCTCGCGAACTGCTGAGAGGTCGGCCCCTGTCGGCGGGCTGGGGACATGAAACCGGTGGGTTCTGGGCTTCTGCCGGGCGGGACCGGTCTTTGACGAGAGATCAAGGTCCCGGAACTACCGAAGGTCTCCGCCCGGCAGGGCGCGGGCGAGGCAGGGCCGGTCTGAGCACGGGGATCCAGTCCCAGAACGGCAGCCTTCTGCCTCGCCTGGCGGCCCTTGCGCTCACGCGCTCGGGCTCACCGATGACCTATTAGAACTACCGGTACTCCACCAACCACCAGGTCGTCATCGACGCCGACACCCGGCTCGTCGTCGCCGTCGGCCGGCTACTGCCGGGCAACCGCGACGATTGCAAGGCGTGGGAACTGTCCGGCGCAAAGGACGCCGTCGGAAAGACGACCGTGATCGTGGACGGCGGCTACCGGGGCACCGGCCTGGTCATCCCGCACCGCCGCGAACGCGGCCAGGCCGAACTCCCGGCCTGGCAGGAAGAGCACAACGCCTCCCACCGCAAGGTCCGCGCCCGCGTCGAGCACGTATTCGCCCGGATGAAGAGCTGGAAGATCCTGCGCGACTGCCGCCTGAAAGGCGACGGCGTCCACCACGCCATGCTCGGTATCGCCCGCCTGCACAACCTCACCCTCGCCGAGTGACGGGAAACGAGCAGGTCAACCAGCATGCCGTAGATCATTTACGGGACAGCCCTTAGGAATCGGTCAAGCACGACCTCAACGAATATGCCAGAACTTGCCAGGAGTCACCCGAGCGAGTCGATTGCCGAGGTGATCAGCTCGCGGGCCTCGGATCCGTGGACAGCCAGCTCCGAGAGTGCCGCGAAGGCCTGCGCGTACAGGTTGATTTCGTGAGACTGCGTGACGGTCAGGTGTGCTGAGACCAACTCCACGTTGGCCACCTCGGCGTCGTACAGGAAGAAGCCCTCCACAGGCCAGATGCCCGACCGATCGGCGGTCAGCGGAATGATTCCGAGAGACACTGAGGGGAGGGAGGCAGCGGTGAGCAGATGGCCGAGTTGCCCTGCCATGACCTCGGGTCCGCCGATGCGGTAGCGCAGGGCGGCTTCCTCCAGCACGATTGCGAAACTGTGGTCGCCCTCATGGACGACGTGCTGCTTGGCGATGCGGACACGTACCGCTTCTTCCACGTCGTCGATCAACTGCCTACGATCACGGATCGACCTCAGAAGAGCCTCGATGTAGGGGGCTGTCTGAACGGGGCCCGGGATGAGCCATGACGAGTAGATACGGAAGCGACGTGTGCGTTCCCACAGGGGCAGCACCGACTCCTGAGCACGCCGCAGTCCGGAGCGCTCCATGCGTCGCCACTCCACGTACATGCCGTCGATGCCGCGCGCTGTCGTGACGAGGTCCGCGGCAAGGTATGGCACGCCACAGTGCAGCGCCCATGCCCGGAGATCCGCCTCGGAGGGGCTCCGGGCACCGCTCTCGTATCGGGAGCACTTGGATTCATGCCAACCCGCGAGCGCGGCCAACGCCCGCGCGGTCAGTCCGGCGTCGAGCCGGATTTCGCGCAGGCGTTGGCCGAGAGCCCTGCGGGCTTCCTGGACGCTGGAGGAAGGGGACGACATCGTGTCAGTGCTGAACTCTTGACGTGCCGATCACGTGAGCTTGTACTCCGCGTGCGGTATGCCCAGCTCCCATACCGCTTCAAATGCATTCCCGCGCAGTTTGATCTCCTGAGGGTCCGTACTAAGGGACGGATCCAGCCACTCCCCGTCGCCGTCGAAGTGGTTCACCAGCAACAGCGACGAGTCGAACAGCCAGAAGTCGTTGCCGGGCAACGCGATGCCCGTGGCCTTCCGGCGCGGCAGCCAACGCACCTCTTCGCCGGCGGCGATGTTCAGGCCGTTCGTCACCTCATGCTCGAACCGGATGTACCTGCTCACTGGTTCGGACACGATACGGGCGCGGCGGACCCTCACGCCCCGGCCTGTCGCCTCGGAGATCAGAGCGAGCCAGTCGGCCCACCTCTCGGCAGGGTCGATGCCGACGCCGGCGTCCCAGTCGATGTAGGCCGGGTCCGACTTCATGTAGGAGTCCCGCATCTCCAGGTGGACTGCCGACTCACGGCAGTCGCGGAACAGTTCCTCAAACGTCGAAACCGTGGTCACGCTGTACCTCCAAGAAGAACTGGACCATGCGGCGCGGAATCTCCACCACGGACTCATGCCCGGGGATGTCCATCTGGCCCAATCGCTCGTCGTCCAGGACCTTCCAGCCCTGCACGAGGTATGTGTCCTTCTCCTCGTCCAGGTACACCGTCGGGGAACCGCCGCTCGGGCTATCGGGATCCTTGCCGAGTTTGCGCAGGCTCATGAGTCCGCCTCCGTCGTAGATGACGACCGTTTGCCAGAGCCTGCCGCGAAGTCACGGCGGGGGCTACAAGCTTGCCAGAACTTGCCAGATGCGACGAAGAGGCGGGAGCCACCGTTGGCCCTGGAGACTGCACACACGGCCACTCTCCTCGTCGGGCAAAGAACTCTGCCAACTGCCGGGGGACGAGTAACGTCTCCCGACGCGTCGCAGATCTCATTCGCGACAGACCGCGGACGTCGGCATCGGTGCCGGCGTGCGCGAAATCCTGTCTATGAGTTGGTCTTCGCGTCGCTTGCGGTGCCGTGGCCCGAGACCGCGGCGACCACTATGAATGCGTCGGGTTCGCGCGTCTGAGATTCTGCAAAAAATGACGCCAAGAGCTGCTGCCAACAGCAAGGAAAGGGCCTTCCGACCTCTTGGAATCACGTATGAGAGTGCGGTCGTCGGTTATCGCACACTCGACGCACTCGCCCCCCGCTCCGTTGCTGTACGACGACGTGAACCAGACAAGGCGGCCGTCGCCGCCGGACTCCATGATACTCACCTGGAGAAATCCTTCAGAACAGACTTGATCAACTGGGCGGAACGCTGAGGACTCAGGGCGGCAGCTCGCAGGCCGTCGAACGCCCTCGTGTACTCACGAACATGATGCTCGCCTTCCAGATAGACGGCATCGGTGATGCCGTCCCGGTAGACGAGGTCGGGGTCTTCGGGGGCTGGGAATCCGAGCATCGTGAACGAGCCCGTGGCCGGGCAGGTACCCGAGTCGAAGGGAAGGACCTGCAGGGTCACGGACGGCGACTCGGCTGAATCCAGAACGCGTTCGAGCTGCTCCCGCATCAGGGCTCGATCCCCAATGATGTTGCGCACAGCGCCTTCGTTCACGATGAACCAGGCATCGGGAGCGTCGGGCCGCGTCAACATGGTCTGGCGCTCCATGCGAACACGTACGGCTCGGTCGATGTCCTCGGTGGACATGTGCGCTCCCGTCGTGTGGAGTTCGCGGGCGTACGCCTCGATCTGCATGAGGCCGGGCAGCAGCTCGCACTGGTATTGGCGGAGCGTCGAGGCGTCCTGCTCCAGGCCGATGTAGATGTTGAACCACTGGGGAACACCCGCGCCGTGCACCTGCCACCAACCGCGCGTCTTGGCCTGTCGAGCGAGCGATTTGAGGAATTCCCGCAGCTCGTTACTCGTGCCGTAGAAGCGGCACAAGGCATCGATGTCGGACGGCTGGACCCGGCCGCTCCCCGTCTCCATCCGGTTGACCTTGGAGCCGCTCCAGTCCAGCGCCTCGCCGACCTGGGCACAGGTGAACCCGCTCGTCTCACGAAGCTTTTTCAGCTCGATCGAGAGACGACGACGCCGCGCCGTCGGTGAACCGGCCATCTCAACCCCTTGTCAACGGTCCGTCGAATAACGGGCGTTCAGTCTCACGCCAAGGGGGTGTGCCTGCCAATCACTCAGAAGTGGGAATCCCGATGTGCACATTGCATATCGGGATGTGTCGGCGCCATTCTTGCCAGCAACGCGACTCATCGTGAGTGCGCGTAACGCTCCGCTGATGACATGAGGTCGGTGGAGACGACGTGCGACGAGAGAGGCCCTTGTGATCCAGGAAGCGTGCATGTCGCGAAAGCCGTGGGACTTGGCCTTCAGGGCCGAACCCGAGGAAGTGGCCGCCCTGCGGCGCATCATGCGACTTCATCTGGGAGTTTGGGGCTTGCACGAGGTCTCCGACGCAGCTCAACTCTGCGTGAGCGAGCTCGTGTCCAACGTGGTCACACACGTGGGCCACGGCACCCCGGTCACCCTCGCGGTCTCCATGAGTGGCACGTACCTGCGCATCGAGGTCCACGATCCCGACACCCGAGCCCTGCCGACGCTCATGGCTGCGGATTCCGACGCCGAGGGCGGACGGGGCATGGCCCTGATCGACGCCGTCGCCGACCGTTGGGGCGTTCAGCTTCGCGACGACCGGAAGGTGACCTGGTGCGAGCTGGCGACGAGCCTCGCCTCACCGACGGGTCACGTCGGAAGTCCGGGTGTGACCCGAGCCGAAGCGCTGCTCGGCCTCTACGCCGCGACGAAGCTACCTCGTGGTTCAGAGGCGGGCCGGTTGAGCACGGCCGTCGCCGAGGAAGCGGTGATCGACGTCATCACGGACTTCCTCCACTGGCTCCGGGCACACGGCTGTGACGGGGACGAAGTCCTCGACCGCGCCCAGACCCACTTTGAGGCTGAGGCTGGCGGAATCGGAGATCTGCCTTCTAGCCTCGCGCTTTCACGAGGTGGGCTGTCCAAGAGTTGATCAGAAACACGGAAAGTGCCCTTGACCTGCAACGATAGGACTTGCTGAGGGTCCTGTTGGCTGCAAGGAAAAGAGCACTTTCCAGGTGAGAGAGCCTATCTCGTCGTACCCACGTGTCCGTGTCCAGGGAGACGGTCGGCAGGTGGTCTCGCAGGCCGGTGCGGTCCTGCTGATGGAGACGGTCCGCAAGACGGGCCTTGACCAGGCGATATCCGCAGCTCTGGCTCCGTGGCGGAAGCCGCGGGCCGTCCACGATCCCGGCAAGATCCTCCTGGACGTCGCCATGGCGGTCGCACTGGGCGGGGACTGCCTCGCGGACGTCGCCATGCTGCGGTGTGAGCCGGCCGTCTTCGGCCCGGTCGCCTCCGACCCGACCGTCTCCCGCCTGATCGACACCCTCGCCGCATCCGGCGAGAAAGCCCTGCAGGCCGTCCGGTCCGCACGCTCCGAAGTCCGTCATCGTGCCTGGTCGTTGGCCGGCAAAAACGCCCCGGACGCCGACGGTCAGGTCACCGTCGACCTCGATGGCGTCCTCGTGATCGCCCACTCCGACAAGCAGGACGCGGCCGCGACCTGGAAGAAGACCTACGGCCATCACCCGCTGACGGCCTTCGTCGACCACGGACCGGGCGGAACCGGAGAGCCCGTCGCCACCCTCCTCAGACCGGGAAACGCGGGCTCCAACACCGCCGCCGACCACATCACCACCGCCCAACTCGCCCTGGCCCAACTGCCCAAGCGCTACCGGCGCGGGCGGCAGACGCTGATCCGCACGGACTCCGCCGGCGGCACCCACGACTTCGTGTCCTGGCTCGCGAAGCGGGGCCGATGGCTGTCCTACTCGGTCGGCATGACGGTCACCGAAGCGATCCACGAACACGTACTGAAGGTCCCCGCCTCGGCCTGGACCCCGGCCGTCGAGGCCGACGGTGAGGCCCGGGACGGGGCCTGGGTCGCCGAGCTCACCGGCAAGCTCCTTAACGGCTGGCCCAAGGGCATGCGGCTCATCGTCCGCAAGGAAAGGCCCCATCCCGGCGCCCAGTTGAGGATCACGGACGCGGACGGCATGCGGATCACGTGCTTCGCGACCAACACCACCGGCCGGCCGATCGCCGAGCTCGAACTCCGTCACCGGCTCCGGGCACGGGCCGAGGACCGGATCCGGGCTGCCCGGGCCACCGGCCTGCGCAACCTGCCCCTGCACGACACCGCCCAGAACCGGGTCTGGATGGAGATCGTCCAGATCGCGCTCGACCTGCTGGCCTGGATGCCCATGCTCGCCCTGACCGGCCGGGCGAGGCTCTGGGAACCGCGTCGCTTGCGGTTCCGCCTGTTTTCCGCAGCCGGCCAGCTCGTCACCACCAGTCGGCGCAGGATTCTCCGCCTCGCCCGGCACTGGCCCTGGACCGGCGAGATCACCGCCGCCCTTGAACGGCTCGCGCTCCTGCCCGACCCCGGCTGACCAGCAACCCACCGTCCCTGCGACAGCATCACCCGCCCCGGGCAGTGGAACCCGGCGCCCACCCGACGCGACAGCCGGGCCACCGGCCTGCCCGGCATCAGCTCCGGAAAGCAAAAGGGTCCACCGACTCCGTCGGCGGACCCTCAAGAAAGATCGAGGCTAGCTCTCGCGAGGACGAAGCCTTCAGGGTGGCCGGGAGAGGATAGGGCGGATGCGCGCGGGCCGCCCTTCGAACCTGGAAACAACCAACTTTTGTGGGTTCTCCATCTATTCAAATATCCCTTGATACGATCTCCCTTCGGCTTGATCCATCAAGGAGATGCGGTGGAAGAGGCGGCCAATCGCGCCCAAGAGTTCGGCATCTGGCTCGAACGACAACTGCGCAAACAGAACATGACTCAGACCGCCTTGGCGGACATGCTCAACGTGACTCCGGCAGCCGTCTCCGCATGGGTTACCGGGCGAGCCGAACCTCGCGAGGACAGGAAACGGGCGATCGCGGCTGCTCTGGGCACGGACGAGGCGACCGTCCACAACCGCACACTGGATGTCGTGACACGGCGTCCTGTCCAGTGGCTTCCTCGACCAGCGCACGCGGATGGTGGCCGAGAGTTCGGCAACGCCGCGGCTTTCGCGTTCGAGGCCGATGTCGCGGTGCTGGCGCGGGAGGCAACACAGAACAGCCTGGATGAACAGCTTGATCCAAGTCGGCCGGTGCGCGTGCGATACACCCTCAACGAACTGTCGGGTGAGCACCTCAGGACCTTCCAGGATGCGTTGCGCTGGAACGAGATCGAGCCGCACCTTGAAGCAGCTGCCACACAGAAGCACAAGGTCGGCCGCGTCATTGCCGAGGGACTACGCGAGATGCGGGAGTCCGACACCTTGCTGCTGCTGCGTGTGGATGACTACAACTGCACGGGGCTGACTGGGCCTGACTACGGCGACGACAGCAAGTTCGCCGCGGTGCTCCGCGATCAGCTCAACAGTCACAAGGACAGCGGCGTGGCCGGTGGCTCGTACGGTTTGGGAAAGATCACGCTCTGGGCCACGAGCCGCATCGGGCTTGTTCTTGTCAACAGCACACTTTCCCGTGCGCATGAGGGACGCCATGAACGGCGCATCTTCGGCCGTCTCGAACTGCCCTGGCACGAGACTGGCGGACGTGCCTACGCAGGGCTCGCCGGCCTTGGTGAGGCGGACACTGAACCGGGACGTGAAGGTGTCGCACGCTCATGGTGGGCGGACGAAGAGACGGCGAGATCCCTCTACGTGGAACGCGAGAGCCGTGACCCAGGTACCTCGTTTCTCATCGTCGGCGCTCACGACGCCGCTGGTGATGCGGAGAGCCTGCAGGAGATGCACGAGAAGTTGGTCAGATCCCTGGCGGACAACTTCTGGGCTGCCATGACATCCGGACGGGACGGCCGTCCCGTGTTGGAGGCTTCTGTGACGACCTTGCGCAACGGTCAAGTCGTCATACCCGCAGAAAAGGTGGATCCATCGCGGCATCAGCCTGCTCGGACACGCGCGCTCAAGGCCTTTCTTGACGGCGAGACCGTCGAACAGCGAACCGACACAACCCAAGTGGCCATGACCCACGTCTCATTGTGGGTACCCCCACGCAAGGACGTGAGAGGTCGTCCGGGAGTCGGGGTTGAACACAAGACAGTTCTTCTGGTCACGGCGGCAGAGGACGAGGCCCTGGAGCCCAATCGGCTCGTGTGCATGAGGGGCAACCGCATGACGGTCATGACTCGCCGAGTCGTAGACCTTCCATTGAGCACCGATGCCTTTCAAGCGGTCCTTCTGGCGGGGCGGGCGACGGGGAGGAAGGGCGAGGACGTCGAATTGGCGGAGATGTTCCTGCGTGCCTCCGAACCGCCGGAACACAACGACTGGACCAAGACCGAAGACCTGGTCACGACCTATGCCCGCGGGGCACGAGCCCGAATTGACGAGTTCCGAAAGGCCATGACGGCAGCGGTGCGAGGACTGGTCGGCCGTCGTGAGACGAGGCCTGAGGGCGGCCCTGCCGTTCTACGCGAGCTGCTACGTATCGACGCGTACTCCACAGAGGTCCGACGCCCTGAGCGGCATCCGGTGGTCCGGCACGTCGAAGGTGAGGTCGACACACGCGGGGCCTGGAACGTCAGGGTCGAGGTCAAGTTGCCACGACGTGAGGACCCCTGGCTGCTCGTCCCGGTCGCAAAGTTCGATGTCCGTTCTGGAGGAAAGCCGTCGGTGGAATGGGCGAAGCTCAACCCCGGAGAGAACTGTCGAGTGGAAGACGGCATTCTGCACTTTGAACCAGGCGTGGCCACCGCGTCCTTCAGCGGGGTTACCGACGTGGCCAGTCACCCCGTGACAGCCCGCCACGCGCGGCTGATCATAGATCTACAGAAGGGGAAGAGCGTACAAGCGTGAACATCGTGTTCCCTTATCCCACTCTGGGTGGTGAAACCACGTTCGAGGTAACCGGGGCGAGACTGGACGGTCGGGCTCTTCCCATAGGCATGATCTCGCGTGAACAGAGGGTTGTCGCACTGCACGAAGCTGAACGCTCTCAATGGGACGAGGCTCGACTGGACCTGCGAGCCACATTGCCCGCAAAGGAACTGGCGACCGGGCCGTGGAGCGATGTCGCATGTGTCGCAACGCTGACTGAGCCGGCAACCAACGCTCGCGCAACCACCAAGCTCTCTCCGGCTGGTGAAGGTAGTTGGATCGGCAGCCTGAGGTTCGCGCGAGATGATCACCACGCTCGCGCATCGCTCGCGATCAGTGTCGTCGCTACTGTAGATGGGGAACCTGGACGGCTCATCGGCGCGGCTGAGGGGACATGGTCCGTTGAGATCAATGAACGTACGCCGACGCGCAAACAAGAGCTGAACATTCAGGAGATCGACTTTCGCAATGGCCCACAGGAATGGCTTCGCCCCTTCAAGGACGCACCTTGGCTGGTGGAGACCACAGGGGACATGCCGACTGTCCACCTCAATACGGGCTTCGAAGGTCTTGCCGGGTTCCTGAATGGAGGCGGTGGGACGATGGAGAAGTCCGTGAGAGGGATGCTTGCCGCACAGATCGCGACAGAGGCATGGATAGCGATGTTCCACGCGGCGGTCGGTGATGTCGAGTTGGATGACGACGGTACGCCTCATTGGCCGGCGGGGTGGAAGGACGGCGTACTGCGATCCATGCTCCCGGATGTCCTTCCCGAACTCTCGCCAGCGGATGCCCTGTTGGAGATCCATCTGCGGCGGACAGAGGGGGGCTGGCAGGATCTGCAGCCTCGAATCCAGTACGCAGCAGCACGACGTGCGAAGGTCGGCAGGAACCTCGGCAACGGCTTGCGGGCGCTGAGCAGGGCTGGAGAATAGGGGCGACCGATGAGTAGCTATTCCATGGATCTTCCTGAGTACTTCTCTCTGATGCCAGATGTCGCTGCCGCCAAGTACTTGACACACAGCGTGCTCTCCGGGGGCGAACAGCCTCCGAAAGTGGCTCTGCTCAGGGTTGGGCAAACCGTCGATCCTCCTGCAGCGCGTTGGAGAGTGGCCCCCGTGCGGCAGCTGCTCAATGAGGCGCGACGCAGATACGAGGACGATCGAGCAGCGGCTGACAGCTGGTTGGCTCCGCGACTGCACGCAACGATGAGGATGACCAGGCGTGAGGCGGCGAACAGCGGGCTGTGGAACTTCCTGGCACTCGTGGTCGCGCCGGATTATGTGCTATGGCGGCACAAGGGGTTCACCAAAGAGGGCGAGCGTGCCACGGCGGACCGCTTCGTCGGTGTGCACTACAAGCAGACATTTGCTCGCCTTTGGTGGGCTGCCGAGATGTTTCGTGATGGGGACGACTACGAGCCCGCCGTTCTTGCCTGCAAGGTTCAAGATGTGCTGAACACCGTGCTCCGCTACGAAATCATTGATCACCGTCCCACGGCGCGTGCGGTTGTGCGCCTTCTCGAACGCGGGCTGGTGCGGACCGGCCGCGACGTGAACGGCCTTGGAACCGCGATCAATGCCGCAGGGAGCACGCTGCTGTACGACGTCCTGGCGCCGGATGACGGTCCGGATGCGGAGGCTCGGCGTTACTGGATTGCCGAAGCCGAGAACGCCGGGCCCATCCCCATGGACAGCTTGCCGGACGGTCCGGATGACGGCAGGATTCCGCGGACCTCGGTGGACGTGTTGGTGCAGCGCTTCGAGGAACTTTTCGCCGAGGCCCCTGTGCGGGGAAAGGAGCCGAGTGGGGAAGTGCCGTTGCCAAGGATGGGTGTCAGCCTCGACAAGCCCTACTCACCCTTCTAGGCGCTCATGGATCGCCTGGGCAAGGGCACGGCCCAGACCGATCGGGACAGCGTTGCCGATCTGACGCGCGATCTCCACCTTGGTGCCGAACCACTTGAAGTCGAGAGGGAACCCCTGGATCAGAGCGGCTTCATAGTGGGTGATGGGGCGATCTTCCTTCGGGTGGAGATAGCGGCCCTTTTCAGGCTTGTAGAACTCCGTGCGGATCGTGACAGAAGGTCGATTGGCGTGCATGCGTCCCATGACGTCGCCGGATCCGCTGTTGTGGCTGTCCCAGCTCTTCGTCGAAAGGTAGGTGTTGACGCCTTCGATCTCGGCCCACCGGTCGCGGAGATCATGACGGTTGCCACCTGGAGGAATGGCTCTGTACCGCGCTCGGGACAAAGGTGTCGGATTGCGGCCGATGTGGAGTTCTGTTGTCTTGTACGGGCCCGGCAGAGTCACTCCCAGCGGCTTGTCGGTGCGCTCGGGGAGGTTCAGTTCAGGGGCTGCCTCGGGTGTGCGAGAGAACACCTCTTGCCACACAGGAACCCATGGAAGGAGCTGCTGCTCTGGGCCGTCGAGTCCATTGAGGCTCGGCTGCTGGGGCCCGGCATCACGGGCATGCGTGGGGCGAGGATGTTCCATGGGCTCACCGAGGTCGTTCCGTGTCGCGATCACGATGGCCCGCCGGCGAGCTTGCGGCACGCCGTAGTCGGCTGCGTTGAGGATTTTCCATCGCAGGGTGTAGTTGGCGAGCGGCCCGCCGTCGGACGTGGCCGCCTGGAGGCTCTCGAATTCCTGTGACTTCAGGAAGCGGTCCACGTTCTCCAGAACGAAGATCTTGGGATTGATCGCCCTGACAACACGGACGTACTCGACCCAGAGGCGATTGCGTGGGTCATCGACCTTGGGCTTCTCGGGGTTGTTTCGGTGTAGCGCCGAGAAGCCCTGGCAAGGCGGACCGCCCATGATGACGTCCACCTTGTCCCTGTATGGCTCGGGGTCCCATGTTGCGATGTCGACGTTGGCGACATGGGACGCACCGAAGTTCACCGCGTACGTGGCTGCCGCTGCCTCGTCGTACTCGACAGCTGCAACGGACTCGAACGGTGAAGATCCCGGCCCGGCCGGTTCGTAAGCGCGGAACCCTGCTGAGAAGCCCCCCGCACCTGAAAAAAGATCAACCACCTTGATCGAAGAGTCGTCCGGCGCTGCGCCGGTGGCTGGATCGGTCGAAGTGGTGGTCATGATGATGCAGTCTAATGCTGATCAACGAGATGTCATGCTGGAGTCCAGTATCTCGCTCCCCGCAGGTCAAGCCCTGATGCGGTTACGGCAGCGTGCGGGGCGACCCCCGCAAGGCGGTGGCGATCCGACGTCCGAGAGCCGCAGCGATCGGTGGTGGCGTTGTCTGACTGATCTGCCGGTATGCGGACGTCTTGCGGCCAAGGATCTTCCACTCAGGTGAGAAGCCCTGGAGGAGGGCCACCTGATCCACAGTGAGCCGCGGAAGGCCGAAACGTGGCTCGATCTCACGATTCAGCCGGAAGTCGGGGCCAGGTACCGCATCGCCGATACTTCCACCGTAGATGCCCCATCGGGCCCACATCGCCTTCGCGCGGCTTGCGCCGAGGTCCGCGCCACCACGGCCGGTTGCCCCACCCATGATCAGCGGGGCCGGCTCCGATGCGTGGGCTGCCCAGTCCGCGGCTTCCGGCCATCCTCTCGAAGACATTGACTCGAACAGAGTGGCCCCCAGACTCGCGCAGGGGGCCCCAGCGGGTTCGGGCCATTCGAAATGGGCCAAGTCTTCGGGGTGCATCGCGACCATGAACCCGTGGGCTCGGTGCTGAGGTACGCCAAAGTCCGTGGCTGTGAGCACCGAGGACACCATCTCGTAGCCCAGGTCCTCCACAGCCTCGCGGACCTTCTGACGCTCGCCTTCGAACTTCGCGGCGTTGAGGAACGTAGGGATGTTCTCGAGCAGGAGAACTCGAGGCCTGACGAAGGAAGCCATGTCCAGGACGGCCTGCAGGGTGTCGCGCTTGTCCTCCGTGGCCAGCTGCTTTCCGGCGACTGTGTAGGGGGAGCGCGGAAGTCCGCAGCTCAGGACGTCCGCATGGTCCAACGCAACATGGTCCATCGGATCGATGCGTTTGAGGTCGTCGTGGATCGTGTGCCAGTGAGGCCTGTTGTGGGAGAGGGTCCCGCAACTGTCCTGGTCGATGTCGACAGCCGCTCTTATGTCGAACCCCGCTTGCTCCAGCCCAAGGGCCTGCCCCCCAACGCCTGCGCAAAGTTCAATCACAGTGAATTTCTGATCGGACAAGTGCGGCTCCCCCTCTCCACCTGCGCGGGGGCCGACCCACGCAGGGTCCAGAGTAGGGGAGGGACGTCACGAGGTGCGGTGCACGGCCGAGCGCGGCCTGTGCCGTGCACCGCAGCGAAGAATTCAGGACAGGCGGAGGTTCACTCCGAGCCCTTGGTGATGATCGCCGCGTCCGATGAGTCGATCGTGGTGAATGTTACGACCCTTCCATCACTGCTTCGTGCTGAAGACGGTGCGACGAAGCCGAAGGCCATGACGAGCTTGCTCGGATCGATCTGACCAGATGCTTCCAACTCTCCCTTGTGCTGCGGCTCCACGATGGGGTACAGAACAATGACTCCGCGGCGTGCGCTGACGTAATGCTCGGTGGCAGGGTCATCGCTGGAAGGAAGCGCTCCTGCGATGCGCAGCGCAACGGCAACATGCTTGGGATCCCTGACCGCACCGAAAAGTGGGCCTCGGCGACGCGTACGGCTGAACCAGGAGAACGGCCGATTTGCAGTACCGAGCAAGACGTGCTTGTTCCCCGACGCGTGCTGAGGCGCGAGGACGAGCCAGTCCTCGACCTTGGCCGGCGATGACTTGGTGATTTCTTCCAAGTATCGGAGATGGGGCGCGAATTGCGCCTCAGCTCCCCACTTCAGGGAGCGCAGCAGGGGCAGAAGGTCGTTCGATGTGACCAACCCGGTCAGGGCACTGAATCGATGCGTCACAGCGCCGAAGTGGTAGGCGAACTCCGTCGCGGTGGTTGTCAACGACTCAAGTACCGGCATCCACAATCCGGTGTTGTGACGAATTGCCGGTGCGGACACCGGGTAGGCGGTCGGCTCTTCCCATTGCCCCGGTGAACGCTTCTCCACCAACTGCGCGTTGAACATCTTGTTGGCGCTGGTCGGCGGCAACCAGGACAAGTGCTGCGACACCAACGGGGGCACCTGAGCAGGTGTGACCTGCGGTTGGCCGTCGATCACCTCGGCGTACTGCTGGAGTTCCCTACGGAAGGTCTCTTCGTCACGGCAGATCGCTTCGAATGCCTCGTACAGGTCGATGTCCTTGGCGCCCATGGTCTCCTCACGGCCCAAGTACAGCCGGACGAGATCCCGATAGCCCTTGCGGAAGCCGAACCAACGGCCCATCTGCATCAACGTGGAGGCGTTGTTCGTACGGCGGCGATAGTAGGTGACGGTCAGACCCTCGACCGTGAAGCCGCGAGCGAGCTTCTGCCCTCCGATCAGGATCTTCCAGATGGAGCGTTTGTCGAAGTCGGCCTCGCCCGTTTCGATGTCTTTGTCACCGTTGACGACGATGATGGGCTGGTCGTCGCCGCCGATGCGCATCGCGGCAGCACCGATGTAGCGGGCGAGCTCGGCGTAAGAGTCAGGGACGGCCTGCCCCTCGGCTCGGACGTGGGAAACCGGAGCGAGATCGGTTTCGAAGAGTTCGCGCAACCGCTCATGTCCGGTGGCACTGGTGTAGCCGGAGTTCCACCACAGCTGTGTCACTCGGCCCAGGAGTTCACGGTGATCCGCGGTGCGGACCGATTCGTGGATGAGCATAGTGTGGTGTTGGAAGTACCGATCGCCGAGGCCGTTTTCCTCTCGGTACAGCTTCATTGCCGCTGTCAGTACGAACATGTCCATGGCTCGTTGGAGAGCCGTATCGTCCTCGTCGTCGGCGAGGACGATGTCCCGCACATGGGCCTTCTCGTTGGAGTTGGCGAATGTACGCTCCTCGTGCGGGATCACCGAGTCCAGGTCATGGAAGTCCTGGACACCCATGTATCCGTCAGGACGGGGCAGGGAGACGATGAAGTCCTTGGGGAAAATGTCTTCGGTGTCGCTCGGATCGATGAATACGTTGGCAAACGGAGTGGCCGTGTACCCGACGTATTGGGCGCGAGGGAGCATCTGCAGAAGTTCTGAGATCTTCTGATTGATGGCAGTGCGTTCGGCATCCGGCTTGCTGAGGTTGGACGTGTTGACGGAAGCCTCATCCGACTCGTCGTCGATGATCAGGACTGGGATCTCGGATAGTGGGGTCTTGATCTTGTTGAGGTCTTTGACGAGCTTGGAAAGCACGGTCTTGTTCTTCTTGACGACCATGAGGCGCGCCGAGGAGCGGTGCAAGTTTCGTGGGTCGTGGAGGGGGAGTGCCGGCTCCTGCTTCTCGAACTCAAGTGCCACAATGCCCTGCAACAGGCTTTTGTAGTCGTTGTCCCTGGTGGTCATCCGGACGATGTCGAAAGCGCCGAGAGCCGACGGCAGGCCATTGTGGGACAGGAACTTTCCCTTGGACCAGGCGGGGTCATCGGCATAGTCGGATTCGTACTCGGCCGCTCCACGCAGAATATTCTCGCGTCCGACGAGTTCCATGTCGAGACGACGTTGCGTCTGTGCCCGCAGCAGGTTGAGGGTACCGCCGAGAACAATGATCAAGCGATACCCCGCGTCCACGGCTTTGGCGATGACGCCGGTGAAGTTCGCGGTCTTGCCCGACTGAACGTAGCCAACCACCAATCCCTTTGACTGATAGGCCGCAGGGTCGGTCGGGTTTGCCAGCCTTTCGACGACTCGGTCCGAGGCTGTGTCGAGATCGGCAACTGCTGTCTCCGGCCAACCTTTCTCGGCCAGTAGTCGCCTGTATGCGGGCCAGTACCAGCTGCGTCCCTGCTGTGACTGAGGCGTGTACCAGGGAGTGAACTCATCGCTGATGACCACGGCGCCGGCGGCCTTGGGTACGGGGATGAGTGCACTCAGGAGTTTACGTGTTTCATCCTGGAGGCCAAGTAGATCGAATACCGCGGTCCTTCGTTCATCCGTGCGTGACTCGGTGTCCGACCAAGCAGGATTCTCGGCATAATCCCACTGAGTGAGTTGCTTGCGCCACAGCTCCACCAACTGATCCGTGGAATGAGACGAGTGGAGCTTGTCCTGAAAGTCTGACTCAGTGGCGTGGGCTTGCGCCCGAGGTCCCTCGTCCTCTGCCTGGTACTCAAGCGCGCGCTGCAGGTTCTTCGGCCGGTTGGCCTGCATACCTGCGAGAGCCGACTTGTGGAGAGTGAGCCGTACAGTTTCTGCATCGGTCATGACGAGAGTCCTAAGGCGTTACGGGAGTTGAAATTCAGAGAGTGCGGTGGACGGAGCCTCGATGGTTGAGGACAAGCCGGTGACGTCGATCGTGTACTGGACGCTCGATATCCGTTCCGCGACGGACGTTTGAAGAACGGAGGGATCCAGCCGTGGCACTGCTGAGGAGTCGAGCAGAAGGGGTTGAGATCGAGGTGTCCAACGTTCGTCGTCGGGAAGGTCGTTCGACCAGCCCACCGCGGCAAGCTTGCTGTTCAGGCGACTCATGGATGCCGGGGCGTGGTCGGCTACAGAAGAACGCACGGCATGTACACAGTCGGTCAGTGTGCGACCGTGGGTTCCGCCTCGGGTGAGTTGCAAGGAGGCGAACCATAGAGGGCGGCCGGGTGTGGGGTCGAGCTGTCTGATTCCGTGGATCGTGTGGCGGCGCTGCTCAGACGCAGTTGTCTTCACTTCGAGATCGAAGTCCGGGAGGCCGAAGTCGTGCTCTTCATCTTCAGGGCCAGTCCACGAATCGACCGCAGTCGCCCAGCCGTACCCTTGGGCAAGGGAGCGGAGAACTGCCAGTTCGCCCATGAGGCCGATACGTTTCTCCGTGCTGAAGCCACGAGGTTGGTTCAGCAGTGCGCTCCACGCCCGTATCGTCTCTTCAAAAGCTTGATCCAGGGTGCGACCGTGCGCCACGATCCTGTCGGCGATTGCTGACAGGAAGTCGTGGAAGTCGCGCATCAAGGTTACTTGAGTGGTGCGGATCCGAGCCATGCGCATACCGCGCTCTGCTATTTGCTCTATGCGGATCGTGGGCATGGAGGAGTGCGGCGGACGATGTCGGCGGTCGAGTTCGACGTGCAAGGCTATGTCCCGACCGCCGTGGCCGACCACATATGAAACCTCAGGGTGGGCAGAGGGAGCGGAGAGAGGAAACGTCGTCGCCTGACCCTTTCCGAGAAAGTATTCAACCTCGGTCCAACGGACGTGCTTACTCTCACTCACTGTCGGCCATCCCGTTGATTTCTGCGCGGGCCGCTGATACGAGGATTGCCTGCCACAGTTGCAGGTTGTCCTTTTCTCTGCTTCCGCTGTACTCCTTCTCGAAAACCTGGTGGAGCAGTATGTACATCAGGGATTTAAGGAGTGGTGCATCGTTGAGGCCGCCGCGGCGGCCGCCCAGGATCGCTGATCGATAATGCTGGTTGAGGATAATGGTGCTGTCCTCGCGATCAATCTGAAAGAACAGCTCGTTGTCGAGCTTCTGCCATCGGATCGAGATGGGGTCCATGTTGGGGATCGTCGGAAGTTCTTCTATCACTGTCTCCCGAACAGTGGGGGCCATTCCCTTTCCGGGTGGAATGACTGGCTTCCGTGCGGTGCTGGACCTCTTGCGTGAGTCGCGATAAACGGCATCGGCATCGTTGAGATACTGGAGGAAAGAGTGCCCGTCGGGGTCGGTAGCCTTTTCCAGCGCTGTCGTGAATTCTGGCGATGCTTCGACGCCGGACTTCTTGACGGTGAGGCGGAACACATCACTGGATTCGGCAGGCAGGTCAACTGCTACGCGAGCCAGGGAGAGATGCTGTTCCGGCTGTCGGAAGTTGTTCCAGCCGCCGGCCTGTACTAGACGGTCATTTCGGTAGAAGTAGAAGCCCTGTCGGTCGATGACGGATCCAACGGCCTTGTACTCGTCGACATTTGACTTCGGGGTCCAGATGTGGGCGTCGAGCATTACATCGCCCAAGGAAGGAACGGATGCAGTGATTCTGCGAGGGTACTCGTGGTTGCCGCTGACCGGATAGCCGAAGGGGTCCAATGGCTCAACGCCGAAGTCCAGATAGACAGTTCCGGTGCGGACATCCTCTACAGCGATCGTGATGTTGAAGTCATCCTTCACGAGGAAGCGATGGAGGTAGAGGCCCAAGTGGAGGCCGAGCTTATTGATCGTGCGTTGGAGATAGCGGTCGGTTTGGCCGCCTCCGCCATGTTTGGGGAAGTCCTTCACGCCGTCCCAGCGCACTACAGTTCCCTGCCACACGATGGGCCGGTCTGCATATCGGTCGATGAGGTTCTGCGCGTAGCCGGGCGCGACGATGTCGCACTGGAATCCGGACACAGCCCGTTCCATCAGCCAGCGGCGTCCGGCTGCCCGAGTACGTTTCGTGGTGCTGACGAGAGTGACGGCGGAGGCGTGGCTGAGCGATGCGGATTTCAGGCCGGTGCCGAACATGCCCAAAGCCTTGTCGCCGTAATCGCGGCGACCACCCACGGTCATGGCGATGTCCAGGTCCTCGTCGCTCATGCCCTTGCCGTCATCCACGACAAGGAGGCTGACGAGTTGGTCACCATCTCGGAGGAAGTGGATCACCACGTCCTTGGCGCCGGCGTCGATGGAGTTGTCCACCAGGTCGGCGATGGCTACCTCGAAGCCGTATCCCTGGCTGCTGAGCGCCTCCATGTACCGCGCGTCCGGCGGAAGGTGCTTGCTCCCTGCGGTGGGCACATCGAACTGCCAGTCGGTGATCATTTCCTCGCCTTGCGGGTCACAGCCATCTAATACGATCAATGGTGACGGTAGCGTAGAGGTCGGACAACATACTTGAAGCCCGAAGTTTCGGTAGGCGCTGAGGGCGTGGGCATTACGTGTGACGGTGATGAGGCCCGTCCGCCGCCTTCCTGGCCTCGGCCACGACGCGGGCGATGTCGGTGGGGTGCTGGTGTTCCCAGAAGCGCAGCACGGTCCAACCTGTCTGTTCCAGATGTGCAGTGGTCTCGCGATCGCGAGCCATGTTCTTGTCCAGCTTGTTGCGCCACCACTCTGCGTTCGCTTTCGGTTGCGTCGCATGCTCGGGGCAGCCGTGCCAGAAGCAGCCGTCCAGGAAGACGGCGATTCTGGCCTTGGGGAACACGATGTCGATCGTGCGGCGGGGCATGCCCGGCACGGGCGCGTTGACTCGATAACGGAGACCGGCGGCGTGCAGAAGACGGCGGACCGAGAGTTCAGGGGTCGTATCGCGTGAGCCTTGGCGGCTCATGCGAGCGGACACTCCGGGGGAGGACGGTACGGCACCAGACACAAAAGGCATTCTGCCGGCGCTTCGAATGTGCTGGGTGCGCGCTGTCGGTCGGCCGGACATGCTCGTTGCGGAGCCTTGGCCAGGACGTACATAGGCCCCGACTGCAGGACGCCCAACTTGCCACGGGCAACCGAGCAGATATGAAGAGGGGTGCAGCAGGCCTGAAGCATGTTGAGCCGCAAATTCGTTTGCAGCTGTGGTTGCCGTTGGGCCGCCCGCTTCTTCGGCAGTGTCGTGCTTCCGCGCCCCGCGTCAAGGGCGCTGCGCGTCGCCTTCGGCGATCGGCCTGCGGCCGACCCTTGACCCAATGCCTCGTAGTTAAGGGGTGTTGGGTGTTGTCAAGGGGAGGGTGTAGGTGGCGTCTTTGATCTTTCGGATCCAGCCGTGGCGGGTGGCGGCGGCGAGTCGCTGGCGTAGGTGGTCGGTGCGTTCGATGCCGAGGGCGCGGGCTATCTCGTTGCGGTGCCAGTGGCGATCCGGGGCCGTCTGCAAGAGATCGAGGATGCGTTGGGGCAGCGTGGGCGGCCTGCCGGGCGGCTGCGTCAGGCGGATGTGAATGGCGGTGACGGGAGTGCTGGGGGTGGGCCGTGGTGCGGTGTTGGCGTGGTAGCGGGAGATGGGTGATTTGACCTTGCGGGCGCTGACCCTGGCGCGGCGGGGCGGCAGGAGATGAGCCAGAACGGCCCGGCCGATCGTGCCTTTGAGGTCTGCCGGATCGCCCTGGGCGGCGAGGACGACCTGGTCGCGGGCGGTGTTCAGAGCGATGGTGAACCCGGCCCGGTCCGGGTCGGCGAGGCGGTGCCCGGCGGCATCGGCCATGGCCATGCGCAGGACCTGGTAGAGGGTGAGCGGGGCCCACATCTCCTGGGCGAGGCCGGCCGGGTCGCCGGAACGCAGCACGCGTCCGCCCAGCAGGGTGTGACGCAGGGCAAGGAAGGCACTCTCGGCTTCCCAGCGTTCGTGATAGAGCCGGACGAGATCTTCTGCCCGGTGCAGGCGGGGGTCGGTCAGAGTGGTGGCCAGCTGGTAGTGCTCCCGCAGTCGGGTGCCGTCGGCCAGGTGGACGTGCAGGTCGGCGTCGATCATCCGCACGGTCCGTGTCCCGGCCCGGCACAGCCTGCCGCCGTCGGACAGCACCGCCTGCTGCGGCCGGCGGCGCGCGGCGCTGACCCGCACAAGGAACTGAGCCCCGGTCGCTTCGACCTCGGCGAGGAACGCGGCGCCGTCGAAGGCACGGTCGGCCAGCACGAGCATGTCGGGTGTGAGCAGGTGCAACAGGCTGCGTGCCTGCACGGTCTCGCCCTGGTGGATCCGGCCGAAGCAGGCCCCGAGCAGGGCACGGGTGCCGGTCTCGACCAGGGCCATCAGCCCCAGCTGGGGATATCCCGCCTGTCCGCCTCGCACGTGCCCCGACTTGCCCAGCCAGGCGCGGTTCGCCGCTGTGTCCGCCACCTTGATCGACGAACAGCCGTCGAAGGCGACCGTCCGCCATCGGCCGTAGCCCATCCCCGGCCCCGTGGGCCATCCAAGGGGCCCTGCCACCACCTCGAACAATGCCTTCAACGGCGCGGGCCCGATCCGGCGCCGCAGATCACGCAATGCCTTCTCCGACGGCTCCCACCGTCTCCCGGGCAGGTTCGCGCACAGCCTGTGCCACACACCCACCACACTCAGCGACGCGAACAGTCCCATCGCCAGCAGCAGATACACCCCGACCCGCGAGGGCAACAGACGCAGCCGCTTCTGCACCCCGCCGTGCTCTGCCAGTACCGCGTCCACCAGCTCCACCGGCACATACCGGGTCAGCTCTCCCAGATGACCCGGGGCAAATAACCGATCCCGCTCACGCCGGGCACACACGATGGCAGACTCGTCACTCAACGGGGCTCCCCGAGACAGGCTGTTCTTGGCAGACCACCTGTCCTACGCGGAGCCCCGTCCCCTTGCCCCCACTTTCCTCGAACCGCTTGACACATCCTCCCGACCCTTAACTACGCGGCATTGACCCTTGACCCGGGCCGCTCCAGGACGGGAGAGAAGCGAGCGAGCGGCCCGGGAGGGTGGGTGGCCCGGCCGGGGGCGGGGTGAGGTCGGCTGGGTTGTGGGGCGGGGATGCGGGGCGCGGTCTCGCCTCGCCGGCACGCTGGGTTGGTTTAGCGGCTTGGGGTGGGGGACGGTGCCGCCCCTACTGAGGGGCCGCTACGCGCCGTGACAGGACTCGTACGGCTGCTCCGATCCGCACCAGCATGCGTTCCCCCTCTGCGGCGGCCACGCCACGGCCAGCCCCCGCGCGGCCAGCGTCGTCGCGTACTGGGGGAGCAGCGTCGCGTCGTTCGGGGACGAGCTCTCCGACGCCGCGAAGGCCTCGTAGGAGGGGACCGTGCCTGTCACGATGCCTAGGTTCGGGGTGCCTGAAGAGGCCAGTTCCCTCAGGGAGGACTCTATGGTCGCCAGGTGTTCCTCGTGGGTCGGGTATTCCGGGGTCAGGCCCGGGTACGTGCCCAGCAGTTCCGTCAGTTCCGACGCCGGCCAGTGCAGGACCGCTACCGGGAACGGGCGGGAGAGGGCCTCTCGGTAGGTGTTCAGTTCGGCTCGTAGGCGGGTGATTTCTGCCTGGAGTTCCGCCGGGTTGTCCGAGCCCAGGGACCAGACGCGTTTCGGGTCGTGGAGTTCGTCCAGGGAGATCGAGGACGAGTGGAGGGTGTCCGCCAGGGCGTCCCAGTTGTCGTGGGGGGCGCCCAGCATGCGGCGGACCCGGTGGCGGCCGAAGAGCAGGGGGCGGGTGGCGTAGGGGGGTTCCTCGACGTCTGCCAGCAGCAACGTCACGGCCGTCGTGAAGGTGTCCTGGGCTGCTTCCAGCTCGTCGTGGGCCTCCAACGCCTCCGCGACGATCACCCAGGGGGCCGGGTCCCTCGGGATCGCCGCGCGGACTCCGTCGATGATCGCCCTTGCCTCCGCCTCGTGGCCGTACTCCCAGAGGTTCGCGGCTTTCAGGGCTCGTACCAGGTGGGGGTTCTCCAGGGGGATGGAGGACGACAGGAGGCTGTCGTAGAGGGCCGTCGCGGTGGGGCGGTCGCCGGACAGTTCCCGGTGGGCGGCGGCCTGGAGGAGGAGGTGTTCGGCGTCCTCCGGGTAGAGGGCCGCGGTCCGCTCCAGGCGGGCCGCTTCGGAGGTGTGGTCGACGTTCTCGGCAGGAGTGTCGGGGCGCATGGACGACACCGTACTGCCCAGGGGGGAGCGGGGGAGAGAGGGCTTTCGCCGTGCTGCGCTTCGTGCCGGTTGTGAG
>NZ_AEJC01000254.1 GCF_000317595.1 Streptomyces ipomoeae 91-03 | reverse complement strand
AGACCGTGTCCTACGTGGTGAGGCGGACGAGACGCTTGTAGCAGCACAAGGCCGCGGCGAGACCGAGAAAGGCCAGGTAGTTGCGGGGATTACGTTCGTAGCGGGGGCTGAGTCTGCGGTAGCCGGACAGCCACGACATCGTTCTTTCGATCACCCACCTGCGGCGGCCCAGCCGTTCGCTGGACTCGATGCCTTTGCGGGCGATCCGGACTCCGATGCGCTTGCCGTGTAACCATTTCCGCAGGTCCGGTCGATCGTAGGCTTTGTCCGCGTGGAGGCGCTGAGGCTTGAAGTACCGGCCGCGATGGGGGTCGTGTCTCGTTTGGTGACCCGCCACCATCGGCTTCAGACCTTCGCTGTCGTGGGTGTTGCCGGCCGAGACGCCGACGACCAGGGGCAGTCCGTTCGCGTCCGACAGGATGTGCATCTTGGAACCCGGCTTGCCCCGGTCCACGGGGCTCGGACCTGTGTGTTCGCCCCCTTTTTTAGCCCTGACGTGGGCGGTGTCGAGGACTACACGGGTCACCTCGACCAGGCCGGCGTCGTCGAGCCGGTGCAGCACAGCCTCGTGCAATCGGCCCCAGACGCCGGCTCTGGACCAGATCAGGAAGCGGCGGTGAGCGGTCGACTTCGATATGCCGAAGCAGGGCGGCAGAGCCCGCCAGGCACAACCGCTGACCAGCACGTAGATGATCGCCGCGAACAGCGTCTCATCAGGCGTGTCCTGTGTACCGCCGCCCTGTGGCCGCACCTTCGACGGCGGGATCAGCGGCTTCGCGATCTCCCACAGCCCATCCGGAACAATCCAACTCCACGTATCCCGCCCCATGCCCTGCCCAACGTCCGCCTCACCACGTAGGACACGGTCTTAGATGTCGTCTCATTTGGATTGTTCGATAGTCTGGCGTCGTGGGGATCGTTGAGCGTCTCGTGCCAGACGAGTTGTGGGAACTGTTCGAGCGGGTGGTGCCGCCGGCTCCATCTCGCCCGCAGGGCGGCGGCCGACGACGGTACGGAGACCGGGAGGTCCTGGCTGCGATCGTCTTCGTGGCCACGTCGGGCTGCACGTGGCGGCAGTTGCCTCCGTCGTTCGGACCTTCAGGGCCGACAGCCCACCGGCGGTTCACCGAGTGGACCAAGGCCCGGGTCTGGGCCAAGCTCCACCGTCTGGTCCTGGATGAGCTGGGCAGGCGCGGTGACCTGGACTGGAGCCGGTGCGCGATCGATTCGGTGAACATGCGCGCGATGAAAGGGGGGAGCTGACAGGTCCGAATCCTGTCGACCGGGGCAAGAAAGGCTCAAAGATCCACTTGATCACCGAGCGGACCGGTCTGCCCCTCTCCATCGGCGTCTCCGGCGCCAACCTTCACGACAGCCAGGCCCTCGAACCCCTCGTCCGCGGCATCCCGCCGATCCGCTCCCGCCGCGGACCCCGCCGGCGCCGCCCCGCCAAACTGCACGCGGACAAGGGCTACGACTACGACCACCTGCGCCGATGGTTACGCCAGCGCGGCATCACCCACCGCATCGCCCGCAAGGGCATCGAGTCCTCCAAGCGGCTGGGCCGCCACCGCTGGACCATCGAACGCACCATGGCCTGGCTCGCCGGCTGTCGCCGACTCCACCGCCGCTACGAGCGCAAAGCCGACCACTTCCTGGCATTCACTGCCATCGCCTGCACCCTCATCTGCTACCGCAGACTCACCAAATGAGACGACGTCTTAGACCGTGTCCTACGTGGTGAGGCGGACGTTGGGCAGGGCATGGGGCGGGATACGTGGAGTTGGATTGTTCCGGATGGGCTGTGGGAGATCGCGAAGCCGCTGATCCCGCCGTCGAAGGTGCGGCCACAGGGCGGCGGTACACAGGACACGCCTGATGAGACGCTGTTCGCGGCGATCATCTACGTGCTGGTCAGCGGTTGTGCCTGGCGGGCTCTGCCGCCCTGCTTCGGCATATCGAAGTCGACCGCTCACCGCCGCTTCCTGATCTGGTCCAGAGCCGGCGTCTGGGGCCGATTGCACGAGGCTGTGCTGCACCGGCTCGACGACGCCGGCCTGGTCGAGGTGACCCGTGTAGTCCTCGACACCGCCCACGTCAGGGCTAAAAAAGGGGGCGAACACACAGGTCCGAGCCCCGTGGACCGGGGCAAGCCGGGTTCCAAGATGCACATCCTGTCGGACGCGAACGGACTGCCCCTGGTCGTCGGCGTCTCGGCCGGCAACACCCACGACAGCGAAGGTCTGAAGCCGATGGTGGCGGGTCACCAAACGAGACACGACCCCCATCGCGGCCGGTACTTCAAGCCTCAGCGCCTCCACGCGGACAAAGCCTACGATCGACCGGACCTGCGGAAATGGTTACACGGCAAGCGCATCGGAGTCCGGATCGCCCGCAAAGGCATCGAGTCCAGCGAACGGCTGGGCCGCCGCAGGTGGGTGATCGAAAGAACGATGTCGTGGCTGTCCGGCTACCGCAGACTCAGCCCCCGCTACGAACGTAATCCCCGCAACTACCTGGCCTTTCTCGGTCTCGCCGCGGCCTTGTGCTGCTACAAGCGTCTCGTCCGCCTCACCACGTAGGACACGGTCTTAGTAGCCGAGGTCATGCGCCGTGCGGCCGACCCCGGCCTGGCGGACTGGGATGTGCGGGATTTTCACCGGTCGGTGCTGGTCGGCGACGAGGAGCTGATTGCGGCTGTCGGCCGGCAGGAATTCGGGATCGTCTACGGACAGCTGCCGCCCATTCCGGAGGTGGTGCGCGCGGACCTCGTCGATGGGATCGCAGAGGTTCTCTCTCCCGGCGAGGAGGACGATGAGGGTGTGAGGACGTGTGTCGTCACCGGGCTGTCGGGACTGGGAAAGTCGAGCCTGGCGGCTGCCCACGTCACTGATCAGGCCTTCCGCTATGACGCGGTGTTCTGGGTGGACGCCGAGAGCGAGGAGGCCTTGGTCGCGTCGTTTGCCCGCGTGCTGGCGCATCTGACCGGCAGTGAGGAACCGGCAGAGGTGCGGGATCCGCGGTTGGTACGCGAGCGGGTGCATGCCGCATTGCAGTCCCTGCCGGGGCAGTGGCTGATGGTGTTCGACGATGCGAGCGCACCCCTGGCCAGTGCCTGGCTACCGCGTCGCGGGCGAGGCCGGGTCATTGTCACGACGCTGGGCGGGCACTGGCACGGTGTGCAAGGGCGCATCGATCTGAGCCCGATGAGCGGTGAGGAAGCACTCTGCTTGCTGCAGCTGCGACTGGACTTGAGTGAGAGCGAGGTTGAGCAGCACGCGGCGTCGCTGTCTCGGCTGGCCCAGGTACTGGAGTGCTGGCCGCTGGCGATCGAGGTAGCCTGCGGCTATCTGGTCAGCTGCGGCATCGGCGTGGACCGGCTTCACGCCTACATGGATACGCTGATCCACCGGGCCGCGGACGATGAGCGGTCGGTGCCTGCCGGGTATCCGCGGACGCTGGCGGCGGCCGTGGCGCTGAGCACCGAGCGTCTGATCAGCGGCGCCCGCTCGCGTGGTCTGCTGCAGCCCACCCTGGCCACAGTGGCCGCACTGTGCTGGCTTGCTCCCCGCCGGGCGCCGGTGCGTCTGGCGTTGGCGAGTGCCTTCGTCGGCCCCAAAGACCTGCCACCGGCTCCCGGTTGGGTGGTGTTCGACGAGGCGCAGATCCCGGTGCGCGAGGTCATCCGAGAGCTGAGGGGCCTCGCGTTTTCCGGACAGGCTTCTGACCGTTTATTTCACGCGGCGATTCGCAACTTCTCATACTCGGCGTGGACTTCGCGCGGAGGGCGGTAACCCACCGCCGAGTGGAGGCGTTTGCGATTGTACCAGAATTCGATGTAGCGAGTGATGTCCTGCCGGGCGGCCTCGCGGGTCAGGTAAGTCACCCTTGATACGCGCTCGTTCTTCAGGGCACCGAAGAATGATTCGGCCATGGCGTTGTCGAAACAGATCCCGGTGCGGCCGGCAGATCTGCGGAGCCCGAACCGGTCCAGCGTCCTCCCGAACTCGGCTGACATGTAGTTACTTCCGCGATCCGAGTGAAATATCGCGTCGGCCGAGAGGTTCCTGTTCCGTGCCGCGTTACGGATCGCCCTGGATATCAGTGAGGTTTGGTAGTGGTCGTCCATGGCGTAACCGATGACTTCCTTCGTGCAGCAGTCGATGACCGTTGCGAGGTACAGCCAGCCTTCCCCGGTCGCGATATAGGTAATGTCACCGACGAGCTTCTCGCCGGGCGCATCCGCGGTGAAGTCGCGGCCGACGAGGTCCAGCACCTGGCCGGCCGCAGCCTGAGTGAGGTTGAACCTCTTCGGTCGTGGCAGGCAGGGCATCAGGCCCAGTTCGCGCATGAGGCGGCGGACCAGCTCCACGCCCGCGGCGACGTCCCAGCGGTGCAGCTGGGCCTGGATGCGCCTGTGCCCGTAGGTGCTGTCGGACATGTCGAAGGCTTTCTCGATGAGCAATTTCAGTTCTTCGCGCCGCTGGGCGGTCGCGGATTTTGGGCGGGATCGCCAGTCGTAGTAGCCGGATCTGGAGACGCCGAGTCGGCCGCACATGAACTCGACGCTGTATGCGTACTTCTCGGTGTCGAGCCGCATCTCGTCGATGAACTCGTACTTGCTTGCTACCGGGGATCCTTCGCGAAGTACGCTGCGGCTTTTTTCAGGAAGGTAACTTCCATCTCCAGCTCGCGGTTGCGTCGTTCGAGTTCCTTCAGGCGCGCTCGCTCGTTCACCGTCAGTTCCGCCTCGGGGGCCGGTTCCTGCTGCTTCTGGTACTTCTTCACCCAGCCGCGTAGCGTCTCCGAGTTCAGCTCAAGCTCCCGGGCGACTTCGGAGATCGTCTTGCTTGACCTCAACGCGATCTGGACGGCTTCCTCGCGGAACTCCGGCGAGTACTTACTGGGTGGCGCCACTTCTTCCTCGTTTCCTTGTTCAGGACAACCCTATTGGGTGCCTGTCCGGAAACTTCGTGGCCCCTCACACATCTCCCCCCAGCACCTCACCCTCGTGCTGACCGGCCAGCAGCTGACTCTCGAACACGATGACGGCACCGTCATCGCCCGCGCGACCGTACGAGCCTCCAGCCAATGGCGACAGGCGGCCCGCACCCGCCACAGCGCGGTGGTCTACTTCGGCTACGGCTTCGAACTCCACCACTCCCCCACACACCGGCGCCTCATGGCCTCACCCACCGAACTCGGCCGCCACATCAACAGCGCCCGCGACAACGGCCTCCTCGCAGCAGGGCTCGTATCCGTCCGCATCCAGCCCACACCCTCCGTTCAGCACCGGCCGCCAGCTACAGCCCGCCAGCAACCCCGCCGGTCAACCCGCGCCCAACGAAAGAAACCCCACAGATAAGCGCAACTACCGCGCTACCAGTGACCCCAAATCCACCTACCGGTCGGGCGGTTCAGGCCGAACCACCACGGACAGACCGCGCCAGGCAGCGACTCTGATCAGCACGACCAGCTCATGTAAAGTGAGCAAGAGACGGCCTGCCGGTCTCCAAAGCCACAGGCGGCCAAGGGGTTTCCTTAGAAGCCGTATCTCAACCGATCATGGAACGTGCAGGTCGAACAGGTTTCCCGCCGGGGTGATCTTCCCGGTGTATGCGCATGAAGGCAGGGCCTCCTGGTAGCTCGGGGGTGCGACCCCATTCCGAGCGGTTCCCGGAGGCCCTGTTGTCGTTGTTGTACGCGCCCGAGCCCGTTGACTTCAACTCGCCCGCCGTGTCGTGTGATTGCCTCGCGCACGTGTACGGCAACGCGGCCGACCGTCCCGAACGGGTGCGCCGGTATCCGTCGGACATGACGGACACGGAGTGGGCGGCCATCCGGCCGCTGCTGCCGGTGCCGGCCTGGCTCCAGGGGCGGGGCGGACAGCCCGAGGGCTACTGCCACCGGCAGATGTTGGACGCGATCCGCTATCTGGTCGCGGGCGGGATCTCGTGGCGGGCGATGCCCGCGGACTTCCCCGATTGGGGCCGGGTTTACGCCTTCTTCCGCCGCTGGCGCGAGCACGGGCTGATCGCCGAGTTCCACGACCGGCTGCGCGGACGGGTAAGGGAGCGCGAAGGCCGAGAGGCCGAGCCCACGGCCGGGATCATCGACGCGCAGTCGGTGCGGGCCGCCGCGACGGTGCCGGCCTCCTCACGCGGTTACGACGGCGGGAAGAAAGTGCCCGGGCGTAAGCGGCACATCGTGACCGACTGCCTCGGCTTGCTCCTGGTCGTCGCGGTCACCGCCGCGAACATCGGCGACCGCGACGCCGCCGTGGGCCTGTTGGCCCGGCTGCGCAGCCTGCACCGCGACATCACCCTCGTCTGGGCCGACGGCGGCTACACCGGCTCCATCGTCGACTGGTGCCGTCAGAAACTCGCCCTGACCTTGGAGATCGTCAAACGCACCGACGACATGCAGGGGTTCGTGGTGCTGCCCAGACGCTGGGTGGCAGAGCGCACGTTCGCGTGGCTGATGAACTCCCGCCGACTGGCGAGGGATTACGAAACACTGCCCGCTACCAGCGAGGCGATGATCCGGTGGTCGATGGTCACGCGGATGGGCCGGCGTCTGGCACGGCCACGGACCGTCGGCCGGCGCTGAACATGCCCGACGTCTCCTGCACCAGCCACCCGCGCTCCGCCAGGCGCCTGGCCTTCGAGCGCACCCCCTCGACCTTGGCCGGCGTCGTCTGAAGGCCCAGCCCCACCGCGATCTCCTTGGCCTTGAGCGGCCCCTGGCCCGCCGGGCACCGCTCCTCCACCACACCCAGAATCCGCTGGTAGTCCGAGGTCAGCACCGTCACCGGGAGCCCGTCTCGCCACGGCGGCACCGTCGAGCCCGGCACCGGTGCAGGCGAGGGCACTGTTGCCTGCTCGGCCTCGGTCCGGGGTTCGGTCACCGCAGTCGTCTCGGCCGCGGAGGCGGCCAACGCCTCGACCAGCTCCTCCCGCGCGATCACCCGCCGGTCCAGCTCGATCTCCGCGGCCTCCAATGCCTCAGCCAGCCGCGCGGCATCCTCCCGCAGGCCCTCCACCCGCACACGGGCAGCCGTCTCCCGCTCCTCCAGCATTCCCAGCACCGACGCCACCGCGCACCCCTCGGCCATCAAGCGGACACAAGACGCCGCATGCCTCCCTCACCCCAAGTGAGACCATGCCTGACCAGCAGAAACCAAGGGATCACATTCGGTTGAGATACGGCTTCTCAGTTGCTCGAACAGCATGCGCGCTTGGTCGTGGGTGAGGCTGCGTGCTTGTAGGCCGGCGTGCAGGTGCTGCAGCCTGGTGAGCACGGTCTGCGCCCTGGTCTGGATGTCGGTTGACGTACCGGTGCCGGCGCAGACCTTTTCCGTCGTCAGCCTGATGTCGCAAAGTCGGGTGAGGACGCCCTGAAGTCGGCTGGCCGCCAGCGGCGGGGTGGGGTCGGCCGTCTGGCTGTTGGACGTGCAGCCGGGGGGCGGGGCGGCCAGCTTGAGGGGCTTGATGCCGTGGAAGATTTCGCGGCGCAGGGGGGACAAGGCGGTGCGGCCTGTGCTGGTGTCCAGGGCGTCGGCGACAGCGTTCGTCAGGTGGGTGCGATGGTGGGCCAGGAGTTGGTTCAGGAGCTGTTCGGGGTCGTTGCTGCCACCCTCGCCGATGGTGTGGTCGGTGCGGTTGTTCATGTGCATCCCCCTTGGTGGGGTCGAGGATTGATGGTCAGAGGTCGAGGAGGGTGATGAGTCGCTTGCGGGCGCGGCTGATGTTCTGTCGTACGGCGGCTGGGCTCATGGCCAGGGTTTCGGCGATTTCCGTGTAGGTGAACCCGTCGATGTCCCAGGCCATGACGGTGCGCATGGTGGGTGGTAGTTGGCGCAGGGCGTCAAGGACGGTGTGCTGGAATTCGGAGATGACCACGGTGGTGAGGGGGCACGTGCCGCCGGGGCGGTCCGGGATCGGGTCCGTTGGGGTGGCGCGGCTGTTGCTCTGGCGCCAGTAGCAGCGTTGGGCGGTGACCCGTAACCAGGTCCGTGGGTGGTCCAGAGCGCGCCACAGGTCCGGCAGGAGTTTGGCCATGGCTTCATGGGCGGCGTCGGCCGCTTCGTAGGGGGTGGCGCCCTGGTGCATCAGGAACACCGTGACCGCGCTCATCTCCTGCGTGTAGAAGGCGTTGAAGTCGTCACGCCGGATAGGTGGGGACGGGGCCAGTGTCTCCTCGGCCGTGGTGTGGACGGGCGAGAGCGGCTGCTCGGTGGTGAGGGGCCACGAAGTTTCCGGACAGGCACCCAATAGGGTTGTCCTGAACAAGGAAACGAGGAAGAAGTGGCGCCACCCAGTAAGTACTCGCCGGAGTTCCGCGAGGAAGCCGTCCAGATCGCGTTGAGGTCAAGCAAGACGATCTCCGAAGTCGCCCGGGAGCTTGAGCTGAACTCGGAGACGCTACGCGGCTGGGTGAAGAAGTACCAGAAGCAGCAGGAACCGGCCCCCGAGGCGGAACTGACGGTGAACGAGCGAGCGCGCCTGAAGGAACTCGAACGACGCAACCGCGAGCTGGAGATGGAAGTTACCTTCCTGAAAAAAGCCGCAGCGTACTTCGCGAAGGATCCCCGGTAGCAAGCAAGTACGAGTTCATCGACGAGATGCGGCTCGACACCGAGAAGTACGCATACAGCGTCGAGTTCATGTGCGGCCGACTCGGCGTCTCCAGATCCGGCTACTACGACTGGCGATCCCGCCCAAAATCCGCGACCGCCCAGCGGCGCGAAGAACTGAAATTGCTCATCGAGAAAGCCTTCGACATGTCCGACAGCACCTACGGGCACAGGCGCATCCAGGCCCAGCTGCACCGCTGGGACGTCGCCGCGGGCGTGGAGCTGGTCCGCCGCCTCATGCGCGAACTGGGCCTGATGCCCTGCCTGCCACGACCGAAGAGGTTCAACCTCACTCAGGCTGCGGCCGGCCAGGTGCTGGACCTCGTCGGCCGCGACTTCACCGCGGATGCGCCCGGCGAGAAGCTCGTCGGTGACATTACCTATATCGCGACCGGGGAAGGCTGGCTGTACCTCGCAACGGTCATCGACTGCTGCACGAAGGAAGTCATCGGTTACGCCATGGACGACCACTACCAAACCTCACTGATATCCAGGGCGATCCGTAACGCGGCACGGAACAGGAACCTCTCGGCCGACGCGATATTTCACTCGGATCGCGGAAGTAACTACATGTCAGCCGAGTTCGGGAGGACGCTGGACCGGTTCGGGCTCCGCAGATCTGCCGGCCGCACCGGGATCTGTTTCGACAACGCCATGGCCGAATCATTCTTCGGTGCCCTGAAGAACGAGCGCGTATCAAGGGTGACTTACCTGACCCGCGAGGCCGCCCGGCAGGACATCACTCGCTACATCGAATTCTGGTACAATCGCAAACGCCTCCACTCGGCGGTGGGTTACCGCCCTCCGCGCGAAGTCCACGCCGAGTATGAGAAGTTGCGAATCGCCGCGTGAAATAAACGGTCAGAAGCCTGTCCGGAAAACGCGAGGCCCCTCAGTTGCCGACGAAATAGGCCGCCCCAGGTGACGAAACGCAGTCGATTCGGCGGGCCCCATCATTGCTGAGTGCGTTCGCGTCCACGCTGACGCCCAAGGGCAGGAACGTGGGCACTCCTGCGCGGGAATCCAACTCGGCGGAAGCCACGTTCCCGCTGGTCAACGAATTCCGCCGGTTGCCCAGTAGCAGGCACAGCTCAGGCAACGAGAGGCTCAAGATCGTAGTTCGGAAAACGACGACACGGCCAGGCATCTGTTCAACAAGGCACAGACCGACCGGTGGCATCAGATGGACGAGGCCGAACCTCCTCCCGGGCAGCCGGAGAACCCGGTCGCGCCGGTGGTCCGGCAACTCGACCGCACCATCGACTTCCTGGACCTGATCGGGGCCTGTCACAAGTTCGTGGCCGCGACCGGCCGCCTGGTGCCCCAGATGCGCGGACGCCGCCTGTCCCAGGACGAGCGTGAGGTGATCCACAAGAACGTCGACCGTGTACGGGCGACCTGCGAGTGGATTGTCACCGCCGTCGACAGCGGACATCTGGACATGGACGAGGAGCTGACCAAGCTGCTGCGGGGCGAGTAGCCGTGCCGCGCCGATCGCGGTGCAAGGGCGATACCGCCCGCGAGTACGCCGAGGCCCTCTGGCGGGTGCTGCTGTCCGCCCGCCCCGCCGGCCTCCACATGCCGCAGCTGATGCGGGCAACCGAACTGACCCGCAGCCAAGTCCGCTCCGGGCTCGCGATGCTGCGCGACACCATCGCCCAGAACGGCTGGCCGCCCCTCATCTACACACGCGCCGACGGCTACCAGTTCACCGCCGACGGCGACATCCTCCAGGCATACGAGGTGGGGTGATCCGCGAGAAGCTGACCGAGATCCGCAGGCTGATCACGGGCACGGTCACCCCGCATGCCGCACTCACCCCCGCGGACAAGTGGGTCCGGCACATGGTCGCCCAGCTCAACTCCGTCGAATCCACCCTCGATCTGATCGCCTGATCCCCGCCTCCACGGAGAGGGGGACCCAAGGGAGCACAGGATGCGACAACGCCGCTATCCCTCGGACACCAGCATCGGAGAGGGGGCCCTGCTGGAGCCTCTGCTGCCCACGTCCGCCTGCCAGTTGGCCACGGGCGGCCACCCCGAGACCCACCCTCGCCGCGCGATCGTGGACGCCATCCGGTATGTGGTGGATACGGGCTGCAAATGGCGGGCCCTGCCAGCGGACTTCCCGCCCTTTCAGACGGTTTTCGGGTTCTTCAGCCGGTGGCGCGCGGCCGGCATCTTCAACCTCATCCGTGACCAGCTCCGGCGCCATGTCCGCCGCACCATGGGGGCCTCCCCGCATCCCGTGGCCGCGGTGATCGATTCGCAGTCCGTCAAGGTCGCCGCCACCGTCCCGAGATCCACGTCCGGATACGACGCGGGCAAGAAAATCCCGGGCCGGAAGAGACATATCGTCTGTGACA
>NZ_AEJC01000253.1 GCF_000317595.1 Streptomyces ipomoeae 91-03 | reverse complement strand
AAGCGTAAGCCCAAGAGCGGCACGGCCATCGGGCCGCAACAGGCGAGGGGAAGACCGGACGGGCTAATGCGAATGAACCCTTGACGAAATCTCGTAACTCCTATGCCGCGTCGATGGTGAGCTGTCGGCGGCAGACAGGCCCTTGCGCGGAAGAGCGCACAACGACCCCGGAGGATTGGCGCCGAAGGGGGAGGACACCGTCGGGCCCGGGATTAAGAGGGAGCCCACCCCGGCCGCATCTTGTGGGAGTGGAACGTGGAAACCCCGTTGGAGTCCGGGAGTTGATCCCGGTAAGCCGGAGGTAACGAAGGACCAAGCCTCCAGCGGGACAGGATGATCCGAGAAGCGAACGCCGACAGGGCGAAAGCCCAGAGGAAAAGGACGCGGAGTCCTCAGCCGCACCCAATAACTCGTCGGATACGAGGCGATGCCCGGCCCGAAAGGGAGCTCACGCGGATCAGGTAGGCCCGTGAAGAAGAACTGCGAAGAACCCCGAACCGAAGGGCAAGTTGGATGCCGAAGGTAGGTGTGGCAGTGGCCGCTACGGTGGCGATGCCTCCCACGACGGCGAACGGACCGGAGGACTACGCCCAGACCTGGCACAGCATCGACTGGGCCAAGGCGGAGGCGTCGGTACGGCGACTGAGGCAGCGCATCTTCACAGCCGCGCAGGAAGGGGACCTGAAGAAGGTCCGGAACTTGCAGAAGCTCATGCTGCGGTCCCACTCGAACACGCTCGTGAGCGTGAAACGGGTGACGCAGCAGAGCACAGGCCGTCGGACGGCCGGGATCGACCAGGAACGCGCGCTCACTCCGAGCGCGCGAGGGCGGCTGGCCGCTGAGATCACAGCGGAACGCTCGCCTGGAAAGCCCCTGCCCGTCCAGCGCGTGTACATTCCCAAAGCCAACGGAAAGCAGCGCCCCTTGGGTATTCCAGTTATCCGTGACCGAGTCCGCCAGGCCCGCGTCAAGAATGCACTGGAACCCGAGTGGGAAGCCCGGTTCGAGCAACGAAGCTACGGTTTCCGCCCCGGCCGGGGCTGTCATGACGCGATCGGCGCCATCTTCAATATCGCGGGCCAGAAACGGGCCAAGCGGTTATGGGTGCTCGATGCTGATCTGACAGCGGCGTTCGACCGTATTTCGCACGACCACCTGATGAGCCTCATCGGTACTTTCCCGGCGCGGGAAGCGATCCGCGGATGGCTCAAGGCGGGAGTGATGGACTGCGGACGATTCTCGCCCACCGATGAGGGGACCCCTCAGGGTGGTGTGATCAGTCCGCTGCTGCTCAACGTGGCCTTGCACGGCATGGAGACGGCGGCCGGGCATCTCACAGAAGGACGTTCCCACAAGTCCCGACGAGATGCTCCGGTCCTGGTCCGGTACGCGGATGACTTTGCGGTGTTCTGCCACAGCGAAGACGAAGCGCACCAGGTCAAGGAGCAACTGGCTGTCTGGATGGCCCCGTGCGGGGTCGCCTTCAACGAGGAGAAGACATCCGTCCTCCACCTTGAAGAAGGATTCGACTTCCTCGGGTTCAACATCCGCAGGTACAGCGGAACTCTGCTGATCAAGCCGAGCAAGGCGGCTGTGAAAAGGGTCCGGGAACGACTCCGCAGTGAGGTGATCGGCCTGCGAGGGGCGAACGCCGGAGCTGTGGTGAGGAGGCTCAACCCGATCATCAAGGGGTGGGCCACCTACTACCGGACGGTGGTGTCCAAGGAGACCTTCAAGTCCCTGGACTTCTACGTGTGGACGCTCACACAGAAGTGGGTCAAGCACTCCCACCCGAACAAGCCGAAGAGCTGGCGACTGGCCAAGCACTACGGCGTCTTCAACTCGACCCGGAAGGACCAGTGGGTATTCGGTGACCGGGACACCGGCACCTACCTCTACAAGTTCAACTGGACCAGAATCGTCCGGCACGTGATCGTCAAGGAGGGCAACTCCCCCGACGATCCCTCGCTGGCCGAATACTGGGCGAGCCGCCGACGCAAAAGGGTGCCCGGGACCGCCGACAGGTGGACCATCACCCTCGCATCCCGCCAGAAGGGGATCTGTCCGCTGTGCAAACAGCCGTTGATCCCCGACGCCGAGTACACACCGGACAACCCTCGCGAGTGGGCCGCGTGGTTCTCGGCATCGATGAAGCCGCTGCACAAGCACCACTTCATCTATCGGCGCGACGGCGGCACGGACGAGCGGACGAACCTTCGCCTCGTACACGCTGACTGCCATCGCCAGCACCACGCCGGCGATCACAGAAGGGCCAAGCAAGATGACCGACCCGCGTGACTCCAGGGGCCCGCTTGAGCCGGATGCG
>NZ_AEJC01000252.1 GCF_000317595.1 Streptomyces ipomoeae 91-03 | reverse complement strand
CCTGCACCGCCCCGCTGAGGAACCCGGCCCGGGCGCCGAACTTCTCGGTGTCGACGCCGTTGTCGGCGAGCACCTTGATCGCGGCGGAGTGGACCACGCGCAGGACGGGTGTGGCGGCGCGCAGGGCGTCGTCGGCCATGAAGCGGTGGCGCCACGGCTGGTCCGCCCAGGCGTGCCGCAGGCCGAACGGCTCGGGCAGGCCCAGGGATCCGCCGAGCCAGTTCAGCAGCGGCGGGTACCAGGTCAGCGGGGCCCGCGCGGCGAGGCGTACGACCTCGTCGGCGTCGACCAGCGGGAGCTTGATCTTCCGGGTCTCCCAGAAGCGGATCGACTTCTGGACCTCCCTCTCCTTCGCCGCGGGCTTGTTGTTGAACAGGCCGTGCACCGGGCCCAGCGCGTGCCCGGTCACCTCGATGCGGAGCGTCTGGTGCAGCACGGTCACGGTGATCATCATCGTGATGATCAACTGGCCGTCCCAGAGCGTCCACTGCACACCCAGGTAGTGCCGGTTGCCGCTGCCGAACTGCTGCTTGTTGCAGATGTCCTGTATGGCGTGGTTCTTGAACTGGAACGCCTCCACGTCCGCCCCCTCGGGGCGGGACACCCCTCCCGCGCCCTCGGCGATCGGGCTGACGATCCAGTGCTTGATCGACGGGGCCGGGAAACCGCCGGTGTTGAGCGGGCCGCGCTCCAGCATGCGGAGCTGGTCGTGGATGGCGCGTATGACGTCCCAGCTGCGGAACGGGTGGATCTCCTTGTCGGGATCGGCCTGGACGAGATCCTCGGCGAGCTGCCAGCTGCCCCAGCGGGTGCCCATGCCGAGGATGCCCTTGGGGCCCGCGTAGAAGACCAGGTTGGACCGCTGTTCCGCGCTGAGGCGGGCCAGCTCCTTGCGCAACTGCTCGGCCTTGTCACCGGGGTTGCCGGGCACGGCCTCGGGGATCTTGGCGCCGACTCCGCCGCCGGAGAGCAGGCCGTCCCAGCGCTCGCGCAGGTCCTTGGCGGTGCGCTCGCAGATGTGCTTGGCCCAGAACCAGCCGACCACGGGCATCACGACGCACGCGCGTGCGTACCAGGCCCAGAAGCCGGAGAACGGCATCTTCAGCAGGAAGATCACGGCGAAGACGCCCGCGGCGGCGAGCAGTGTGGTGGCCAGGGCACCGGCGCGCTTGTCCTCACGCTTGGCGACCTGGGTCCGGAGCTGGAAGATCAGCAGCCACATCAGCAGCCCGGGCAGGAAGAGCAGCCCGCACACGACCATGATCGCCGAGAGCCAGTTGTCGCGCTCCCTGCGGATGTTGATCGATGCCAGGGCGTGCTCGACGACGACCTGGGGCTCCATGCCGAACGACTGGATGAGCGGCTTGCGGCCCGCGCCGACCATGCGGTCCCGCACGGCCAGCGAGAACGCCTCACCGAGGTTCGGCCGGAAGATCGTCGCCCACTTGCGGCCCGGTTTGACCGTGGACTTGTGCCAGTCGTTGTTGGCCTTGAGGATCTCGTCGATGTCGTTGTCCCGGTAGACCGCGGACGCCAGGGCGTACGTCGCCGCGGTCTGGCCCGCGGTACCCGTCAGGGGCACCTGCGCCCCCGGAGTGAAATCGAATTCGTCCGCCACCGCCGCCCCCATCGCCGCACACTCGCTCCTGCGGCTCTTCCCGACTTCCGTACGCCGCACACCTGTTGATCAGGTCATGACCCGATCCGGCCCTGATCAAGCCACACTTGTCGATCAGGTGATCAGCGTATCCGCAGCCACCGACATCCGGTGGCGCGAGGAATGGACATTCACGGAACCCACCGGCCATACGCCGCGGGAACGTGTCGGCCCTGCCTCATGGATCCCACCGGCCGCGCGCCGCCCCGCACGCGTCGGCGGACGGCCGAAGCCGCCCGCCGACTCATCGGACTTGGCTGCCGTGGATGTCGAACCGTCAGCTCTCCTTCGTCCGTTCGCGGATCTTCTCGGCGATCTGGGGCGGCATCGGCTCATGGCGTGTGTAGCGGCGGCCGAAGCGCGCGGTGCCGTGGGACAGGGAGCGCAGATCGACGGCGTACCGGTCGATCTCGATCTCCGGGACCTCGGCCCGTACGAGGGTGCGTCCGCCGCCCGCCTGCTCGGTGCCGACGACCCGGCCGCGCCGCCCGGACAGATCGCTCATGACGGGGCCGACGTACTCGTCGCCGACCAGGACCGACACCTCGGCCACCGGCTCCAGGAGATGGATCTTCGCGTCGGAGGCCGCCTCGCGCAGCGCCAGGGCGCCCGCGGTCTGGAACGCGGCGTCCGAGGAGTCCACCGAGTGCGCCTTGCCGTCCCGCAGGGTGATCCGGACGTCGATCAGCGGATAGCCGGCGGCGACGCCCTTGGCGGCCTGGGCGCGTACGCCCTTCTCGACGGACGGGATGAACTGCCGGGGCACCGCTCCGCCGACGACCTTGTCCACGAACTCGATGCCCGAGCCGCCGGGCAGCGGCTCCACATCGATCTCGCAGATCGCGTACTGCCCGTGTCCGCCGGACTGCTTCACATGCCGGCCGCGCCCGGCCGACCTGTCGGCGAACGTCTCCCGTAGGGAGACCTTGTGCGGTACGACGTCGACCTGGACGCCGTACCGGCTGCGCAGTCGTTCGAGGGCCACGTCGGCGTGTGCCTCGCCGAGGCACCAGAGGACCACCTGGTGGGTGTCCTGGTTCTGTTCCAGCCGCATGGTCGGGTCCTCGGCGACCAGCCGGGCGAGGCCCTGGGAGAGCTTGTCCTCGTCCGCCTTGCTGTGCGCCTGGATGGCGAGCGGCAGCAGCGGGTCGGGCATCTCCCACGGCTCCATGAGCAGCGGGTCGTCCTTGGCCGAAAGGGTGTCCCCGGTCTCCGCGCGGTTCAGCTTGGCCACGCACGCCAGATCGCCCGCGATGCAGTGCGACAGCGTCCGCTGCTGTTTGCCGAACGGTGCGGACAGGGCGCCGATCCGCTCGTCCACATCGTGGTCCTCGTGCCCGCGATCGGCGAGCCCGTGCCCGGAGACGTGCACCGTCTCGTCGGGACGCAGGGTGCCGGAGAAGACGCGGACGAGCGAGATACGGCCCACATAGGGGTCGCTGGCGGTCTTCACGACCTCGGCGACCAGCGGTCCGTCCGGGTCGCAGGCCGACTTGATCTCGCGGGCCCTACCGTCCGGTGTGGTGACCGACGGCGCCTCGCGCTCCAGCGGGGTCGGGAAGCCACCGGTGATCAGTTCGAGCAACTCCACCGTGCCGATGCCCTGCCGGGCGCCGTCGGCCGCGGGGGCGGCGGCCAGCACGGGATGGAAGACGCCGCGCGCGACGGCCCGTTCCAGGTCGTCGATGAGCGTCTTGACGTCGATGGCCTCGCCGCCGAGGTAGCGGTCCATGAGGGTCTCGTCCTCGCTCTCGGCGATGATCCCCTCGATGAGCCGGTTGCGGGCCTCCTCGATCTCCGGCAGCTGCTCGGCGCCCGGCTCGGACTCCTTGCGCTCCCCGGAGGAGTAGTCGAACAGCTTCTGCGACAGCAGCCCGATCAGCCCCGTCACGGGCGCGTGTCCGTCGGGTCCCGGCGGGCCGTGCAGGGGCAGATGGAGCGGCAGTACGGCGTCGGGGTCGTCCCCGCCGAACGTCTCCGCGCAGACGCGGGTCATCTCCTCGAAGTCGGCCCGCGCGGCCTCCAGATGCGTGATGACGATCGCGCGTGGCATGCCGACCGCCGCGCACTCCTCCCACACCATGCGGGTCGAGCCGTCGACGCCGTCCGACGCCGAGACGACGAAAAGGGCCGCGTCCGCCGCTCGCAGACCGGCCCTGAGTTCCCCGACGAAGTCGGCGTATCCGGGGGTGTCCAGAAGGTTGATCTTGTATCCGCCCCATTCGACGGGTACCAGGGAGAGCTGCACCGAGCGTTGCTGCCGGTGCTCGATCTCGTCGTAGTCGGAGACGGTGCCGCCGTCCTCCACACGGCCCGCCCTGTTCACCGCTCCCGCGGTCAGCGCGAGAGCCTCCACCAGAGTCGTCTTGCCCGAACCGGAGTGGCCGACCAGCACCACATTCCGTACGGACGCGGGATGGTCGGCCGCCGTAGCCCTGCCGGCGGCCCCGGCGTGTGTGTTCACCTTGTCGCCCATGGTCCTGCCTCCCGTGCACGGTGAGGTCACTGTGGGCGCGGACACGCGGGACCCTCCCCCAGACTCCGTCCGGGGGCACCCCCAGCGGTGGCGGCTCCGGCGACGCCCGCGGTTCTTCGAGCTTTCCACTCCCGTCACAATGCGTCCATACGAAGGACGTGATCCCGCCGCCGACCCGGGGTGGACACGGTGTCCTGGTGCCCGACGGTCGCACACACACGCGCGTGGCTACGATGGGCCAGCCGGTGGTCAGCAGGGGCCACGCGGCGACACCGACCCTCGGGAAGGCCATGCTGAACAAGTACGCGCGTGCATTCTTCACGCGTGTCCTCACACCGTTCGCCGCGTTTCTGATCCGCCGGGGCGTCAGCCCCGACACGGTCACGCTCCTCGGCACCGCCGGAGTCATCGCGGGCGCGCTGGTCTTCTACCCCCGGGGCGAGTTCTTCTGGGGCACGGTCGTCATCACGCTGTTCGTGTTCTCGGACCTCGTCGACGGCAACATGGCCCGCCAGATGGGCCGCTCCAGCCGCTGGGGCGCCTTCCTCGACTCCACGCTCGACCGCGTCGCCGACGGCGCGATCTTCGGCGGCTTCGCCCTGTGGTACGCGGGCAGCGGCAACGACAACGTGCTGTGCGCGGTCTCGATCTTCTGCCTGGCGAGCGGCCAGGTGGTGTCGTACACCAAGGCGCGCGGCGAGTCGATCGGCCTGCCGGTGGCCGTCAACGGCTTGGTGGAGCGCGCCGAGCGGCTGGTGATCTCGCTGGTCGCGGCCGGATTCTCGGGCCTGCACAAGTTCGGGGTGCCCGGCATCGACGTACTCCTGCCGATCGCCCTGTGGATCGTCGCCGTGGGCAGTTTCGTCACGCTGATCCAGCGGGTCGTCACCGTGCGCCGCGAGTCCGCGGAGGCGGAGGCCGCGGCCGAGGGCGCCCAGGAGGCCCCCGACGGAGCGCAGAGCCGCGAGGCGACCTCGTGAGCCGACTCCAGGAGCGTGTGACCGACGGGCTCTACGGTCTCGGCTGGAGCACCGTCAAGAAGCTCCCGGAGCCCGTCGCCGTACGCCTCGGCAACGCGATCGCCGACGCCACCTGGAAGCGCCGCGGCACCCTCGTACGCCGCCTGGAGGCCAACTACGCGCGCGTGGTGCCGGGCGCGAGCCCGGAGCGCCTCGCCGAGCTCTCGCGCGCGGGCATGCGCTCGTATCTGCGCTACTGGATGGAGTCATTCCGGCTCCCCGCGTGGAGCGAGGAACGCGTCAAGCACGGCTTCGCCCCGAAGGACGTGCACTACCTCACCGGTGGCCTCGCCGCCGGCCGGGGAGTCGTCCTCGCGCTGCCGCACCTCGCCAACTGGGACCTCGCCGGCGCCTGGGTCACCACCAAGCTTCAGACCCCCTTCACGACCGTCGCCGAACGCCTCAAGCCCGAGACGCTGTACGACCGCTTCGTCGCCTATCGCGAGGGCCTCGGCATGGAGGTCCTGCCCCACAACGGCGACACCGCCTTCGGCACCCTCGCCCGGCGGCTGCGTGACGGCGGCCTGGTCTGTCTGGTCGCCGACCGTGACCTGTCCGCCTCCGGGGTCGAGGTCGACTTCTTCGGCGAGAAGACCCGGATACCGGCCGGCCCGGCCCTCCTCGCCCAGCAGACCGGCGCCCTGCTGCTGCCGGTGACCCTCTGGTACGACGACTCGCCCGTCATGCAGGGACGCGTCCATCCCCCGATCGAGGTACCCGAGTCAGGTACTCGCGCGGAGAAGACGTCTGTCATGACACAGGCGCTGGCCGATGCCTTCGCCACCGGGATCGCCGACCATCCGGAGGACTGGCACATGCTGCAGCGGTTGTGGCTCGCGGACCTCGACCCCGCGAAGGACCCGTCCAGAGGTCCTTCGACGGACTCGGCCGGGGAGTCGGCGGGGGACGCGGCGAGTGATTCGGCGAAGGACCCGGGCGAGGAGCGCGCTGGGGACGTGGTGAACGGTCCCGCGACGGGTTCGGCGAAGGATCCGGCCGAGAGGCGGGCCAGGGATGCGGTGAGTGGTCCCGCGAAGGGTTCGGCGAACGAGCCCGAGAAGGGGCGCCGCCCGTGAGGATCGGCATCGTCTGCCCGTACTCCTGGGACGTGCCCGGGGGAGTCCAGTTCCACATCCGCGATCTGGCCGACCACCTCATCCGCCTCGGCCACGAGGTGTCCGTCCTCGCCCCGGCCGACGACGACACACCGCTGCCGCCGTACGTCGTTTCCGCGGGCCGCGCGGTCCCGGTGCCGTACAACGGCTCGGTGGCCCGCCTGAACTTCGGCTTCCTGTCGGCCGCGCGCGTGCGCCGCTGGCTGCACGAGGGCACGTTCGACGTGATCCACATCCACGAGCCGACCTCCCCGTCGCTCGGCCTGCTCGCCTGCTGGGCCGCGCAGGGCCCGATCGTGGCCACGTTCCACACCTCCAACCCGCGCTCCCGGGCGATGATCGCCGCGTACCCGATCCTCCAGCCCGCGCTGGAGAAGATCAGCGCGCGCATCGCCGTGAGCGAGTACGCGCGCCGCACCCTGGTCGAGCACCTGGGCGGCGACGCGGTCGTCATCCCGAACGGCGTGGACGTCGACTTCTTCGCCCGCGCCAAGCCCAACCCCGACTGGCAATCAGAAGAGGCGCGAGGCTCCGTTGAGGGCGGTGGTGGGAGACGGGCGGGCGGCACCCTCGGCTTCATCGGCCGCATCGACGAGCCCCGCAAGGGCCTGCCGGTACTGATGAAGGCCCTGCCGAAGATCCTCGCCGAGCGCCCCCGGACCCGTCTCCTCGTCGCCGGGCGCGGTGACGAGGAGGAGGCCGTGGAGACGCTGCCCAAGGAACTGCGCTCCCAGGTGGAGTTCCTCGGCATGGTCAGCGACGAGGACAAGGCCCGCTTCCTGCGCAGCGTCGACGTCTACGTCGCCCCCAACACCGGCGGCGAGAGCTTCGGCATCATCCTCGTCGAGGCCATGTCCGCGGGCGCCCCGGTTCTCGCCTCCGACCTCGACGCCTTCGCCCAGGTCCTCGACCAGGGCGCGGCGGGCGAACTCTTCGCCAACGAGGACGCCGACGCGCTCGCCACAGCCGCCGTACGCCTCCTCGCCGACCCGGCCCGCCGCGCCGAACTCCGCGACCGCGGCAGCGCCCACGTACGCCGCTTCGACTGGTCCACGGTCGGCGCCGACATCCTCGGCGTCTACGAGACGGTCACCGAGGGCGCGGCTTCGGTGGCGGCGGACGAACGGGCGGGGCTGCGGGCGCGGTTGGGGCTGGCCAGGGATTGAGGCGGCAGGGGGGGCGGGGTTCGCTGGGTTCCGGTCGCGTGGTGCGAAGAAGTCGCCGAGGAAATTGAGCCGCCGCCCGGCAGGCGATAACGCGATGCCACCGGTCGCGAGACCGGTGGGCGCGCGACCGGTGTCGGCCACCACGTCCACGGCGTAAGGCACCCCGCCGTCGGTCACCGTGAAACGCGCGTCACGGGTGCCGGGACCCCAAGTCCGACGGCGGCCACCCCTGCCGTCCCCGCAGCCGGCACCGTACGTCCGTCCATGCGCGCGCCCCCTGCCCTGGATCCGCGTGGTTCCGCTCTGCTGCTCCAAGGGTCGAATCGCGTCCCGAGGGCAGTCGGTTTCGGGCAGGTCGGGAGGCGGTGGTGGGCACGGGTAGCCTTGCCGCCCGTGACTTCCACACTCATCTGGATCGCGGTCGTCCTCTTCGCGATCGGCCTCTATCTGAGCTGGACCGCGGGCCGCCTCGACCGACTGCACGCGCGTATCGACGCCGCCCGTGCCGCGCTCGACGCGCAGTTGCTGCGCCGCGCCTCGGTCGCCCAGGAACTGGCCACCTCCGGGGTGCTGGACCCCGCCGCCTCGATCGTCCTCTACGAGGCGGCGCACGCGGCCCGGCAGGCGGAGGAGGAGCAGCGCGAGGTCGCCGAGAGCGAGTTGAGCCAGGCGCTGCGGGCCGTGTTCGCCGAGGCGCAGCAGGTGGAGGCGGTGAGGGCGGCGCCGGGTGGTGAGGAGGCCGCCAACGAACTGGCCCAGGCCGTCCGTCGGGTGCCCATGGCCCGACGCTTCCACAACGACGCGGTACGCGCTGCCCGCGCCCTCCGGCGTCACCGCAAGGTCCGCTGGTTCCGGCTGGCCGGCCATGCCCCCTTCCCCATGGCTTTCGAAATGGACGACGAGCCCCCGGCAGCGTTGGCCGACCGAGCGGGGTCGTGAGCCCGGTTCCCTCGCCCCCGCCGCCCCTACCCGTCCCATCCAGGGGCTGCCGCCCCTTCGACCCCGCTTCGCCTTCTGGCTCGGGCGGGGCGGTGCGT
>NZ_AEJC01000251.1 GCF_000317595.1 Streptomyces ipomoeae 91-03 | reverse complement strand
AACACGGTGGACGACGACCAAGAGGCGACAGGCGCGACCAGCAACGGCACGCCCCAGGCGCGGGGCGCGCTGAAGAAAGCCGCCGGCGCATGGGGACTGACCTGGCTGACGTACACCGCCTCGTCCCATCCGAGCCCCAGTCCCGGGGGTACGAGGACGAGCTGAGCCAGGGTGAACGCGCCGGCCACCGCGATGAACGGCGCACTCCGCTTCGGGATGAAGGGCGTGGCTCGCTGCGGACCGATGCGCATGACCGCCTCCGGGGGAGGTACTCAACGGGAAAAGCCGTCAAAGCGACAAAAGGATGAGTCATCCGTATGGCTTCGAACGCACGACGCACCGGCCCGCCGCCTTCTTCACCCATCCGGCGCGCGCCCGGACCGGAGGAGACCTCGCGCGGGCACGGGCCCCCCCTTCCCGCCGTGGCGTGCGTCTGCCTAGCATGCGACCCGTGGATCATCTGGACGACCTGGCTCATCAGCGGCGGACGCCCCTACAGCACTTCGACCACTGCCCCTGGCTGTTCGAGAAGGAGGCGGCGGAGGAACAGCGGGCCGCGCAACGGGAGCGGCAGCGCTCACTGGGCGGGGACAGCGAGATCGGCGAGCGCTGTTACGTGGCCGAGTCGGCGGCGGTGTACCCGGACCGGCTCCGCCTCGGCGACGACTCGTACATCGCCGCCCACGCCTATGTGACCGGCGAGCTGACCACCGGCGCGGACTGCACGCTGAACCCGTTCACCGTGGTCCGCGGCAGGGTCGCGCTCGGCGACGGGGTGCGCATCGGCGCCCACACCTCGCTGCTCGGTTTCAACCACTCCATGACCCCCGACCGCCCCGTCTTCCAGCAACCCCACACCAGCCGGGGCATCACCGTCGGCGACGACGTGTGGATCGGCTCCCATGTGGTCGTGGTCGACGGTGTCACCATCGGCGACCACTGCGTGATCGGCGCCGGCGCGGTGGTCACCAAGGACCTGCCGCCGTGGACGGTGGCGGCGGGGAACCCGGCCCGGCGGATCCGGGACCGGAGGGAGACGGCAGGCACGCCGGACAGGGGCGGCAGCCTGGGCGACGCGCTGGCCCGGTTCGCCGCCACGGCCCGAGCGCAGGCCGCCGACATCCTCGACCGGTCCTGGAACGGCACCCACTACGTCGACCGCCCCGGCGTCTCGCCCACCGTACGGGCGCACTGCGACGCCGTGGAGATAGCCGACCTGCTGCTGGGCTCGCCCCCTGGACAGCTCACCCCCGAGGAACACATCGCGAGGCTGAGCGCGCTCCAGGACGAGGAGACCGGCCTGGTACCGGAGTTCGGCGAACAGCTCCCTCGGATGGACCCCGACGGCTTCATCGGCGAGGGCCCCGCGCTGTACCACGTACTGTCCGTGGGCTACGCACTGGACCTGTTGGGCGCAACCTTCCCCCACCCCGTCCACGTCGTAAGCACTATGACAGCAGCCCAACTCACCTCCCGGCTGGAGAAGTTGCCCTGGCGGGACAACGCCTGGGGAGCCGGTGCCTGGATCGACAGCTGGGCCACGGCGGCCCACTGGAACCTCCGGCACACCGAGAACGGCGGCCGGACACCCGGCATGACACCCGGTTCCCTGGAAGCCCTCTTCGGCTGGCTGCTGACCCGGGCGGACCCCTGGACCGGCATGTGGGGCAGCCCCTCGGCCACCGCCGGACGCCTCCAGGTGGTGAACGGCTACTACCGGCTCACACGCGGCTCCTTCGCCCAGTTCGCAGTGCCCGTCCCGCATCCGGAGCGGGTCGTGGACGCGGTGCTGGACCACGCCCGGGACACCCGTTACTTCGGCGCGGGGCGCGAGAACGCCTGCAACGTCCTGGACGTCGCCCACCCGCTGTGGCTGTGCGCCCGGCAGCTGGGCGGCGGGGGCGCGCGCGGCGACGGTTACCGGTCCGCCGAGATCCGCTCCTGGGCCGAACGGCAGCTCACGGCGGCCCTGGCCCGCTGGCAGGACGGAAAGGGCTTCGGATTCGGTCCGGGTACGGCGGGGCCCGGGCCGGAGGCGGGGTTGCAGGGGACGGAGATGTGGCTGGCCATTGTGTGGCTGCTGGCGGATCTGCTGGGGTACTCGGAGCGGCTGGACTATCGGCCACGTGGTGTACACCGACCGGAACCGGCTGGGGGTGCGTGAGACATGCCACTTCCGGAACGTCAGCGTCCGTCCTGCTCCGTACGGGTGGTCGCGTATTCACCCAGGTGCCGGGCATCGCCAGGGGGCGGAATCGGCCTCGTAAGTGCGGTGACGCGGCCTGTCGCACGGCTCACTCGGGCATCACGAAATTCCCCCCTCACCGGGCGGCCCGTGGTGTGGTGCACTACCTTTGGGCGTGAACAGCCGAGCGGCCCACGTTTACCCAATTCTTGCCACATGAAGCCAGAACGGCTGAGCAGTTACTAGAGGCGGGGCCTCCCATGCGCAATGCTGGGAGGTCCCGCGCTTCACTCCACAGCCGCTGGCACGGGAGGGCATCGGGTGGTTAAGACAGTGAAGACGCCGTCCGGCGGACGGACGATCGCCTACGAGACATGGGGCGATCCGGACGCGCACCCGGTGTTTCTGCTGCACGGAACCCCCGGAAGCCGACTCGGCCCCCGGCTCCGCACATTCGACCTGCACAAACTCGGTGTGCGCCTCATCGCCTACGACCGGCCGGGGTACGGCGGCTCCGACCGCCACCCGGACCGCCGGGTCGTCCACGCCGCCGAGGACATCGACGCCATCGCCCAGGACCTGCAACTCAAGAAGTACTCCGTGGTGGGTAGATCCGGCGGCGCACCGCACGCCCTGGCCTGCGCGGCACGGAACATCGGCAGCCAGGTGGCGAGCGTCGCCGCGTTAGTCTCCCTCGCCCCACCGGACGCCGACGGCGATGGGTTCGCCTGGCACAAGGAGATGTCCGACTCCAATGTGTCGACGTATGAGCTGCTCGACCGCCACGCACCCGATGTGACCGAGTTGGGCGCGCTGCTCGCGCGCAACGCCGAGACCATCCGGCGCGATCCCACGGTGTTCCTCGCCTCCCTCCGCGAGGAGATGCCGAAGGTCGACCGGGTGATCGTCGAGGACGCCGGAATCCGCCAGCTCCTCCTCATCAACTACCTCTCAGCCGTGGGCCAGGCCGAGCAGGGCGAGGGGGCGGACGATCCGCGCGCGCCGATGGGCTGGGTGGACGACCTGGTCGCCTTCCGCTCGCCCTGGGGGTTCGACCTCAAGGAGATCGACGATTCGGTGCCCGTGATGCTCTGGCACGGCGAGCGTGATGTCTTCGCCCCTGTCGCCCATTTCCGCTGGCTGGCGAAGAAGATGCCGAAGGCCAAGGCCGTGCTGCAGCCGTCCGCTGCCCACTTCGCGTCGTTGCCTGCCCTGCCACAGGTGCTCGCCTGGGTCCGTGACGAGGCCGCCTGACGACCGACGTGATGTGTAGC
>NZ_AEJC01000250.1 GCF_000317595.1 Streptomyces ipomoeae 91-03 | reverse complement strand
CAGGAGCTTGTCGCCGTTGAGGTCGCGGCTCTTGATGATGGCCTCGGCGACCGCCTCGGTGACGTTCCAGTCGCCTTCCTGGGCCAGGGCGGTCTTGAACTCGGCTGCGGTGATGAACCCGTCACCGTCCGCATCGATCCGCTCGAACTGCTTGCGTGCTTCCTCGATGTCCGCCACCGATCCGCCCCTTCTTGCTGCCTCGCCGTACCACAGGTCGTCCTGCCGGCGCTGTTGTTGACGAGGTCAGATTAACCGCCCTGCTGAGCGCGGAGCGCGGCGACCACCCAGGCGAACTCCTCGGCGTGCGCGGCCGGCGCCTCCAGGCCCCGGACCCGCACGGCCAACTCCCGGAACCGGGCCAGCTGGGCGTGGGTCGCCGACTCCATGCGTTCCAGTACGGCGGCCCGGTCGGCATCGCCGAGCAGCCCGGTCAGTACCTCCTCGGCGGCGGGCGAGGCCGGGTCGACGCCCTCCTGCAGCGCCTTGCCCGCGAGCTGCACCAGGCGGCTCATGAACCACAGGGACATACCGGCGGGGACGTCCGGCCCCCGGTCGGCCGCGTTGAACTCGACCGCCTGCCGCATCCGCGCCCGGAACCCGGGGTCCTGGATCAGCTCGGCCAGCTCCACCCACGCGTCCACCTGCTCCGGCGTGGGGTCCTCCGGCAGATCGGCCGGGCTGAACCGCAGCCGGGTGCGGATGTCGGGGTCGGCGGTGTCGAGGCCCCCGAAGGTCTCCTCCATGAAGTCGTCGATGATCCGCCCGCGCTCGGCGGCGGACAGTCGCGCCAATTTGTTCATGAGTGTCATCTCCTCCGCGGTCGAACCGCGTCGCGCCACGGTCGACAGCACCGCCCGGGTCACCCTCAGCGCCCGGATCTGCGCGTCCAGCGCCGCCACATGGGTGGCCGCCACCTCCGCGACCGTCTCCTCACCCGCCAGCACCTTGCGTACCTGGTCCAGGCCGAGCCCCAGCTCCCGCAGGGTGCGGATCAGTTCCAGCCGGGCCACGGCCTCCGCGTCGTACAGCCGGTAGCCGCCCGTGCTGCGGGTCACCGGATGCAGGATGCCCTCGTCGGACCAGTAGCGGATCGTGCGGACGGACAGGCCGCAGGCACGGGCGAGCTGCCCGATGGTGAAAAGGCCGGTGCCGTTCTTCGGGGGGTCTGGGGGGTGGCCCCCCGGAAAGCGCAGCATGTCTGCGAGTCTGGGCCTTCCAGTGGGTGGAGACTCAAGGCGCACGGCGAAGGAGCCAGGGGATGGAGACGTTGCGGGACATTCTCGACGCGGTGGCGCGTGGCGTCTTCCCGCCCGCCGACGGCGGTACGACGGTCGTTCCCCAGCCCTCCCACCGCGACGCGGGTGTCCTCGCCTTCACCGCGCACTCGGTCGTCTTCACCGACGAGGATCCGGCGTGGGTGTACGAGACGCTGCGCGGCCTCGATTGCGACGCGCTCGCCGCGACCATGAACCCGCGTTTCCTCGCCGCGTTCATGGAGCGGACGGGGCGCAGGTCGGAGACCATCGACGCGATGCTGGTCGGCGCCCCGCTGCCGGGTGGGCCGCCGGTCCGGCTGGAGGAGATCGAGGGCCCCGACCACGCCCGCGTCGGCTACGCCCGTGGCCGGCGCGACGACGTACGCGCGTGGGCGGCGGACGGTGGCGGCGGGGTGCTGGTGATGGGGCGCGGGATCGCCGGACGGCTGGAGGTGTCGGTCGAGGTGGACGACGGGGTACGGCACCGGGGGCTGGGGCGGCTGCTGGTGACGGCGGCCCGGCATCTCGTCACGGAGCCGCTGTGGGCGCAGGTGGCGCCGGGGAACGCCCGCAGTATGCGGGCGTTCCAGGCGGCCGGTTATGTGCCCGTGGGGGCGGAGGCGCTGCTCACCGCCCCGTGACGAGTCCGCTTGAGTCGGCTGCTCAGTGCCACGCCTCGTAGTGCGGGTTGCTCTGGCAGCCGCTCATGATCTCGACCTTGGTCGTCTTGTTCACCGGGCAGACGCCGATGATGTACTTCCGGTCGACGCCGCCGGGGAAGGCGACCTCGACCTGGTCGGCCCACTTGTGGGTGTCGCCGATGGTCTTGTTGACGTCGATGCCGCCGGGGGCGTCGATGTAGTAGTTGTAGCCGGACTTCCACCACGTCTTGTACAGGTCGTGGTCGTACGTCATGGAGACGTACGGGGAGGGCTGGTTGACCAGGACGTACTTCTCGATGTCGTACTGCCCGTCGATGACGTCCTTCGGGAGGAATCCCTCCTTGAAGATGGTCTCCGGTCCGCGCCCGTCGGCGCGGTAGAGCGTGCCGCAGGTCTTGCGCCACACCGGTTCGGGGGTGATGCGGGCCACGTCGACGCGGCGGTCGGCGGCTGCCTTGACGGGGTCGTCGAACTGGGGACAGGCGGGCGCCGCGGCCTTGGCGGGCGGCTGCGCCGGTACGGTCGCGGCGGAGGTCGCGAAGACGGCGGACAGGGACAGGACGACGGCGGCGGCCCGGTGCCGCAGACGAGTTGTGATCATGGGGAGCACGATCTCGGTCGTACGACACCGGGCCGTGGACCCTCACCCGTACGGCGGCGTGTCCGGCCGCCCTGTTGCCGCCGGTGGTGAGGGACCGTCAGCGGAAGACGCCGGTGTGGCCCAGCGAGTAGCGGCCGGGCTGCGGGTACACGGCCAGGCCGTGCGGGCCGCTGCCGACGGGGATGCGGGCGAGCTGCTTCCCGGTGCGGGTGTCGATGGCGTACACCTCGGAGTCGTAGCGGCCGGAGAGCCACAGGACCTTGCCGTCGGCGGAGACGCCGCCCATGTCGGGGCTGCCGCCGTCGGGGAGGTGCCACTTCTTGGTGAGCTCGTTCTTCTCGAAGTCGAAGATGGAGATGGTGCCCTCGCCCCGGTTGGAGACGTACATCTCGCGTGAGTCGCGGCTGACGTACAGGCCGTGGCAGCCCTTGCCCGTGGGCAGGAGCTTCGGCTGGTCGAACTTGTCGCCGTCGAGGACCCACATCCCGTCGGCCATCATGTCGGCGATGTAGAACCGCTTGCCGTCCGGTGAGATCTTCACGTCCTGCGGCATGGCCCCGTCGAAGGGGAGTTTCCGCTGCCCGACGACCTTCATCTTCTCCGTGTCGACCTTGAGCAGTTCGCCGCTGAACTCGCACGACACGATGAAGTACCTGCCGTCGAGCGAGAAGTCGGCGTGGTTGACGCCGTAGCAGGTGACCGGCTCGGTCTTGACAGGCTTCATGGTGTGCGGATCGCGGAAGACGAGTTCCCGGTCGAGGGAGGCCATGACGACGGCGTGCTTGCCGTTGGGGGTGAAGTACAGGTTGTACGGGTCGTGCACCTCGACCGGCTCGCCCGCCTTTCCCGTCTTCGGGTCGATGGGCGTGAGGGTGTGGCCTCGGTTGTTGTTGACCCACAGGGTCTTCAGATCCCAGGAGGGCACGACGTGCTGGGGCTGGCGGCCCACCGGGATCGTCTCGACGATCTCGTACGTCTTCGGGTCGATGACGGAGACGGTGTCGGACTCGCTGTTCGGGACGTACACCCGGGACGGGAAGTCCTTGACCACCGGGGAGAGCCTGCCCGGCCGGTCGGCGGCGTAGACGTCCTGGGGATCGAGCAGGGGCGGCATCCCGCGCAGCCCCTGGACCGCCGGAAGCTCTTTCTTCTTCCGTTCGGCGGCCTCGACGGTGGCCCGCTCGGTCCGATCGGGCCGGATCCGCTGTTCCCGCTCCTTGCCGTCGGTGCCGCACGCGGCCACGGCGGCGAGAACGACAGCCGCGAGAAACGCACGCTGCACGAGGTGGCGCTGCTTGGGAGCGCGGGGGGTGAGGGTGAAGGGCGTGGTCACGCGCACCATTTATAGGGAGCCGCGCGAGGAAACATGGCGATTGCCCCGATTGGCGGAGGGGCGCGTTGGAGCGCACTTCGCCCTACGGCGCCCAGGCCGCGCCGCGAAACCGCGGGCCTACCGGTCCGCGACCCTCATCTCGAACCACGTCGTCTTCCCCCGCGGCAGCAGATCCGCGCCCCACCGGTCCGCCAGCTTGTCCACCAGGAACAGCCCCCGTCCGCTGATGTCCATCTCCTGTACCGGCATCAGACAGGGCAGCCCCCGCGAAGGGTCACGCACCTCGACCCGGATCCAGCCCCGCCGGCGCTTCATCCGCAGCCCGAAGACCCTCGCCCCCGTGTGCCGTACGGCGTTGCCGACCAGCTCGGAGACGAGTAACACCGTGTCTTCGGTCAGCTTGGGCGACAGCCCCCAATGGCGGAGGACGACGACCTGGGCGAGCCGCCGGGCGGTGGCCGCGGACTCGGGGCGGGACGGCAGCGGGACGTCCCGCTCCGCGGGGTTGCCGAACAACTCCAATGCCTTCATCGCCTGTTCGTCCTCGACCCCAGGCGACCAACGCGCCGCGGTCGCACTCCCGTGCCGCCGCGGCTGTTCGATACCCTCCAGCCCCGCCATGCCCCCATCATGGCCGTCCGGAGCGCCGTTCGGGGCCGTTCCGCAGGAATACAACCCCCGGAATCAACCATTCCGGGAGTTTCGGATGGCATATGTCAGAGGCATTCCATGCCTTATGGAAGCCCATCTGACCTGCGCAAACCAGCTGAACTTCGGTCAGCGCCATGTCCCCCGGGCGGGAATTCCTTAAGGTTGTCTTAAGGCTCCGCCGAACCGCCCCTTCGGAGGACGCGGGTAATACACCGTGTCAACTGCAAGGGGGTCAGGGGCACTTGGGGGAGGAATTCCGGGAGGGTCAGACGAACTTCGCCTTGCCCGGCCCCTCCTCCACGAAGCTCCGCATCCCGCGCTCCCGGTCCTCCGTCGCGAACAGCCCCGAGAACCAGTTCCGCTCGATCGCGAGCCCCGTCTCCAGGTCGGTCTCAAGGCCCGCGTCGACGCATTCCTTGGCCGCCCGCAGCGCGATCGCCGGCCCCTGCGCCAGCTTCGCGGCCCATGTGTGCGCGGCCTCGTACAGCTCGTCGGCCGGGACGACCCGGTCCACCAGGCCGAGTGCGAGGGCTCGTCGGCCTTGACCATACGGCCGGTGAAGATCAGGTCCTTGGCCTTGGAGGGGCCGACGAGCCGGGCCAGCCGCTGGGTGCCGCCCGCGCCCGGGATCAGACCGAGCAGGATCTCCGGCTGGCCCAGCTTCGCGTTCTCCGCGGCGATGCGGTAGTCCGCGCAGAGCGCGAGCTCGCAACCGCCGCCCAGCGCATAGCCGGTGACGGCCGCGACGACCGGCTTGGGGATACGGGCCACCGCGGTGAAGGAGTCCTGCAGGGCCCGGGACCGCGCGACCATGGCCGCGTGGTCCATGGCCTGCATCTCCTTGATGTCGGCGCCGGCCGCGAAGACCTTCTCGCCGCCGTAGACGACGACCGCGCGCACGTCGTCGCGGCGCGCGGCTTCCTCGGCCACTTCCTTGAGGCGGTCCTGGGTGGCGATGTCCAGCGCGTTCATCGGCGGACGGTCGAGGCGGATGGTCCCGACACCTGCGGCGACTTCGAGATGCACAGTCATGCAGGCCAGGTTAACGGGCACTAACGACTACGGCCCCGGTGCGGTGCGTCACACCGGGGCCGTCGTCAAAAGCCGTACGACTCGGCTGTACTCAAGCGGTGGCGCTCACGCCTTCCACTTGTCCCACGACATGTTCCAGCCGTTCAGGCCGTTGTCCGGGTCGACGACGCGGTCGTTGGAGTTCTTCACGATGACCACGTCGCCGATCATCGAGCGGTTGAAGAACCAGGCCGCGGAGACGTCCTTGCTCCAGCCGCCGCGGACGTCGCGCAGGCCGATGCAGCCGTGGCTGGCGTTGTAGTTGCCGAAGGCGTCGCCGCCCCAGTAGTTGCCGTGGATGAAGGTGCCGGAGGTGGTCAGGCGCATGGCGTGCGGGACGTCCTTGATGTCGTACTCGCCGCCGTAGCCGACCGTCTCGCCGTTCATCCGGGTCACCGTGAGACGCTCGCTGATGACCATCTGGCCGTTCCAGGTGTCGTAGCCGGGCTTGCCGGTGGTGACGGGGATGGTCTTGATGACCTTGCCGTCGCGCTTGACGACCATCTTCTTGGTCTTGACGTCGACCGTGGAGACCTGGCTGCGGCCGATGGTGAAGGAGACCTTCTTGTTCTGCTCGCCGTAGACGCCGTCCCGGCCCTCGACGCCGTCGAGGTTGAGGTCGACGGTGACCTTGGTGCCGGGCTTCCAGTACTTCTCGGGACGGAAGTCGAGGCGGTCGTTGCCGAACCAGTGACCGGCGACCTCGACGGCCGGCTCGGTCTTGACGGTGATGGCCTTCTCGACGTCCTCGGGCGCCGTGATGCCACGGGTGAAGCGGATCGAGAACGGCATGCCGACACCGACGGTCGAGCCGTCCTCGGGGGTGAAGATACCGACGAAGGTGTTCTTCGGGGTGAGGGTGGTGAAGGACGACTCCTCGGCGGCCTCACGTCCTTCCGAGTCCTTCGCCACCGCGTGCACCTTGTACTCGGTGGCCGACTTGAGGTGGATGGACGGCGTCCAGGTGGCGCCGTCGCCCGATATCTCACCGGCGATCTTCTCGCCCTTGCCGTCCTCGACGGTGACCTCGGTCAGCTTGCCCTTGGCGGCGCTGACCTTGAGGGCGCCGCTGGTGGCCACGGAGTCGGCGCCGTTCTTCGGGGCGATGGAGACCACCGCCTCCGAGGGCTTGTCCGCCGCCTTCTCGGAGGCGCTCTTGTCCGAGCCCTTCCCCTTGTCGCCGGCGGAGCCGGAGTTCGAACCTCCGCCTCCGCTGCACGCGGTGACGGCGAGCAGCATCAGACCCAGCAACAGCGCCAGGACCCCCCTGTTCCCCCGAGTCCGCGCGCCAACCGACGCCCCCCAAATCGGTCGCCCGTTCAACTTGCTTTTCTCCCCTCGCACGGCCTGATCAGGCCCGCACCCCTACGCGCAACGCGCGCGTACGCACGTACATTAACCAGATGATCGGGATGCTTTGGCCTCGGCGAATGTCACCGTTCAGTCCCAAGTTGAACAATCGCCGGCCCCGGCCGGGCCTGAGTCCGCCCCCCCCCTCACGGGCGTACGCCTGTGTCGGTCTACTTCACCGCGGCACCCGCTTTCCATTCCTTCCAGCCCATGTTCCATCCTCCGAGCCCGTTGTCGGGAGCGACCTTTTTGTCGTTGCTGTTGATCACCTCGACGACGTCACCGATGAGGCTGCGCTCGAAGAACCAGCCCGCGGGGGTGCTGGAACTGCCGCCCTTCACATCGCGCAGACCCACGCAGCCGTGGCTGACGTTGGCCCTGCCGAAGGCGGCGGGCGCCCAGTAGTTGCCGTGCAGGAAGGTGCCGGAGGTGGTCAGGCGCATGGCGTGCGGGACGTCCGGGATGTCGTACTCGCCCTTGCCGTCCTCCTTCTTGAAGCCGACGGTGGCGCCGTTCATCCGGGTCACCTCCAGCATCTCGGTGACGACCATCTTGCCGTTGTACGTGGTCGTGCTGGGCGCCCCGGCCGTGATGGGGAGGGTGGCGAGGACGCGGTCGCCGCGCTCGACGCGCATGGTGTGCTTGGCCGCGTCGACGACGCTGACCTGGTGGCGGCCGATGGTGAAGGAGAACGTCTTGTACTGGTGCCCGTAGACGCCGGGCGCTCCCTCGATGTCGCGCAGCCGCAGGGCGACGGTGACCTTGGTGCCGGGCTTCCAGTACTTCTCGGGGCGGAAGTCCACGCGCTCCTTGCCGAACCAGTGCGGGCGGATCTCCACGGCCGGCTTCGCGGTCACGTCGACGGCGCGTTCGACGGCCGCGCGGTTCTCGATCGCCCGGTTGAACTCCAGGGAGACGATCATCCCGGTGCCGACGGTGGCGCGGTTCTCGGGGGTGACGTACGCGATGAAGCGTTCCCCGGGGACGTACGTGGTGAAGGAGACATGCCGGGCCGAGCGGCGACCGTGGCCGTCCAGGGCGACCGCGTCGACGGTGTACGTGGCGGCCGGCGCGAGCTTTCGTGAGCCGGTGGGGCGCCAGGTCAGCCGGTCGGCGGACAGGCGGCCCGGTACGGGTGACTCCTGCGCGTCCTGCGACTTCACGACCTTGACGGACTCCAGGCGCCCGCTGGGCACCCGTACTTCGAAGCGCTGCCCCGGGCGCACGCCCTTGCTGCCGTCCGCCGGGGTGACCCGGATCGTGTCATCGGGGGCTTTGCCGCTGGTCAGGGGGTGTCCGGCGGTGCAGCCCGCGGCTGAGGCCACAAGGGCCGTCCAGGTCAGTGCGGCGGCCAGGGCGGCACCGGCGCGGCGCGCGTGCGTCTGTGCGTGGTTCACGTGCGGCCCAACGACGGCGCACGCCCCCGGGAAACGTGAGTGCGAGGCGTGGTCTGGGCAGAACCCTTGGGAGGACGACGCGACGGGGATCGGCGGCGGGACACCGGCTTTCCTCTCCTCGTCGGCCCATCGAGCCGCGGGAGGCCTGAGGTGTCGAGCGCAGCCGAGCAGGAGGCAGTACAAGAGGCGGTACGTCAGACGCGCGGGATTCCGGCCGCGCGTCCGGAGACCGTGCTGAACGGCAGCCGGCGGGACGAGTCCGCGCCCGCGCCGAGGGCTCTGTGGCCCGGGGCGCCGACGCCGCTCGGCGCCCGCTTCCGAGTGGGGCCCGACGGGGTCGCGGGCACCAACTTCGCGCTGTGGGCGGGCGGCGCGGAGGCCGTGGAGCTGTGCCTGTTCTCCGAGGACGGCGAGGAGACCCGGCTCCGGCTGGGCGAGCTGACCCATGAGATCTGGCACGGCTTCGTGCCCGGCGTCCTGCCCGGCCAGCGGTACGGCTACCGCGTGCACGGCCGCTGGGACCCGTGGACCGGCGCCCGCTGGAATCCGGCGAAGCTCCTCCTCGACCCGTACGCCCGTGCCGTGGACGGAGAGTTCAGCCTGCCCGCCGAGGTGTACGGGCACGTACGGGACTGGCCGGAGCAGCATGTCGCGGACACCGTGCGCGACGAGCGGGACTCGGCGCCGTACGTCCCGAAGGGCGTGGTCGTCCACGACGACGCGCCCGACGACGAGTGGCGGGACGACCGCCGCCCGAAGACCCCGTGGGCCGACTCGGTGATCTACGAGCTGCATGTACGGGGCTTCACCCGGCTGCACCCCGGCGTCCCCGAGAAGTTGCGCGGCACGTACGCGGGGCTCGCGCATCCGGCGGCGATCGAGCACCTGGTGAAGCTGGGCGTGACGGCGGTGGAGCTGCTGCCCGTGCACCAGTTCGCCCACGAGGACCATCTGCTGCGCCGGGGTCTGCGCAACTACTGGGGCTACAACTCCATCGGCTACTTCGCCCCGCACGCCGCGTACGCGGCCTCCGGCACGGCCGGGCAGCAGGTCGGGGAGTTCCGGCGGATGGTACGGGCCCTGCACGCCGCCGGGATCGAGGTCATCCTGGACGTGGTCTACAACCACACGGCCGAGGCGGACGAGCGCGGCCCGAGCCTGTCGCTGCGGGGCATCGACAACCGGGGCTACTACCGGCTGCAGAACGACGCACGTCACTACGCGGACTACTCCGGCTGCGGCAACACCCTCCACGTGGTCCAGCCGCACGTCCTGCGCCTGATCACCGACTCCCTGCGCTACTGGGTGACGGAGATGGGCGTGGACGGCTTCCGCTTCGACCTCGCGGCGGCCCTGGCCCGTTCGATGCACGACGTCGACATGCTCTCCCCGTTCCTCGCGGTGATCGCCCAGGACCCGGTGCTCCGCCGGGTGAAGCTGATCGCCGAACCCTGGGACGTCGGCTCCGGCGGCTACCAGGTGGGCGCCTTCCCACCGCTGTGGACCGAGTGGAACGACCGCTACCGGGGCGCTGTACGGGACTTCTGGCGGGGCGCGCTGCCCGACGTACGGGATCTGGGGTACCGGCTGTCGGGGTCCAGCGACCTCTACGCGTGGGGCGGGCGGCGGCCGTACGCGTCGGTCAACTTCATCACCGCGCACGACGGTTTCACGCTCCGCGACCTGGTGTCGTACGAGCGCAAGCACAACGAGGCCAACGGCGAGGGGAACCGGGACGGCTCGGACGACAACCGGTCCTGGAACTGCGGGGTCGAGGGCGAGACCGACGACGAGCGCGTACGGGCGCTGCGGCGCCGGCAGCTGCGGAATCTGACGACCACGCTGCTGCTGTCCACGGGCGTGCCGATGCTGGTCGCCGGTGACGAGCTGGGCCGCACCCAGGGGGGCAACAACAACGCGTACTGCCAGGACAACGAGATCAGCTGGGTCGACTGGGGGCTGCTGGAGGAGCCGGGCTGGAAGGCCCTGTTCGACCTGACGGCCCGCCTGATCGCCCTGCGCCACAAGCACCCCGTGCTACGCCGCCGGGCCTTCTTCTCGGGGCGGGCGCACTCGGCGGACGGGCTGCGGGACCTGGCCTGGTTCACGTCCCGGGGCACGGAGATGACGGAGCAGGACTGGTACGCGCCGACGGGGACCCTCGGCATGTACTTGTCCGGCCGTGACATCCCCGGCCGGGACGCACGCGGGGCGCCGATCCGCGACGACAGCTTCCTCGCCGTCCTCCACGCCGGCGACACTCCGGTGAGCTTCGCGCTGCCGGGTACGCCATGGGCCGAGCGGTACGAGGTGGTCGTCGACACGTCGCGGGAGGAGCAGACGGAGGAGCCCGGGGTGGTGCACCGGGCGGGAGAGACGGTCACGGTGCCGGCGCGGGCGGTGTTGCTGCTGAAGGTGGTCGGCTGAAGGTGGTCGGCTGAGGTGGTCGGCTGGGAGGGGGTCGACCGAGGCAGCGTTTCAGGCCGCGCCACCGGCACGGACCACCTCTGCGACTTGGCGGAGGGCCGTTGCCGTGTCCGTCCGGCTGAGGCGCGCCCCAAAGGGGCGCGGGGAACTGCGCGATCAGCCCCGACGGCCTGAGCTGCCAGGTGTCCCGGCGGGCCCGTGGGTCGAGGCCGGTGGTCAGCTCGTCCAGGACGACGGCCCGGGGCCTGCCGATGAGCGCGAGCGCGATGAACAGCCGCTGCTTCTGGCCGCCGCTCAGCTTCCCGAACCGGGTGCGGAGCCGGTCGGTGAGGCCCAGGCGCTCGGTGAGCGGGCGCCGGTCCGCCGGGGCCGGGCAGAAGCTCGCGTACAGCTCCAGGGCCTCCTGGACGGTGAGCTCGGAAGTTCGGTGACTTCGATGACGGGTGTGGAGGTTGTGTGCGGCATTCGTCGAGGATCCCGGCGGAAGCCGTGCCGGCGCATCGGCCATCGTGCTCGAAGCGACATCAACCGATCGGTTGACGGCACGGTACGACCGGACTCCGCCCGGACTCCGTCGTCACGGCCCTCTCACCGCCGCAGGTCGTAGGACTCGCGACCGAGTCCGGTCGGGCCAAAACTCGGTAGGCGTTGTCAGCGCCGATCCGTAGGCTCCCAGCTGATGCCCACGACACGTGCGACCACCGGCCCGGAGAACCCCGAACAGACCGACGACATCGACGCCACCGACGACATCGACGCCACCGACGGCACCGACGCCACCGACGCCACCGACGCCACCGACACCACCGACACCACCGACACCACCGACGAGAAGACTCACGAGACCGACAAGGCTGAGCAGGCCGAGCGGGCCGAGAAGGTCAGGCGGGCCGAGCAGTCGAAGGAACGCTCAGCGGTGCGTACGCTGCTGCGGTTGTGGCCGTATGTCCGGCCCGTGCGGGCGCGGCTGTTCAGCGCCGCGTTCGTCGCCATAGTCGCGTCGTGCATGGGGCTGGTCATCCCGCTCGTCCTGAAGTGGATGGTGGACGGGCCGGTCGCCGACCGGGACCCGGCCGGGGTATGGCTCGGGGCGCTGTACCTGCTGCTGCTCGGGCTCGCCGAGGCCCTGCTGTTCGGGCTGCGGCGGTGGCTCGTGGCCCGGCCGCTCGCCGGTGTCGAGGCGTCCATGCGCGCGGCTCTGTACCGGCATCTGCAACGGCTGCCGGTCGCCTTCCACGACCGGTGGGCCTCCGGCCAGCTCCTCTCGCGCGGCACGACCGACCTGATGCTGCTGCGCCAGTTCCTCGCCTTCCCGCTGACGTTCCTGCTGGTCAACTCGGTGACCATCCTCGTCGGCGTGGTCATCATGCTGGTCCAGGACTGGACGCTCGGGCTGGTGATCCTCGGGCCCGCGGTGCCCGTGATCGTCACCTGTGTGGTCTTCGAGACGAAGTACGCCCACGTGGCGCGACTCGCCCAGGACCAGGTGGGCGACCTCACCACGGTCGTCGAGGAGAGCGTGCTCGGCATCCGCATCATCAAGGGGTTCGGCCGCCACCGCAGCCAGGCCCGGGCCTTCCGCGAACTCTCCCGCACGCTCCGGGGCACCGAGCTGCACAAGGCCCGGCTCCTGTCGGCCATCTGGGGCGTCATCATCACGCTGCCCGAGCTGGCCATCGGGGCGGCGCTGGTCGTGGGTGTGATGCAGGTGGCGGACGGGGTGCTGTCCGCGGGGACATTGGTGGCGTTCCTGTCCACGGCCCTCGCCCTGCGGTGGCCCGTCGACTCGATCGGCTTCTTGTTGGCGATGAGCCAGGAGGCGGCGACGGCGACGGAACGGTATTTCGAGGCGATGGACGCGGAGCCGGAGCGGGAGACCGCCGCCGGCGTCGGCGGCGCCACCGCCGCCGTCCCAGCTGCGGGCAATCGTGCCGCCGGGCCGGCGCCCGTACCACTGCGAGCGGCATCTCCCAGCGAGCAGCACCCCCACGCAGACGCCGACGGCAGCACCGAGCAACTGGGCGGCCTGCGGTTCCACGACGTACGGTTCCGCTACCCCGACGCCCCCGCCGATTCGGCACCCGTCCTCGACCACATCGACCTCCACATCCGCCCCGGCGAGTCCATGGCCCTCGTGGGCGCCACCGGCTCCGGCAAGACCACCCTCACCGCTCTCGTCCCCCGCCTCCACGAGGTGACGAGCGGTCGTATCACGCTGGACGGCGAGGACATCACCGAGATGTCGCGCGAGGAGTTGCGCACGAAGGTGGCGGTCGCCTTCGAGGAACCCACCCTCTTCTCCGCGACCGTGGGCGAGAACGTCCTCATGGGCGCCCACCCCGACGCGGGTGAGCCCGAGTTGGACCGCGCCCTCGCCATCGCACAGGCGGACTTCGCGCACGCGCTCCCCCAGGGCACCGCCACCCAGGTCGGCGAGCAGGGGCTCAGTCTCTCCGGTGGCCAGCGGCAGCGCCTCGCGCTGGCGCGGGCGGTGGTCGGCCGCCCCCGCTTCCTGGTCCTCGACGACCCTCTGTCGGCACTGGACGTCCACACGGAGGCCGCGGTCGAGGCCGCCCTGCGCCGCGTGCTCGCGGAGACGACCGCGCTGATCGTGGCGCACCGCCCGTCGACGGTCCTGCTCGCCGACCGCGTGGCCCTCCTCTCCGGCGGCCGTATCGCCGCCGTGGGCACCCACCACGAGCTGCTGCGCACGAACCCCGAGTACGCGCATCTGATGTCCGGGGCCGAGGAGTCCGAGGGATACGAGAACACCGAGGGGGACGAACGATGACGGCGCCCACGACCACCGCGCCGGACAAGGAGCCGAACGAGGAGGCGGGCGCGGGGCAGGGCGAGGCACCGTACGACAAGCCGGTCGGCGGCGACCGGCGTGCCGCGCGCCAGGCACCCGTCGACACCCCCTCCGGCCACGACGCACCCGGCCACGACGACTTCGACGACTTCGACGACTTCGACGAAGACACCCTGCCCACTCCCCCCGGGGCAACGCTCGCACTCCTCCGTTCCCTGCTCTCACCGATGAGGACGAGGGTGGTCCTGGCCAGTGTGCTGCTCCTGCTCCAGCAGGCGGCGGTACAGGCGGGCCCGCTGCTGGTGGCGTACGCGATCGACAGTGCCGTACCGGCGTTCCGGGACGACCGGCACGGGCCGCTGGTCGCGGTGGCGGTGGGGTATCTGCTGTGCGCGGTGGCCGCCGGCGGGTTGCAGTACTGGTTCATAGGGGTGTCCGCGCGGGTGAACCAGGACGTGCTGCTGGATCTGCGCGGCCGGATCTTCCGGCACGCGCAGGCGCTGAGCGTCGACTTCCACGAGCGGTACACCTCGGGCCGGCTCATCTCCCGTTCCACCACGGACGTCGAGTCGCTGCGTGAACTGCTCAACGAGGGTCTGCAGGAACTCATCGGCGTGATCCTCTCCGTCGTCTACATCTCGGCGATGCTGCTCTGGCTGGACATGGGGCTCGGCGCGGCGGCGGTCGCGTCCTTCCTCCCGCTGTACTGGTTCATCCGCCGCTACCAGCGGCGCTCGGCGAAGCGCTACGCCGTCCGCTCCACCGCGATCGCCGCGGTGATCGTGAAGTTCGCGGAGACGATGAACGGCATCCGGCCGGTGCGGGCCTTCCGCCGGGAGGCGGCGAACGACGCGGAGTTCCAGGAGCTGAACCGACGGCACGAGCGCGCCAACGGTGACGTCATCCTGGAGATGGCCCGGTACGTGGTCAGCTCCCGTGTCGTCGCCAACGTCTCGGTGTCGGTGATCGTGCTGTGGGGCGCGTACCGGGTGGCGGACGGGACGCTGGCCCTCGGTGTACTGGCGGCGGCGGTGCTGTATCTGCGACGCCTGTACGACCCGATCGACCGGCTCGGCATGTTCCTCAACTCGTACCAGTCGGCGGCGGCGTCGCTGGAGAAGATCGCGGGCCTGCTGGCCCAGACCCCGTCGGTGCCGGAGCCCGCGGAGCCGAAGGACCTCCCGGTCAAGGAGTCCGAACTCCCCGGCCGCGAGGTCGTGTTCGAGGGCGTGACGTTCGCGTACCGCACCGGCGGCGAAGTCCTCCCGCGCTTCGACCTCACGCTCGCGGCGGGCAGCACGGTGGCCGTGGTCGGTGCCACCGGCGCCGGCAAGTCGACCCTCGCCAAGCTGCTGGCCCGCTTCTACGACCCCACCTCCGGGCGGGTCCTCCTCGACGGCGTCGACCTGCGCGACCTCGCCGTGCCGGAGCTGCGGCGCGGGGTGGTCATGGTCACCCAGGAGTCGTTCCTGTTCTCCGGCACGGTCGCCGAGAACATCGCGATCGGCCGCCCCGACGCCGGCCGCGAGGACATCGAACGGGCCGCCAAGGCCATCGGCGCGCACGACTTCATCACCGCGCTGCCCGAGGGCTACGACACCGACGTACGCAAACGAGGCGGCCGCATCTCCGCCGGCCAGCGCCAACTGGTCGCCTTCGCCCGGGCCCTGCTCGCCGACCCCGCCGTCCTCATCCTCGACGAGGCCACCAGCTCCCTCGACATCCCGGGCGAGAAGGCGGTCCAACGAGCGATGGCGACCGTCCTGCGCGGCCGCACGGCCGTGGTCATCGCCCACCGCCTGTCCACGGTGGAAATCGCCGACCGCGTACTGGTCATGGAGAACGGCCGGGTAGTGGAGGACGGCCCCCCGACCGAACTCATCCAAGGCAAGGGCCGTTTCGCAGACCTGCACCAGGCTTGGCGGGACAGCTTGGCGTAATCGCTCCGCGAGAGTCGTTCGAAATGAACAATGACCGTGGGGAACACAACGGGTCCAGCCCTGCGGAACAGGCGGAAGGATGTCAAGACCCGGAATTCCGTGGCTACCCCTGGCCGGCCCCTTCGCGGATCGTCGAATCAGTCGATTCGACCACCGCCCCGGTCTCGCGAGAAGCGCGGGACGAGCGGTCCAGGGCAAGGAAGAAGATCATGCACAAGCGCATCCGCAAGGCAGCGATGGCGACCGTACTGGCCGTGGGCGCCGGTCTCGGGGCATTCGCGGCGACGGGTACGGCCCAGGCGTCCGAGGAAACCGGCGTCATCGACGGCAGTGGCGGCACCCACAACGACTGGGGCGACGAGGGAACGCTCCAGAAGGGTGACGAGAGCAATGCGGTCGCCCTGTGGCAGACCGTCCTGGTGGCTGACGGCGCCTTCTGGAAGGACAGCGGCGGAGCCCTACGCCCGTTCACCGAGGACGACATCAGCGGTGAGTTCAACTCGCGTACCGTGTCGGCGACCAAGTTCTGGCAGAAGAGCCATGGTCTGGCGGAGACCGGCAAGGCGAAGCCCTCGTCCTTCTCGGTCGCGGACGACCGCCTCGGCACCGTGAACGGTAATGGCACCGTCCTCTACGAGGGCAGCGCCAACGACGTGGCCTTCAAGCGCAAGACGGTGGCCGGCTTCGACAAGCAGGTCTACTTCGTCAACTTCGACGGCTCATTCGTCCAGGCCACTTACTGATCATCCCGCATGGGTTCGTCGTCATCGTCGTACGCCCGGTGTCCCGCCGAACGAGGATCACCGGGCGGACGGCGGTGACGGCGAGCCCCGCTTTATTCGGTGGGCAACCACTCCTCACCCTGGGTAACCTCCCCCCGAGCTCGTAGACGGGGTCCGGGGCGAAGCCCCGCGGCGGAGTCGAGGGGGCGCCGCCCCCTGGGACGGGACGGGTGGGGCGGCGGGGGCGAAAACCTGGGACGGAGGAAAGCGGGGGGCAGATGATCGACGCGTACGAGGACCCCGGCACGCCCGACCACCGCGGCGGCGCCGCCTACCTGTGGTGGCTGGTCAAACGGCAGGCAGGCCGATCCCTCACCGGCACCCTCATCTCCTGCGTATGGATGGTGCTGCTCGCAGCCACCCCCTACCTCCTCTCCCGAGCCATCGACGAGGGCCTGCAACCCGGCGACCACTCGGCCCTCGTCGCATGGACAGCCGCCCTGTTCACCGTCGGCGCCTTCAACGCCTGGCTCGGCATCATGCGCCACCGCACGATGACCCGCGTACGTATGGACGCCAACTTCCGCACCGTGAAAGTGGTGATGGCCCACGCGGTCCGCCTGGGCGCGGCCCTGCCCCGCCGCGTCGGCGCCGGCGAGGTCGTCACCATCGGCGTGGGCGACGTCAACACGATCTCCTCCTCCCTCACGGTCATCGGCCCCGGCATGGGCGCCCTCGCCGCCTACCTGGTGGTCGCAGGCCTACTCGTGTCCGTCTCGGTACCGATCGCGATCGTGGTCCTGCTCGGCATGCCCCTGATGGCCGTCCTGGTGGGCCCGCTGCTGCGCCGGCTGCAGGGCACGGAGACGGAGTACCGGGAACGCCAGGGCGTACTGACCGCACGGATCGCGGACCTCGCCGGCGGCCTGCGCGTCCTCAACGGCCTCGGCGGCAAGGGCCTGATCGCGGACGCGTTCCACCGGGACTCACAGCGGCTGCGGGCACAGGGGTACCGGGTCGGCGCGGTGACCAGCTGGGTCCAGGCGATCGGTATGGGCCTGCCGACGCTGTTCCTCGCGGTGGTGACCTGGCTGGCGGCCCGGCTCGCCGCCCAAGGTGCCATCACCGTGGGCGAGTTGGTGTCGGTGTACGGCTATGTCACCGTGCTGGTGCGACCGGTGTCGTACTTCGTCGGCTGGGGCTACGAGGTCAGTCGAGGCGTGGTGGCGGCCCGGCGCGTCATCCGCTTCCTGAGCCTGGAGCCACTGCCGGACCACGGCACCCGGGACGCGCCCGCCGAGCCCTCGGCGCTGTACGACCCCGAGTCGGGCGTACGGGTCCTGCCGGGCCGGCTGACCGCGCTGGCCGGTGACCGACCGGCCGAGGCCGCGACGGTGGTGGACCGGCTCGGGCGGTACACCCCGACCGCCGTGACCTGGGGCGGAACACCCCTCGACGAGATCCCGTTGGCGCAGGTCCGTGAACGAATCCTGGTGGCCGACCACGAGGCGGACCTGTTCGCGGGCCCACTGCGCGAGCTGCTCGGCGGCCCGTCCGACGTCGACGGCACCGAGGAAGAAGCCACCGGGGGAGAAGAGACCGGAGAAGAGACCGGGGAAGAGACCGGGGAAGAGACCGGGGTCGACGACGCCAAGCCCGACAACACCGAGCTCGCGCGGGCCTTGCACGCGGCCGTCGCCGACGACATCGTGCAGGGCCTGCCGGACGGCCTCGACTCGCCGATCGACGCCCAGGGCCGCAACCTCTCCGGCGGCCAACGGCAACGCGTACGGCTGGTCCGCGCCCTGCTCGCCGACCCCGAGGTCCTCCTCGCCGTCGAGCCCACCTCGGCCCTCGACGCCCACACGGAGGCAAGGGTCGCAGGGCGGCTGCGCGCCGCCCGCGAGGGCCGTACGACCGTCCTCACCACCACCTCACCGCTGGTGCTGGACCACGCGGACACCGTCCACTACCTGGTCGAGGGGAAGGTGGCCGCCACCGGCACCCACCGCGAACTCCTCGCGCGGGAACCGGGCTACCGGGCGCTGGTGGCACGGGACACGGGCGAGCCGGAGGACACGAACGAGACTGCCACCGACGAGACCGCTGACGAGACCACCGTCGAGACCGCTGACGGGATCGCCGTCGAGGAGGTCGCCCCGTGACGACAGCATCTGTGACCGGCTCCCCCACCCCCTCGACCGGCCCCTCCCCCCGTCTGCCCGTCGCCGGCCCCGCCGACGTCCGGCGCGCCGCCGTACGCCTCGTCCGGGCCGATGGCCGGGCCTTCCTCGCCGTGCTGGGGCTGAACGGGGCCGCGGCCGGGGCCGGGCTGGCGGGGCCGTGGTTGTTGGGGCGGATCATCGACGAGGTGCGGGGCGGGGCCGGGGCCGGGGTGGTGGACCGGCTGGCGCTGGTGCTGGTGGTGTGCGCGGTGGCGCAGTTGCTGTTGGCGCGGTGGGCCCGGTTCGTGGGGCACAGGTTCGGCGAACGGATCCTGGCGCGGGTGCGGGAGGAGTTCGTCGACCGGACACTGGCGCTGCCCGCGTCGGTGGTGGAGCGGGCCGGGACCGGTGATCTGACGGCACGCGGTACGGCCGACGTGGACGCGGTCGGCAAGACGCTGCGCGACGCCGGCCCCGAGCTGCTGATCAACACGGTGCAGGCGGTGTTCCTGATCGGCGCGGTGTTCACGCTGGACCCGCTGCTCGGCGTGTGCGGGCTACTCGGTCTGACCGGCATCTGGTTCGTGCTGCGCTGGTATCTGCGCCGGGCGCGCGCCGGGTATCTCGCGGAGGGCGCGGCCAACTCCGAGGTCGCGGAGATCGTCGCGGCGACGGCGTCCGGTGCCCGTACGGTGGAGGCGTTGCGGTTGGAGCGGCGGCGGATCGCCGTGAGCCGGGACGCGTTGGAGGTCTCGCGCCGCCGGCGCTTCCACACGCTCTTCCTGCGCACGGTGTTCTTCCCGGCGGTGGAGGTCTCGTATCTGGTCCCCGTGGTGACGGTCCTGCTGCTCGGCGGGGTGTTGCACGAGCACGGCACGATGAGCCTGGGCGCGGTCGTGGCGGCGGCCCTGTATCTGCACCAGCTCAGCGGCCCGCTCGACGAGATCCTGATGCGGATCGAGCAACTGCAGTCCAGCGGCGCGTCGTTCGCCCGCGTGGAGGGCCTGGCGCGGGCCCCGCGATCGGCGCGGTCCAGCTCCCCGGAACCGGCCGACGACCGCATCGACGTCACCGGCGTCCGCTACGCCTACGACCGGGGCGGCGAGGTGCTGCGCGGCGTCGACCTGACCGTACGCCCCGGTGAACGACTGGCCGTGGTGGGCCCGTCCGGCGCCGGAAAGACCACGCTCAGCAGGCTCCTGGCCGGTATCGACGCACCCACCGCCGGCACGGTGACGGTGGGCGGGGTTCCGATCACCGGTCTCGACCCCGAGCGCCTGCGCCGCCAGGTGGTCCTGGTCACCCAGGAGCACCACGTCTTCCTGGGCACGGTCCGCGACAACCTCCGTATCGCCGAACCCACGGCCACGGACGACGACTTGTGGGCCGCCCTCACGGCCGTGGGCGCCGACATCTGGGTCCGCGCCCTCCCGGAAGACCTCGACACCCGCCTGGGCGAGGGCGGTCACCCGACCACCGGCCCCCAGGCCCAGCAACTGGCCCTCGCCCGGGTCATCCTGGCCGACCCCCACACCCTCATCCTCGACGAGGCCACCGCTCTCCTCGATCCCACCACCGCCCGCCACACCGAACGCGCCCTCGCCGCCGTCCTCGAAGGCCGCACGGTGATCGCCATCGCCCACCGCCTCCACACCGCCCACGACGCCGACCGGGTGGCCGTCATGGAGGCCGGCCGCCTCACCGAACTCGGCACCCACGAGGAGCTGGTGGCGGCGAAGGGCGCGTACGCGGCGCTGTGGCAGCGGTGGCACGGGGAGCGGCCCGACTGACGGGACCTGCCGCCTCTGTCGACCCTTCACCCAACATTCCGTATATCGAACATGGCCGCCCGGCCAACGAACGATTTCCGCCAACCTTTTGACGCGGTCCTGACAGAACCCGCGCACTCCTGCCACGCTGCCCACAACCGCGCCACAGCAACCTCACAAATGCCGTTGCCGTGCCGCGCAGCACCCCCACGTATGTGGTTCGCGTAACACCCCGTTCTGCCCGGGCGGCGTCCAACCGCCCGGTCTCCCCTGGCCGCGCGACCCGCGGCCGTGCAGAAGGAGTCAGTGTTGAGACGCCAGTCCCACAGACGCACCTCCCACACCGGTAACACCTTCACCCGCACCGCCCAGCGACGTGCCGCCGCCGGCGCGCTCGTCGCCGTGACCGCCCTGTTGGCCGCGGCCGTCCAGTCGGGCGCCGCCACCGCCGCCCCGGAGAAGGCACCGTCGGCTGCGGGCAAGGCCAATCCGGGCGCGGTCCCGGTCAAGCTCACCCCCGCCCAGCGCGCCGAGCTGATACGCGAGGCCAACGCCACGAAGGCGGAGACGGCCGAGGAGCTGAACCTCGGCGCCAAGGAGAAGCTGGTCGTCCGTGACGTGGTCAAGGACCGCGACGGCACCGTGCACACCCGGTACGAGCGGACGTACGACGGCCTCCCGGTCCTCGGCGGCGACCTGGTCGTGAAGACGTCGAAGGCGGGCGAGACCAAGGGCATCGTCAAGGCCACCAAGGCGACGATCAAGGTCCCGTCGCTGAAGCCCACCGTCACCGCGGCCAAGGCCGAGAAGCAGGCGCTCGCCGCCGCGAAGGCGGAGGACGCCAAGAGCCCCGACGTCAACCGCGCGCCGCGCAAGGTCGTGTGGGCGGCGAGCGGCAAGCCGGTGCTCGCCTACGAGACGGTCGTCGGCGGCTTCCAGCACGACGGCACCCCGCAGGAGCTGCACGTCGTCACCGACGCCACCACGGGCGCCAAGCTGTTCGAGTGGGAGGCGATCGAGACCGGCACCGGCAACACGGTGTACTCGGGCACGGTCGCCCTCACCACCACGCAGTCGGGTTCGACGTACAACCTCACCGACGGCGCGCGCGGCGGCCACAAGACGTACAACCTGAACCGGGGCACCTCCGGCACCGGCACGCTGTTCTCCGGCTCGGACGACGTGTGGGGCAACGGCAGCCCGTCGAACCTGGAGTCGGCCGCCGCCGACGCCCACTACGGCGCCGCGCTGACCTGGGACTACTACAAGAACGTGCACGGCCGCAACGGCATCCGGGGCGACGGCGTCGGCGCCTACTCCCGCGTCCACTACGGCAACAACTACGTCAACGCGTTCTGGTCCGACTCCTGCTTCTGCATGACGTACGGCGACGGCTCGGGCAACACCAACCCGCTGACGTCGATCGACGTGGCCGCACATGAGATGACCCACGGCCTCACGTCGAACACGGCCGGTCTCAACTACTCCGGCGAGTCCGGCGGTCTCAACGAGGCCACCTCGGACATCTTCGGCTCGACGGTCGAGTTCTACGCGGCGAACTCCTCCGACGTCGGTGACTACCTCATCGGCGAGGAGATCAACATCAACGGCGACGGCACACCGCTGCGCTACATGGACCAGCCGAGCAAGGACGGCTCGTCCAAGGACGCGTGGTACTCGGGCATCGGCTCGATCGACGTGCACTACTCGTCGGGTCCCGCGAACCACTTCTTCTACCTCCTCTCCGAGGGCAGCGGCGCCAAGACCGTCAACGGCGTCAACTACAACTCGCCCACCTCGGACGGCCTGCCGGTGACCGGCATCGGCCGCGCCAAGGCGGAGCAGATCTGGTTCCGGGCGCTGACCACGAAGTTCACGTCCACCACCAACTACGCGGGCGCCCGCACCGGCACCCTCGCGGCCGCCGGTGAGCTGTACGGCACCACGTCCGCCGAGTACACGGCGGTGGCCAACGCGTGGGCGGGCGTCAACGTGGGCACGCGGCCCGGCGGTGGCGGGGGTGGCGGCACCTCCTTCGAGAACGCGGCCGACGTATCGATTCCGGACAACGGCGCGGCGGTCACGTCCTCGATCACCGTCTCCGGCCGGACGGGCAACGCGCCCTCCAACCTCGCGGTGGGCGTGGACATCGTCCACACCTACATCGGTGACCTCCAGGTGCAGCTGATCGCCCCCGACGGCACGGCGTACACGCTGAAGGCGTACGGCACCGGCGGCAGCGCCGACAACATCAACACCACGTACACCGTGAACGCGTCCTCCGAAGTCGCCAACGGTGTCTGGCAGTTGAGGGTCCAGGACAACGCGGCCCGGGACACCGGACACATCAACAGCTGGAAGCTGACGTTCCCGTAGGGAACCCAGCGGCTCTTCGTATACGGAGCATGACGTGACAGGGCGCCGCCCCGAGGAATCCAACCCCTCGGGGCGGCGCTCTCTTTGCCGCCTTCCGGAACCCTCTTGGTTGCCCCTTTGCCATGTTCGAAGCCGATTCACATGACGGAAACACTTCCGGTCAGTTGACTTTCGGCCAACATCACTTGACCCTCCTGACATGTACGCGTCTTAGGTGTCACTCTTCACCCAACCGCCGCACTCGTAACTTCACATCCACCGGACGGCAACCCCACGCCGTTCGGTCTCCCCCACGAGGAGCATGAGTGACTCCGTTCTACGCGCGTCAAAGGCGTACCACGCTGGCCATCGCGACCGCGGTCGCCGCCGGGGCGCTGCTGACCACCGGGCTGACCTCCGGCGCCACCGCCCAGCCCGCCCCCGTCGCGGACAAGGCCCTGCCGGGCGGCGCCCAGGTCCCGCTGACCCCCGCCGCGCGCACCGCCCTGATCAAGCAGGCGGACGCGGCCACGGCCGAGACCGCCGACGAGATAGGCCTCGGCGCCAAGGAGGAGCTGGTCGTCCGCGACGTCATCAAGGACGCCGACGGCACGGTCCACACCCGCTACGAGCGCACGTACGGCGGTCTGCCGGTCCTCGGCGGCGACCTGGTCGTCCACGAGTCCAAGGCCGGTGACATCAAGAGCGTCACCAAGGCGACGAAGGCCGCCGTCAAGGTCTCCGACCTCACCGCGGACGTCACCAAGGCCACCGCCGAGAAGCAGGCGCTGAAGGCCGCCAAGGCCGAGGGCTCCACCAAGTCGGCGGCCGACAAGGCCCCGCGCAAGGTCGTCTGGGCCGCGAGCGGCAAGCCCGCCCTCGCCTACGAGACGGTCGTCGGCGGCTTCCAGCACGACGGCACCCCGCAGGAGCTCCACGTCATCACCGACGCGGAGACCGGCAAGAAGCTGTACGAGTGGGAGGCCGTCCAGACCGGTACCGGCAACAGCCAGTACAACGGCCAGGTCACCATCGGCACCACGCTGTCGGGCTCGACGTACCAGTTGAACGACGCCTCGCGCGGCGCCCACAAGACGTACAACAAGGCCCGCGCCACGTCGTCCTCGGCCGGCACGCTCTTCACCGACGCGGACGACATCTGGGGCACCGGCACCGTGTCGAGCTCCTCCACCGACCAGAACGCCGCCGTGGACGCCCAGTACGGCGCCCAGGTCACCTGGGACTTCTACAAGAACGTCCTCGGCCGCAACGGCATCAAGAACAACGGCCAGGCCGCCTACTCCCGCGTCCACTACGGCAACGCGTACGTCAACGCCTTCTGGTCCGACAGCTGCTTCTGCATGACGTACGGCGACGGCTCGGGCAACGTCAAGCCGCTCACGTCCCTGGACGTGGCGGGCCACGAGATGAGCCACGGCCTCACCTCCAACACGGCGGGCCTGAACTACTCCGGCGAGTCCGGCGGCCTGAACGAGGCCACCTCCGACATCTTCGGCACGGCGGTCGAGTTCTACGCGGCGAACTCCAAGGACCCGGGCGACTACCTCATCGGCGAGAAGGTCGACATCCGCGGCAACGGCACCCCGCTGCGCTACATGGACCAGCCGAGCAAGGACGGCAACTCGGCGAACTACTGGTCGTCGTCGCTCGGCAGCCTGGACGTCCACTACTCCTCGGGCCCGGCGAACCACTTCTTCTTCCTGCTGTCGGAGGGCAGCGGCGCGAAGACGATCAACGGCGTCTCGTACAACTCCCCGACGTCCAACGGCGCCACGATCACGGGCATCGGCCGCGCCAAGGCCGTCCAGATCTGGTACAAGGCGCTGACCACGTACATGACGTCGACGACCAACTACAAGGGCGCCCGCACGGCGACCCTGAACGCGGCGTCCTCGCTCTACGGCTCCAGCAGCGCGGAGTACGCGGCGGTGAACGCGGCGTGGGCGGCGGTGAACGTGACCGCGTGACCCTGCGGATGTAGGTGACCGGTGATGCTCGGGCGGTACCCGGAGAGAAGGCGACTCCGGGTGCCGCCCTACGCTGTGCGCATGCCCGGAACCCACGACTCCCTCCCCGAGGGCCCCTTCACCTACGAAGCGGTAGGCGCGACCCGAGAGGGCCGCTGCCCACCCGGCTTCAACCCGATGGAGGTCAGAGCCCGCATCGGCGAAGGCGTGGCCGTCTTCGAACGCGCCGCGAACGCGGTCCTCACCTGGGAGATGCACCGCGCGATGGGCGTCGGAATCCAGGCTGACGCACCGGAGGCGGCCCCCGGCGTCGACGTCACCGTAACCCTGGCCGGCGTCATCAAGGCCCCCTGCCGCGTGGTCTGGACAGTGGACGAACCCCGCCGCAAGGGCTGGGCCTACGGCACACTCCCCGGCCACCCGGAATGCGGCGAGGAGGCCTTCGTGGTCGACCGCACGGGCGACGGCACGGTCTGGCTGACGGTGACGGCCTTCAGCCGGGGCGCGAAGTGGTACGCCCGGGCGGGCGGCGCGGCGACGAGGGGACTGCAGCACGCGTACGCACGACGGTGCGGGGTGGTGCTGCGGAGGTTGGCGGGGGACCCCAAGTCATGAGCCGGGTCGGAGCGCGCATTGCTCACCAACTCCCTCGCACCGTGCACCCATCACTCGCTCTGGGCGTCACGTAGCCGCTCGGTCTGCTTGATGATCGGCTCGGTGGGGAAGTTCGGCATGCGGCCGAGGTCGAGCAGTCGGTCAAAGCCGCCGCAGTGACCAGTGCCAGGAAGGTTGGTACCAGCAGCGGTACGCGGACAGGCATGAGAAGTCCCCCAAGACCGGATCAAGAGAGTGGCCCTGAGCCAGACGCCGGCCATGCCGCCAGGGAGTCACCGGCGGGCTGCTCCTTCGACGCGGTGGAGAAGTGGCCTTCACGTGCCCCTTCCGAGCCGATCCCCAGGTATGAGTCCTGCTCGCTGTCATCGCCGTGTGGGAAGAGCGCTCCGATGCCGAATCACGCTCCGCCCTCGTCTGGCGCCAGAGGCCGACCACCGTTCGCCCATCGCTGTCGTCGTATCCCGTACATAAGCTTGTTCTCACTGAGGGTCATCACCCGGACGCGGCTCAGGGCAGCGATTTCAGCCCAGGGGCCCCCGGCAGCGCCCGATGTGCTGCCACCCTTGACTCATGGCGGCCAAGGACGCAAAGTCATAAGCATACGCCGTAAGCATACGACGTATGAGGAACCGGATCCTCCATGAGCGCACCGACAACACTCCTGATCACCGGTGGAGCCGGCTTCATCGGCAGCCACGCGTGCGTCGAACTGCTCGACCACGGCTATGAGCTGATCGTGGTCGACGACTACACCAACAGCACGCCGGAGGTCTTCGCGCGGGTGGAGCGCGTCGCCGGGCGCTTCCTCGGCACCGTCTACGAGCTGGACATCCGTGACCGGCGAGCTCTCTCCGCCGTCTTCGACCGGCACACGGTGGACGCGGTCGTGCACTTCGCGGGGCTCAAGTCCGTGAGCGGGTCGACGCGGACGGCCATCGAGTACTACCACACCAATGTGGGCGGCGTGACGACCCTGCTCCAGGCCATGGACGAGCACGGAGTGCATCAGCTCGTGTACTCCTCGTCCTGTTCCGTCTACGGCGACGCCGGACCCGGGCCGCTCGACGAATCCACCCCCGCCCGGCCCACCAACCCCTACGCCGCCTCCAAGTGGGCCTGTGAGCAGCTCCTCGCCGACATCTGCCGCTGGCATCCCGAGTACACCGTGCTGTGCCTGCGGTACTTCAATCCGGTCGGGGCCCACCCCAGCGGGCTGCTCGGCGAGGACCCGCGTGGCACGCCCGACAGTCTGATGCTGTTCCTGGCGCAGGTCGCCGTCGGCACACGGGAACAGCTGACCGTCCACGGCGCCGACCACCCCACCCCGGACGGGACCGCGGTCCGCGACTACATCCACGTCATGGACACCGTCGACGCGCACCGCGTCGCCCTCGACCATCTCGCCGACTCCCCCGGCATGCACGTGTACAACCTGGGTCTGGGCCGGGGCAGCTCGATCCTCGACGTCGTCGCCGCGTTCTCCAGAATCTGCGGCCGGTCCATCCCGTACCGGGTCGCGCCGCGCCGCCCCGGCGACGTGGCCGAACTCGTCGCCGACGTCGGCGCCGTGGCGCGCGCATGGGGCTGGCATCCCACCCGGGACCTCGACGACATGTGCCGGGACGCCTGGCGCTTCCAGCGGTTCAATCCGTACGGCTACGCGGACTCGGCCCGGCGGCCGACGACGAAGGAGGAGTAGCACCGGAATTGAAGGAGTGCCGGCACCGGAACCGCAGGAGGACCGGGCACCGGAACACGACATGCGGGGCAGCGCGGCGGTGTCTACGATCAGTACAGGAAGCCCACGTCGGAGCGTGCCGCACAGTTCGGTCTCCACCGATTCGGGGTGCTTGCCCTTGTTGCCGGTCCACCGTTCGATGGCCACCTACGCCGGCCTGGTAGGGGCCGTCACCGGCGTCTATCTGACCGTCCCGGACCTGCGTGCGCCGCTGTGGGCCGCCGTCGCTCTGGCGGGAACCGTCGCTGTCCTGACCGGGGTTCGTGTCCACCGCCCCGCGCAACGCCGGCCGTGGTGGGCGGCAGCCGCCGGGCTGCTGCTCTTCGCCGCGGCCAACACCTACTACGACGTGCGGGAGCAATACCTCCCCGCGTCCGACCCGTTGCCGTCCCCGGTGGTCGCCTGCTACCTCGCGGCCTACGCCCTGCTCATCGCGGGTCTGCTCGGTCTGGTGCGGCACAAACGGGTGGGCCGTGGTCTGCCCGGCCTGCTCGACGCGCTGATCATCACGGCCGGGTTCGCCCTGCCGATGTGGGTCTTTCTGCTGCGACCGCCGGCCCGGCTGGAGGACCTCACCTGGCATCAGCGCGCGATCGGCATCGCCTTCCCGCTCGGGGACGTCGTGATGCTGGCGATGCTGGCCCTGCTGCTCGCCCCCCGGCCCGTCTCCGGCCCCAACCGTGCCGTACAGCTGCTCGCCCTGGGCACGAGCACACTGCTCTGCTTCGACATCGCCTACAGGATCCTGCGGCTCAACGACGTGTCGCCGGGACGCACCCTGCCGGACTCCGGCTGGATCGTCTTCTGCACGGCCTGGGGGCTGGCCGCTCTGCACCCCTCCATGGCGGCGGTGAGCAGGTCTGAGCCCCGGTCGCAGTCCCCGCTTCCGTCGCGGCGCCGGCTCCTGCTGCTCGCGGCGGCCACACTGATCCCGGCCTCGGTGCTGATCCATGAGGCGGGTGTGGGCGGCATACACGACGACGCGGCGGCCACCGCGGCAGCCGCGCTGCTGGTGCTGGTGATCCTGCGGCTCGCCGTGATGGTGATGGCGCACCACAGCGCGGTCGCGCGGGAACAGACACTGCGCGCCGCAGCCGCCTCACTGGTGGAGGCGTTCCTGCCGGGGGATGTCGCGCGGGCATGCGAAGCGGCGGTCACCGCGCTGTTCGCACCGAAGGCCCGACACGCGACCTTGGTCCTGTCGGCCCGCCACGCCGCGAACCTGTACGGGCGTCTGAACGAGGGAGAGCCCACGCGGACCGGGGCGGAGTGCCTCGCTCGGCACCGCACTCTTCTGGTGCCCGTCGCCGCGCTCGGGCCGGACATCGCCGCGCGCCTCGCGGGCCTGCCGACCGCGCTGGTCTGTCCCATGGTCCTGCCGGGCCGTCCGGCCGACGGCGAGACCTCGGGCGTACTGCTGGTGGCGGGCCCCGAGCGGCGGCTCTCCGAGATGCGCGGCTCGCTCGAGATCCTGGCCTCGCACGCGGGGCTGGCGGCGGAACGCATCGCGCTGCGGCGGGAGATCACCCGCAAGGAGAGCGAGGCGTACTTCCGCACCCTGGTGCACAACGCCTCGGACGTCATCCTCATCGTCGACGACGACACAACCGTCCGTTACGCCAGTCCGTCGGCGCGCGCCGTGTTCGGCAGCTCCGACCTGGTGGGCATCGAACTGCAGGACCTGGTGGAACCCCAGGAGCGCGGCCGGGTCGACCGCACCCTGACGAGCCTGCTGAACGACGGACGGCAGGAAGCGCACGACCACTGGTGGGTGGTGCGGAACTCGGACCGCATCGAGGTGGAGGTGCGCTGCCGCGACCTGCGGCGGGACCGGACCGTGGGCGGGCTGGTCATCACGTTGCGGGACGTCACCGAGCAGCGCCGGCTGGAGCACGAGCTGACGCAGCGCGCCTTCCACGACTCCCTGACCGGTCTGCCCAACCGGACGCTGCTTCTGGAGCGGACCACGCGCGCGCTGCTGCGTGGCCGGCGCGAGTCGGCGATCACGTGCCTTCTCTTCATCGACCTGGACGACTTCAAGATCGTCAACGACACGCTCGGGCACGCGGTCGGCGACCGACTGCTGCGCGCGGTGGCGGAGCGCCTGTCGGCGACGCTGCGCCGGACCGACACGGCGGCGCGTCTCGGCGGCGACGAGTTCGCCGTGCTGATGGAGGACGCCAAGCAGCCCCTTGACGCCGAGCTGCTGGCCGCGCAGGTGATCCAGACGCTGAACCGGCCCTTCCGGCTGTGGGAGGAGTCGGTGAGCGTCTCCGCCAGCGTGGGCGTGGCCACGGCCCGGGACACCACGGACGCCGACGAACTCCTGGCACTCGCCGATCTGGCCCTGTACGCCGCCAAGGCCGCGGGGAAACGGCAGTGGCGGCGTTTCCAGCCCCAGCAACGCATCCGGATGGTCGAGCGCCACGATCTCCAGGCACAGATGGCCGGGGCGATAGGCCGAGGGGAGTTCTCCCTGTGCTACCAGCCGGTCGTGGACATCATCACGGACCAGGTGGTGGGCTTCGAGGCGCTGGCCCGCTGGCCGCACCTGCCCACCGGACCGGTCCCACCGGGGCGGTTCATCCCGCTGGCCGAGGAGTCCGGGCACATCTCGATGCTGGGCGCCTGGGTGCTGCGCCACGCCACGGCCGACATCGCCCGGCTGCAGCGCCGCGTCCGGCTGCCCACGCCGCCGTATCTCAGCGTCAACGTGTCGGCCCGGCAGTGGCGGAACATGAGCTTCCTGGACGAGGTCCACGAGTCCCTCGACGCCACCGGCCTGGTACCGGGCACGCTGCAGCTGGAGCTCACCGAGTCGGTGCTCATGCAGCGGACGGACCAGATCGACGCGCTCATCCGGGAGCTGAAGGACACCGGTGTGCGTATCGCGATCGACGACTTCGGCACCGGCTACGCCTCGCTGCGCTATCTCCGGGACTTCTCCATCGACGTACTCAAGATCGACAAGACGTACATCGACGGCGTCCCGCGGGACTCCCAGCAGGTGGCCCTGGTCGAGGGCATCGTCCGCCTCGCCGACGCGCTCGGGCTCCAGGTGATCGCCGAGGGTATCGAGGAGCAGGAGCAGCGGGAGCTGCTGACGAGCATCGGCTGCCGGTTCGGGCAGGGGTACCTGTTCGCCCGGCCGATGACGGTGGAGGAGGGGGAGCTCGTCCTGCGGCGCGGTCACGGGGCCCCCGGCTCGTGAGCGCGACCACCGTGTCACCCGTGCGCACGCGGTCAGCGCGCTCCCCTCGGCTGGACGAGGCGGCGGGCGGGCAGCATGGCGGTAGGCAGCGGAAGCCTGTCATGCGCGGCGCACCGGAGGTGTCGCACGTACTGCGCTCTCGGTACGAGAACGCCGCCCAGGTCGCGGACGTGCGGGCTGTCCCGCTGAGCGTCGAGCAGCATGCCGCCGGCCTCGGCGAAGCGCGCCGCGAGATCGGTCACCGCGACCTTCGAGGCGCCGGGTCGGTGGAAGAACATCGAGTCCATGCTGAAGACCGATCCGATCTCGAGGCCGAAGACGCCACCGACCAGATCGCCGTCCTCCCACACCTCCACGCTGTGCGCATGCCCCAGATCGTGCAGGCGGATCAGGCCGGCGATCAGTTCTTCGGTGAGCCACACCGGGACGCGGCCGGCCCGGCATGCGCGGACGACCTGCTCGAACCGCCGGTCCAGGCTGGTCGACCACGGCAGCCGGTTGCGCAGCCGCCGGGCCAGGCTCCTGCTGAGGTGTGTGGCCGAGACGGGCAGTACCGGCCTGGGGTCGGGCGACCACCAGGAGACGGCGTAGGGATCGGCCGATTCCTCGCCCATGAGCCGGATACGGCCCTCCTGGACCTGATCGGCGAAGAGCGCCTCGTTGAGGGCGCGGGTGTACTCGTCGGATGCCGGGAACGGATAGACCCCGGCGCGGTACGCCGCCAGGAGGCTTGCGGGACTGAGGTCGGCGCAGAAGGCCACCGGACCGTCGTGGGCCGCTTCCAGTACGTTCAACGCCTCCCAGGCGGGGCGTCGGCTCATCACTGTGCCGCTCCGTGCTCGTGGCGCTCCACCGGCTGGAGATGGTCCGGCTGCCGCAGGAAGTCGATGTAGCGGTCCAGCATCTCCGCGTCCACCGGCGGAACGTCGATCCCGGCGTCCTTCAGCGCCCGTTCCCCGTTGTCGGCGGTGAACTCCGGGAAAACGTCCAGGAAGTACATCTCACTCACCGTGATGTCGGCGCGGTGGCACCGGTCGACGAAGAGCGGGACGAACGGGGTGATCGCGTCGGTGGGGTGCCCGGCCGCGTGCTTCACCAGAGCGGCGGTCCATTCACCGTAGGGGATCTCCTGGACCGGGCAACCGCGTCGGCGCAGCCGCTCGGCGAGCGAACTCAGCAGGGTGGGGCGGGGGTTGGTGAGGTGGTAGACCTCGCCGTGAGCGGGACGGTGGGTGGAGATGTGCCCGATCGCGCGGGCGAGGTGGTCGGCCGGCAGGAAGTCGAGCGGCAGCCGGACGTCGGGGCACAGCCCGGTCCGCGCGATGAAGTCGATGAGGGCGGCCATCTCGCTGCTGGTGTTCATCACGCCGGTTCCGCTGCTGCCCGTGATGTCCATCAGGCGGTGGACGGCGACCGGCAGGCCCGCGTCGGACGCCTTCCGCAGCAGCGCCTCGGCGACCCATTTGGTCTCCACGTATCCCACCGACAGGTACTCGGGGAAGCGAAGCGGCGTGCTCTCCGTCACCTCGCGCACCCCGGCCCGCCCGAATCCGGCGAGCACCGCCATGCTGGAGGTGAAGTGGACGGGGACGGACCGGCCGGCGGCGAGGCGGATGATCTCGTAGGTTCCGTCGACGTTGGCCGCGCGCAACTCGTGGTACGGGTAGATGAAATTGACCTGACCGCCGAAGTGGTAGACGGCGTCGATGATCGATCCCAGCTCCTCGAACCGGCTCGGGGACAGTCCCAGTCCGGGCTTGCCCAGATCGCCGACGACCGGCTGGACGCGCGTGCTGGACAGAACGCTGCGGACGTGCCGCTGGTGACTCGCGCGGATCCGCTCCATGCCGTGCTGGTCGTCGGAGGCCCTGACGAGGCAGAGGATCCGTCCCGTCGTCCTGCGCAGCAGCTCGTCGATCATGTACGCCCCGCAGAACCCCGTCGCCCCGGTGAGGAGGACGTCGCCGGGGTGGCGGGGGTCCGGGGCCGGCGCGTCACGGCCTGCCACCGGAACGCTCCGGTCGGCCTCGGCGGCGAAGTCGATGCTTCCGCCGGCCGGGTGGGCCAGTGTGCCCGCGCGTGCCTGGCGCACGGACTCGGCGAACGCGGCGAGCGTCGGATACCGCAGCAGGGAACGGGTCAGGTCGCGAATCTGGGTGACGCCGATACCGAAGACGACGCGGGTGCGGGCGAGCATCTCCATGGCCAGCAGCGAGTTGCCGCCCAGTTCGAAGAAGTCGTCGTGGGGACGGACGTAGTCCACGTCCAGGATCTGGCTCCACAGCTGGGCCATCCCCTGCGGCACCGGACGGTCGTCGGTGCCGCCCGTCGTCGCCGTGGCCTTGAGTTCCGGTACGGCCCTGCGGTCGAGTTTGCCGCCGGGCGTGACGGGCAGCCGCTCCACCGTGTGGAAGGCCGCCGGGATCATGTAGCCGGGCAGGACCTCGGCGAGCGCCGACCGCAGCCGGGTCGGCAGCACCGTGTCGTCGCCGGCCGACGACGCGGTCGGCGTGTAGTAGGCGACGATGTCCCGGTCGCCGTTGTCGCGCAACCGGGCCACCACCATCGCCTCGCCGACCTCCGGGCGGGAGACGAGCGCGGCCTCGATCTCGGCGGGGTCGACCCGGAACCCGCGGATCTTCATCTGGTCGTCGACACGGCCCAGGACTTCCAGGTTGCCGTCCGAGCGCCGGCGGCCCAGATCCCCGGTGCGATACATGCGGTCCGGCGCGGAGCCGTGCGGGTCGGCTGTGAACTGCTGTGCGGTCAGGGCGGGTTGCCGCCAGATACCGCGTGCCAGCACCGGCCCGCCGATGTAGATCTCACCGCGCTCGCCCGGCGGCACCGGGCGCAGTTCGGCGTCGAGCAGATGGACGTGGCTGCCCGCCAAGGGCCTGCCGACCGGGGCGACGGCGGTGTCCGGCGCGGCGAGCACCTCCTCGTTCAGTTCGCAGAGCATGGAGGTGATGGCCGTCTCCGTGAGGCCGTAGGCGTTGACGAGACGCGCGCCGGGGATCCGGCGCAGAAGGGCGCGGCAGTCCTTCACGCCGACGATCTCGCCGCCGACGATGGCGAGCCTCAGCGACGCGAGGCTCTCGCCGCGGTCCGCGATGGAGAGGAGCCGATGCCAGTAGGCGGGGGTCAGGTCGGCGACGGTGATCCCGTGCTCCGGAAGGCGGTGCAGCAGGTCGGTGGGCGCCCACATCCGGGTTCCCGCCAGGACGAGCGTCGCGCCGCTGATCAGCGTGGCGAAGATCTGTTCCAGTGAGGTGTCGAAGCCGAGCGCCGCGGAGTGCAGCACCCGGTCGCCGGGCGCCAGTTCGTATGCCCGCGCCACCGCGGTGAGGGAGTGGCTCAGCGCCCGGTGGGTGATCATCACGCCCTTCGGAGGTCCGGTGGATCCGGAGGTGTAGATCACGTAGGCGAGGTCGTCGGGCCGCGGGCCGCGGGCCCGCGGCGGCTTCGCCGGCGGTGTTCGCGTGACCGCTCCCCTGGCGGACCCGACGTGGACGATCCGTGCCTCGCACTCGGCGAACGTCAGGGCGTGCTCGCGGCTGGAGACGATGAGGCGTGAACCGGTCTCCCCGACCAGTGCGACCGTCCGTTGCCGCGGTGTCGCCGGGTCGAGGGGCAGGAACGCGCCGCCGGAGTTCAGCACCGCCAGCAGCGCGACGACCAGTTCGGGCCCTCGGTCGAGGCACACACCGACGACGGACTCCGCGTCGACGCCCGATTCCCTCAGCTCGTGGGCAAGCCGTTCGGCGCGGCCGGTCAGTTCGGCGTAGCTGAGCCGGCCCTCGTCCGAGAGCACGGCGAGAGCGGACGGCTCACGCCGCGCCCGCTCCCGGACCAGGTCGGGCACCGTGCTCGGCGCGGATCCGGCGAGCCGCCCCTTGGCGCGGGCGCTCGCGGGGCGCATGTCGGTCCACAGACGGTCGACCAGGCGCCCGCACCGCGCGGCGGACGCCGGGGCGCCGATCGGGCGCCACCCGGCCGGGATCCGGCGTTCGGCGGGCCAGATGGCGTACTGCTCCTCGTCGTTGCGCAACACGACGCACGGCGCCGCCGACTCTGCCGATGGGTCATCAGGTTCCGTCACCTCGGGCCTCCTGCCTCACGCGACGTCCTGCCTCACGCGACGTCCTGCGCAGCACGGCCCGCGCCCTCGCGGGAGAGGGCCGCCACCATCATCGCTTCCTTTCCGCGGGCGCTCAGGGCGTTCCTGCCAGACGACCGAGCGGCGGCGCGAGGACGAGGTGCTCCGCCTCCTCGGCGCTGACCGGCTCCGCGAAGAGGTACCCCTGGCCCAGTCGGCAGCCCATCTCGATCAGCAGCTCCTGCTGCCGCACCTCCTCCACTCCTTCGGCGATCACCGTGAGACCGAGCGTCTCCGCGAGATGTGTGATCCCCTCGACCAAGGCGTACTGCTCGGAGGAGCGTCCGAGTTCGTCGACGAACGACTTGTCGATCTTGAGTATCGAGATCGGGAACTCACGCAGATAACTCAGCGACGAGTAGCCCGTTCCGAAGTCGTCGATCGCGATACGGATCCCGAGGTCGTTGAGCGAGGTCATCTCGGCCAGAACGCGTTCGTCGTTGTACATCAGCACGCTCTCGGTCAGTTCCAGTACGAGAGACGACGGTTCGATGCCGGAGAGTTCCAGGGCCCGCCGGATCACGCTGTGGAACTCGTCGTCCCGGAACTGACGTGGCGACACGTTCACGCTGACGTAGGGTGCGGTGCGGTCGGCCGTCCCGTCGCGCAGCACGGAGTCCTCCCACCGGACGGCCTCGGCCGCGGCCTGGTCGAGCACCCAGGCGCCGAGCGGGACGATCTGCCCGCTCTCCTCGGCCAGCGTGATGAACTGCTCCGGCAGCACCATGCCACGTGTGGAGTGGGGCCAGCGGACGAGCGCCTCGAAGCCGGCGATCCGCCCGCTGACCAGTTCCACGATGGGCTGGTAGAGCACCGTGAACGACGTCTCGATCGACGAACTGTCCAGGCCCTCCAGCAAGTTGGCCCGCTCGGCCATGCCCCGCTGCAGCTCCGGGTGGTAACGGCGCCACCGACGCTTGCCCGCCGTCTTCGCCGCGTAGAGGGCGAGGTCGGCGTGTGTGAGCAGTTCGACGGAGTCGATGCTGTCCTCCGTCGTCGCGACGCCGACGCTGGCGTACGTGCTCACCGGCCCCACACTGAGCCGGAACGGCTCGGCGAACACGGTCATCAGGTGTTCGGTGATCCGCTCCACGCCCGTCGGGGTGACGGCGCCCTCCACCAGGAGCGCGAACTCGTCGCCGCCGATGCGCGCCGCGGTGTCGGAGGCACGGACGGTCGTCTGCAGCCGGAGTGACAGCGCGACCAGGAGTTCGTCGCCCACACCGTGGCCGTGTATGTCGTTGACGACCTTGAAGTCGTCCACGTCGAGGAAGATCACGCCGACCACCGTGCCGTCCCGCTGAGCCTGCACCAGGGCGTGGTTGACCCGCTCCTGGAAGAGCAGGCGGTTGGCCAGGCCAGTGAGGGAGTCGTGGAACGCCTGGTGGGTGAGTTCACGTTCGAGTTTGCGCTGGTCGGTCACGTCCCGCAGAGTGAGCACCACTCCGCCGACGGTCGCCTCCTCGCGCAGGTCGCTCCACCTCACCTCGACCTCGATGGTCGCCCGGTCGGTGCGGACCATGCGCCAGTGGTCACGTCTGGTCTGGTACTCACGGCTGCGTATCCGGCCGAGCGTCTCGGCCACCGTACGGCTGTCCTGCGGCGGCACCAGATCGATGAGGTGGGTGCCCTCCAGGTCCGGAACGCCGAGCAGTTGGTCGGCGGAGGGGCTGGCGTAACGGATCCGGTCGGCGTCGTCGAGGATCAGGATGACGTCGGAGGCGTTCTGCACCAGCGTGCGGAAGTACGCCTCGCTGTTGCGCTGGTTGATCTCCTCGGCGAGGGCGAGTCGCGTCACGGCGAGTGCCGTCTGCGCGGCGAGGGTGGCCAGCGTCTCGCGGAGCACGAGCAGGTCCTGTTCGTCCCCGGCCACGATCAGGACCCCGAGCTGCGGATCGCCCGAGGGGTGGTCCTGCGAGATGAGCGGGCAGACCAGCGCGTGGCCGACATGGGTCGGCCCCTCCTCCGGGTCCGTGAGGTGGGCGGCGAGGTCGAGCCCCACGCCGTCGAGGGTCACCAGGCGGTTCGTGCCGGTCGCGGCCAGTTCCCGTACGGCCGCCGCCCCCGGCGCGGTCAGTGGTCCGTGTACGCCGCCGTGCGTTCCGTTCACCCAGAGCTTGTTGTCCTGCAGGGTGAGCAGCGCGGAACGCGCCGGGCCGTGCGTCATCAACTCCGTCACCGCGGAGTCGACGGCGGTGGCCACATCCCACAGATCACCCGCCCCGCCCAGCGACGACACCGCGGTGCGCAGCGCCTTCTCGCGGCCGACCGCCCGCCGGTAGATCACCACCACGCCCGCCAGGCGGTAGAGCACGAGGAGAAAGAGCACCGCGGAGAACACCCCGATGACTCCGACGTCGGTGTCCACGCCGCGCACCGCGTCCACCAGGAGGATGACCGGCGCGATCAGCGAGGCCAGGGTGAGCAGGCTCAGCCGGCCCGTGCCGGTCTCGGCGGGCCATGCCAGCGGCTCGGTCATCGACCGCATGGACGGATCGAGCGCGGCAGCCGCCCAGGCTCCGTACAGGACCGCCCAGCCGAGATCGACCGCGGTGCCCGTGCTCCAGGTCCCGTTCAGCTGTATCAGGCCGTACGCCACGTCCGCGGCGAGCAGGCCGACGGTGCCCACGGTGAGGAGCATGAGCGAGCGGTTCTTGCCGCCACGGCCGACGAGCAGGCGCAGCAGCATCGCCAGGACGAGGACGTCGCCGAGCGGATAGGCGATGGAGAACACCTTCTGCACCCAGGTGAGATCCTCGGCGCGGGCGTAGGGCTCGATGAGGTAGAGCCACGACAGCAGCGCCAGGCCGACGGTCAGGGTGAGCGCGTCGATGAGGATCGCGCGGTCGCGCCAACTCGTGCGCCAGTGCACGAAGCCCAGCAGTCCGGCCGCGTAGAGCGGATATGCCGCGAGATAGAAACCGTCGGCGACCGACGGGAACGGGACCATGTCGCGAGACAACTCGATGAGGATGATCTGGGCGGCCTGGCCCGCGGCGAAGGCGAGGTTTCCCGCGGCGAGCAACAGCCAGGGAAATCGATGCGCCGGCTGATTGAGAAAGACACCCAGAAGAATACCGAAGACACCTGTCGCTCCAATGGCGACGAAGATCAGCCGCTGTCCCGGAAACGCGTAGTAGAACGCGGTCAACACGACGACGCATGCGCTGATGACGACCATCGCCGTCTGGCTTCGCGGTCGGGCGTTCACCCCAACACCTCCTGCGAGGGCCGGTAATTGACCTGGTTCGCCTGGAACAGGATCGCCGGTATACGCGGCCGCGGTGTGCGAGCTCCTTCTCGCCGGACATCGACATGTCTTCATCCAGGTTACCCGGCTTGCCATTTCTCGCATGTGGACGGAGAGATGGACGCAGAGGTACGGCATCGCGTCGCAGCCTCCCACGCCGTGCGGGAATATGGCGGACGTGATATGCGGGAACAAAGGAGGCCGTGACAGCCGGGGACGCGGAAACCGAGCCGAACCGTCCAGCGACGACCGGTTCCTGACAGAGCGTGGAGTCCCATGCTCTCCGACTACCGCCGGATCTTCTCGCCCGCAGGCAGTCTGCTCTTCTCCGCCGCGGGCTTCATCGCACGTCTGCCGCAGTCGATGATCGGCGTCGGCATCGTCACCATGCTGTCGCGGCTCGGCGGCGAGTACCGGCTCGCCGGGTCGGTCTCCGCCACGCAGGCGCTCGCCGCCGCGGCGATCGGGCCGCAGATCTCCCGGCTGGTCGACCGCCTCGGCCAGCGCCGGGTCGTCCTCCCGGCGACGGCGGTGACGGTCGCCGCCATCTGTGCGCTGCTCCTGTGCGCCCGGTACGCCGCCCCGGACTGGACGCTGTACGTCGCGGCGGCGGTGGCGGGCTGCATGCCCAGCATGGGTGCGCTCGTCCGGTCCCGCTGGGCGGAGATCCACCGGGAGTCACCGCGGCTGCTGCACACCGCGTACTCGCTGGAGTCGGTGCTCGACGAGGTGGTGTACGTCATCGGCCCGGCCCTGGCGATCACGCTGTCGACCAGGGGCGGCGCCGAGGCCGGACCGCTGGCGGCCGCGGTCCTGCTCGCCGTCGGTGTCCTGCTGTTCGCCGCCCAGCGGCGCACGGAACCGCCCGTTCGGCCCAGGCCGCCATGGATCGGGGGCAGCGCGCTGCGCATCCCGGGACTCGGCCTGCTGGTGCTGACGGCGATGTCGGTGGGCGCGTCCTACGGCTCGGTGGAGGTCGTGACGGTGGCGTTCGCCGACGCGCACCACCACAAGGCACTCTCCGGCCTGCTGCTGGGTGTGTACGCGCTCGGTTCCGGGCTGGCGGGCGCGGTCTTCGGCGCGATCGGGCCGCGGGGGGCGATCACGCGGCGGTTGCTGGTCGGCGTCTGCGCGATGGCGGTGACGACGGCGCCGTTGTTGTTCTCGCCGGGTCTCGCGGTGCTGGCGGGAATGCTCTTCGTGGCGGGCATGTCCGTCGCACCGGTCCTGATCACCATGATGGGGCTGGTGGGCCGGCTGGCACCGGCCGCCCAGCTCACCGAGACCATCACCTGGATCGTCTCGGGCCTCTCCGTCGGGGTGGCCCTGGGCTACGCCCTGTCCGGGTGGATGGTCGACACCGCGGGTGCCGCGGCCGGCTACTGGGTGCCGTTCACGGCCGCCCTGCTCGCCGCCTCGACGGTGTCCCTCGCCCTGCCACGGCTGACCCGCGCGAGCACGCGGTGAGAGCGCCCGGTGCCGAGGACAGGGCGAACGCCGTCTCCGCCAGAGCGATGTGACTGAAGGCCTGGGGGGCGTTGCCCAGTTGGCGTCCGGTGTCCGGATCCCACTGCTCCGACAGCAGTCCGACGTCGTTGCGGACGGCGAGGACCCGCTCGAAGGTCTCCCTGGCCTGTTCGACGTGGCCGGTGGCGGCGAGGGCGTCGACGTACCACAGGGAGCACGCCAGGAACGCGCCCTCGCGCCCGTGCATGCCGTCCACGTTGTCGCCGTCCGGTGCGTACCGCCGCACAAGGCCGCCGCGGGCCAGTCGGCGCATCCCCCGGACGGTGCACCGCACCCTCGGATCCCGGGCGGGCAGGAAGCCGAGCCGGGGCATCAGCAGAGCGGAGGCGTCCAGGTCGGTCGAGCCGTACGATTGCACGAAGGACCGCTGTTCGGCGTCCCAGCCCTGGCGGAGGACCTGCTGACGCACCTCGTCCCGCAGCGCCCGCCATCCGGCCGCGGATCCGTTGCGGCCCAGCAGCTCACCCATGCGCAGGGCTCGGTCGGCGGCCACCCACACCATGACCTTGGAGTGGACGAACTGTCGCCGCGGCCCCCGCACCTGCCACAGCCCCTGGTCGGGTTCCCGCCAGTGCCGCTGCAGGAAGCCCATGAGCGCCTCGACCAGGTCCCACACATGGGCCGGCATGGGGATGCCGGCCCGCAGGGACAGCAGCAGCGCGTCCATGACCTCGCCGTAGACGTCCAGTTGGAAGTAGCCGACCGCGGAGTTCCCGAACCGCACCGGCTGTGATCCCTCGTAGCCCGGCAGCCAGGGCGCCTCGGTCTCCGGCAGCTGCCGCTGCCCCCTGAGGCCGTACACGGTCTGCAGATCGGCCGGATCGCCCGCGACGGCCCGCACCAGCCAGTCCAGCCAGGCCCACGCCTCGTCCCGGTAGCCGCTGCGCAGCAGGCAGGACAAGGTGAGTGTGGAGTCGCGCAGCCAGCAGTGCCGGTAGTCCCAGTTGCGGTCGCCTCCGATGCGCCCGGGAAGCGAGGTGGTCGGTGCGGCGACGATGCCGCCCGTGGGCGCGTAGGTGAGCGCCTTCAGCGTGATCAGGGAGCGCACCACGGCGTCCCGCCACGGCCCCGTGTAGCGGCATCTGCCCGCCCAGCACCGCCAGAAATCGCTGGTCTCCTTCAGCGTCGTCTCCGCCGGGACGCCCACCTCCGCGGGCGGCCCGGGACGGTGCGAGGGCGCCCAGACCAGGGTGAGGGCGACCCGTCGGCCGGCCGGGACGGTGAAGTCCAGGACCGTGGGGCCCTCCCGGCCGAGGGCGCGCGCCGGACCGTCGACGCCCAGCCACACGGCATCCGGTCCGGCGACCGCGACGGTGCGGCCGTCGGTGTTGCGGATCCAGGGCACCACACGGCCGTGGTGGAAACGCAGGCGCAGTTCACTGCGCACGGGCACGGCACCCGACAGGCCCTCGATCACACGGACGATGCACGGCAGTTCGACACGGGGCGGCATGAAATCGGTGACCCGTACCGTTCCCTCGGCGGTCTCCCACCAGGTGTCCAGGACCAGCGTGCCGGACCGGTAGGCGCGGCGGGAACAGGGGTCCGGTGCGGCGATCGGGGCGATGCGCCAGAAGCCGTTGTCCGCCGTGCCCAGGAGCGCGGCCAGGCAGGCCTCCGAGTCGAAGCAGGGCAGGCACAGCCAGTCGATCGAGCCGTCGCGGCCCACCATGGCGGCGGTTTCCATGTCGCTGATGAGTGCGTAGTCCTCAATGGGTGCGCTCATGACCGTTGTCGCCGTCCTCCCGTCATTTCATGGGGCGTTCCGTCCTTGATGGCCCTCCCGGCGGCTCAGGGCTGGGCGGCCCCCACCACGGGTGGGGTGGTGATCCGGTGTCCGAAGTAGTCGAAGAGCCCCGGATTCACGCCGAACAGGGAGCGAAGGTCGAGGCCTTCGTGTGGGCAACGCGGCACGATCGGCTTGGCATTCGTGGGCGAGGTGATGCCGGGCAGCGCCCCGCCCCTCAGGCAGGGGTCGGCGCTCGTCCCCGACGCCCGCGACCCGACACGCCCCTGGCGTGTCGCGTGGTACTGGTTGCCCTGGAACGCATCGCCGTCAGGCCTTCGGAGGGCATGGCCATCAGGCCTCCACACGCTCGTCGATGTCCCGGAAGGCCGGCGCGACGGATCGCGTGAACCAGGCCGCCGTGCGACGCAGTCCCGTCTCCAGAGGGACCTCGGGCGCCCAACCGAGCAGGCTCCGGGCCTTGCCGATGTCCGGTCGCCGACGGGTGGGGTCGTCGACGGGCAGGGGCCGGTGGTCGATGGCCGACGGCGAACCCGTGACCTCCAGGACGAGCGTGGCCAGTCGACGGACGGTGTACTCGGCGGGGTTGCCGAGGTTGACCGGCCCTGGGTGCGGAGAGTCGAGCATGGCCGTCAGACCACGGACCAGATCGTCGACGTAGCAGAAGCTGCGCGTCTGACTGCCGTCGCCGTACACGGTCAGCGGTGCGCCCACCAGCGCCTGCCGGACGAAGGTGGAGACGACACGCCCGTCATGGGGGCGCATCCGGGGCCCGTACGTGTTGAAGATCCGCACGATGCCCGTGTCGACTCCCCGACTGTTCCGGTAGGCCGTGGTGAGGGCCTCCGCGTATCGCTTGGCCTCGTCGTACACACTGCGTGGCCCCACCGGATTGACGTTGCCCCAGTAGCCCTCGGGCTGCGGGTGCACGGCTGGATCGCCGTACACCTCGCTGGTGGAGGCGAGCAGGAAGCGCGCCCTTCGGCGCAGCGCCAGCAACAGACAGTTCTCCGTGCCGCGACTGCCCGCCGACAGTGTCTCCAGGGGCATGCGCCCGTAGTCGGGAGGCGAGGCGGGGCTGGCGAGGTGGACCACCGCGTCCACCGGCCCCGGCACGTCGAACGGCGCGGTCACGTCCGAGCGTACGAGCGTGAACCGGGGATGGCCGACCAGGTGGGCGACGTTCCGCGCCTCGCCGGTGCTGTGGTTGTCCAGGCACCAGACCATGTCTCCGCGTCGCAGGAGCGCCTCGCACATGTGGGAGCCGAGGAATCCGCTGCCGCCGGTCACCACGGCCCTCATGACGCGCTCCGTCCGGCTGAGCGGCCCAGCATGTGCACGGTCCAGCCGGCGGCGCGCCAGGACTCCCCGTCGAGCGCGTTGCGGGCATCGAGCACCTGCGGGCGACGTACCACCGCGGCCAGCGCCGCCGGATCGACCGAGCGGTACTCCGGCCAGGGTGTGAGATGCAGGACCAGATCCGCGTCCTCGCAGGCCTTGGAGACGTCCACCGCGTAGGCCAGTCGGGGGAAGGCCGCACATGCGTTGTCCAGGGCCTGCGGGTCGTGGACGCGGACGTCCGCGCCCTGGTCGTGGGCCGCCGCCGCCACACCCAGCGCCGGCGAGTCGCGCACATCGTCACTGCCCGGCTTGAAGGCCGCGCCGAGCACTCCGATGTGACGGTCCCTGAACGAGCCGCCGAGCAGGCGCTTCGCCAGGTCGACCGTACGGTGCCGCTGCCTCGTGTTGATCCGGTCGACCTCGTGCAGGAACGCCACCGCCGCGCCGGCTCCGATCTCCTCGGCACGTGCCGCGAAGGCGCGGATGTCCTTGGGGAAGCAGCTGCCGCCGTAGCCGAGCCCGGGTTCGAGGAACAGCGGGCCGATGCGCGAGTCCGCCCCGATGGCGCGGGCCAGGAGCATCGGGTCGGCGCCCGCCGCTTCGCACACCTCGGACATCGCGTTGATGAAGGAGATCTTGGTGGCGAGGAAGGAGTTCGCCGCCACCTTCACCAGCTCCGCGGTGGGCGGGTCGGTGCTGAAGTACGGTACGCCCGCCCGGATCATGGGGCGGTACACAGCGCGGAGAATCGCATCGGCACGCTGTGAGGCGACACCGACGACGAGCCGCTCCGGGCGCATGGTGTCCCGCACCGCCGAGCCCTCGCGCAGGAACTCGGGATTCCATGCCACCTCGCAGCCGGGCGCGGCCGTCATGACCCGTCGGCCGAGCCGAGCCGCGGTGCCGACCGGAACCGTCGACTTGCCCACCACCAGACTTCCGGGGCGCAGGTGGGGAACGAGTTCGTCGACCACGGCGTCGACGTGGCGGAGGTCCGCCGCCCAGCCGTCGGGCCGCTGCGGCGTGCCCACACACACGAAGTGGACCTGGGCGAAGTGGGCGCCTTCGGCCAGCGACGTCGTGAAACGCAGCCGTCCGGACGCGGTCGCCCGGGCGAGCAGTCGCCCCAGTCCCTCCTCGTGCACCGGGGGGCGTCCGGCCGACAGGGAGGCGATGCGCTCCGGATCGATGTCGATTCCGAGGACCTCGTGGCCGAGGTCCGCCATGCACGCGGCATGCACCGTTCCCACGTATCCGGTGCCGATGACTGTCATCCGCATGAGGTCACTCCTTTGTTCTGGATCTCCGGTTCGATCTCCTGCTCCGACCCGGGGTAGCCGTTGGGGTTGAGTTGCTGGAAGCGCCAGGCATCACGGCACATCGCCGCGAGGTCCCGTGCGGGACGCCACCCCCAGGCCCGGGCGACAGCGCCCGCGTCGGCGACCAGTTCGGGCACGTCACCGGGGCGGCGCCCGACGATCTCGTACGGGATCGCCCGGCCGCTCGCCGCCCTGAACGCGGCGACCACGTCCAGTACCGAACTGCCGGTACCCGTACCGAGGTTGAACAGCCGCATGCCGGGTTCACCGGCAAGACGGTCGAGGGCCATCCGGTGGGCTTCCGCGGTGTCCATGACGTGGAGGTAGTCGCGGATCGCGGTGCCGTCGGGGGTGGGATAGTCGCCGCCGAACACCCGCAGCCGCTCCCGCCTGCCGACGGCCACCTGTGCCACGTACGGCATGAGGTTGTCGGGCGTGCCGAGCGGGTTCTCACCCAGGAGTCCGCTGGGATGGGCGCCGGCCGGGTTGAAGTACCGCAGGCATGAAACCGACAGTTCCGGCCAGTGTCGGCAGACGTCCGCGAGGATCTGCTCGCACAGCCACTTGGAGTTCGCGTACGGATTGGCCGGCCGGGCGGGAGCCGACTCGTCGAGGAGGCCGCCGTCGGCGTCACCGTAGAGGGAGCAGGAGGAGGAGAACACCAGCCGGTGAACGTGGTGTTTCCGCATCTGCGACAACAGGGCGGTCGTACCGCCGACGTTGATGTCGTAGTACTGGATGGGCATCCGAGTCGACTCGCCGACGGCCTTGTACGCGGCGAAGTGCACCACCGCGTCCACGACGTGCCGATCGAACACGGCTGAGAGAGCGTTCCGATCACGAATGTCCAGCTCATAGGCGGCGCTGAGGGGGCGGCCGGTGATCCGTTCCACCCGGGCGAGGGCCTGGGGCGTGCTGTGGGAGTGGTCGTCGACCACGATCACCTCGTATCCGTGGTCGAGCAGGTCGACGCAGGCATGGCTGCCGATGAAGCCCGCCCCGCCGGTGACGAGGACGGTCGATGGTGCGCTCATTCGGGATCTGGACGCCGAAGTCATGACTTCACCAACCGAGAACCGCAAACAAGTAGGAGGGGAAGACGTAGATGGCCAAGGCCAGGGGAAGCAACGGCGCCAGAGCAAGAAGCAATGGAGTACGGGCCGTGATCATTGCGGACCGCAGGCGGGTCCCCGCCGCCTTGGCGGCCTCCAGGACGTGCAGCACGGACACGGCGATGCCGACCACCGCGTACGCACAGGCACCAAGTATGCAAAGGAAGACGTAGCCCACCGCTGGGCCGGTCATCTCGCCTACGACAGCTGCCACCGACAGCGCTGTCACGATTCCTCCATACGGGAGGACCAGCCGTTTCGGCAGTACTTCCGACCCGCTTCTGTCCTTGGGGGTGACCTTGAAGTAGATCGGCCGGCGGAAGGTCTCCTGCACGATGGCGCCCAACACGCCCCAGGCCACCCATGGCCACCGGGCCAGCGTGAAGAGCCACAGTTCCCAGCTGAGTACTGGCGCCGAATGTGGACGCAGCAGGCCTCGGCGCCGCAACAGCAGGAGGAGAAAAAGCATACAGAGGCCCATGGCGAAGAAGTTGCCCAGGAAGGCCAGGTAGTTGACGCTGACCCATATATTTCCGGAAATCGATGCCGCTGCGGGTAGCACCAATCCGGCGATCGCCGCAAGTGCCAGCAACGGGTAGTAGATCAGCACGATCGTGAACCGGATGCGCAGTCGCACGGGCAGACGATGCATGTGACGCGGGATCATTCCGAACATCATGGCCACGAGACTGCGCGACCACTGGTATTCCTGGGTCACCATATCCGCGAAGGTCATCGGGCCGAGGCCGTGAGCCTCCGCGTCGATCGCGAAAGCTCCCTGCCATCCTGCCGAGTTGAACAGGAAGGTGGTGGTGAAGTCCTCTGCCAGGTCGGGCCCGAGGCCCCCGATGTCACGCAGCGCCCGCGTACGTACCCCATAGTGCGACCCAATGCATACGGGGGCGAGCCGATTCGCATGTCCGAGTTGGAAGGGGCCATGGAAGGGTGCTTCCCGGTACAGACGGCCGCGAGCTGCCCACGATGTGCGGGCATTTGCATCGCAAATACTCGGTGCCGCCACATAGCCGATGGCCTCGTCCGAGAAGGGCCGGACAACCTCCGCCAAGTAGGTGGAGGACGGCTCGTGGTCGCAGTCGAGTTGCACGACGACGTCGTATTGCGAGTAACCCCAATGATCGTAGAAGTAGGCGAGGTTGCCCTCTTTGCATTTCGTGCGGCGCGGCCAACTACTCCGGTTGTACTCCGGGACGCCTTTCCGTGTCGACACACGAATCCCCTGAGCCGCACACCACTCGTAGATCTCCGGGGACGGGTCCTCATCGCACAACCAGACGTCATACGCGTACGGGAACTCTTGTGCCTTCATCGCCTCCAGGGTGCGCCGCGCCATAGCCCATGGCTCGGAAGGAGCTCGCGTCACCGCGATGGCCAGCCGAAGTCTCGGAATCTTCAGTGACGGTCGCACGCGAGGCAGCCGAGCCACCGCGATGAGGAAGTAACACGCCTGGGTGGACAGGTAGAGGAGCAAGACGCTGGTGACGCCCATCCCGACCCAGGACACCAGATGCCCCGGCTGCAGCCACCACAGCCAGAACCAGGAGAAGGCCACGGCCCACAGGGCGGCGATGCCAGCCATGATCACCTTGTCGCGACCGGACAGAGTCGACACATAAGTGCTCCGCTCCGCCTGGAGTGATCGCGGTGGCCGGGCGAAGAGCGGTCCGTGAGGGGTGATCCGGCCGACATTACCGTCCGAGAGATCCCGGAGCTGGAGCTCAAGGATCTGCCGCTCCCGGTCGTCGAACTTTCTCCCCTGACGGCTTCCGCGATGCTGTGGAGCTTCTGTCTGTGAGTGCGTCATCAGGCACATCCCAGTAGGTGCGTGGGACTTCCCGCCCATTGGGCGGCTGCTTCGGGAGACTCCGCCGAGAGCGAGTATTCGACGTACGTTTACGGTCAAGACTTACATCGTACACATACTCAAGCCGCTTCCGCTTGACGTCATCGAGCAGCGGGCGCAAACTGCAAAATATACGACGTAAACATACAGAGTTGGCATCTAGCGACACCGAACAGGTGCCGCCGCTGGCTCCGGTGGCCGGCCGACGACAAAGGAGCCACCTCATGCGATTGACAGTCATCGGGACCGGATATGTGGGCACGGCGCATGCCGCGCGCATGGCGGACCTCGACCACAAGGTCGTCGGCATCGACGTCGACGCCGACCGCATCGCCTCCCTGTCAGCCGGCCGCGCCCCTGTCCACGAGACGGGCCTGAGTGAACTGCTCGCGCGAACCATCCGCTCCGGGCGCCTCCGGTTCACCACCTCGTTGGCCGAGGGCGCCCAGTTCCCCAGGACTCACTCCGTCTGTGTGGGCACACCCCAGCGGGCCCAGAGCAACGCCCCGAGCAGCCACGGCACGAAGAACGCGCCGCTGCTGGCACGGCGGCACGGGGCCCGCTTCCTGCCGGCAGCTACCAGCGAGGTCTATGTCGACCCGCTGATCCATCCGCAGCCCGAGGTCTACTGGGGCAACGTGAACCCTGTGGGACCCCGCAGCGTCTACGACGAAGCCGAACGCTACGCCGAAGCGCCCACCACCGTGCACCGGCGCACCTATGGGACCGAGACGGGCATCATGCGGATCTTCAACGCCTACGGTCCCCGTATGCGGCCCCGAGGCGGGAGCCTGGTATCCACCTTCGTCCGGCAAGCGCTGGCCCGCGCCGCACCCACCATCTACGGCGACGGCGGCCAGACGCACAGCTTCTGCTACGTCGACGACCTCGTCCGAGGCTTGATCGCCATGCTCGACAGCCACCACGAGGGGCCGGTGAACCTGGGCAACCCCGCCGAGTACAGCGCCCGTGAACTGGCCGAACCCGTCCTGGCAGCCATCGGCTCATCCTCCCCTCTCGACCGCCGCCCCCTGCCCACCGACGACCCCACGCGCCGTTGCGCCGACATCACGCGCGCCCGTGAGCTGCTCAACTGGGCGCCCGAGGTCACGTTGACAGAAGGGCTGCGCCGCACGGTTGATCGGTCCGCCAGGACTCTCACCCAAGGACGGCTCAGGCAGCCGTTGGAGATCTGATCCCCATGTGGCGCACCCGCACCCTCGCCACGGCGGTCCTCGGGCTCCTGGTCGGTGGCTGCACCGCGGCTCCCCACTACGGAGCCCCGTCGCCCAAGACGTACTACGTGAGCACCCACGGCGACGACTCCGCCGAGGGAACCTCGACGGACAAGGCCTGGCGCACCCTGGGCCGTGCCGAACAGGTCATGCTGCGTCCCGGTGACCGGCTCCTGCTCGAAGGCGGGGCCCGCTTCGCCGGCACGATCACGGTCAGCGGCAACGAAGCCGGGGACGCCGAGAGGCCGGTGATCGTCGGTTCCTACGGGAGCGGGCGGGCGACGCTCGTCGCCGCAGGCTCTGCCGGAGTCTCCGTGCACAACACCGCAGGCGTCGAGATACACGACCTGATACTCCGAGGCCGCGGCTCGGCGCGCACCAGCCAGGCGGGCGTCAACCTGTACAACGACACCCCGGCCGAGGCACGCCGGGCCCACGTGATCGTCTCCGACGTCGACGCATCCGGTTTCCAGGTGGGAATCGGGGTCGGCTCCACCATCTCCGGCAGCGGCTTCACCGACGTGCTGATCCGCCGCGCAGAACTCCACGGCAACAAGGACACCGGGTTGCTCACCTACGGGCCGGAGTTCGATGACAACCGTCCCGCCTACGCTCACGAGAACATCGACATCACAAATGTCCACGCATACGACAATCCCGGCGACCCCGCCGCGATCTACCGTCCGACTGGCAACGGCATCGTCATCGGGGGCGTACGTCAAGCCATCGTGCGCAACTCCAGTGCCCACGACAACGGCAGGCAGGCCGCGGCCAAGGCGTACTACGGGCCGGGGGGTATCTGGGCGTACGACTCCACAGGCGTTCTGGTGGAGCACAATTCCGCTTACCGCAACCACTCCGGTTCCGATGTGGATGGTGCCGGGTTCGGCATGGACACGAGCGTGTCCAACTCGACCCTCCAATACAACCTGTCGTTCCAGAACGACGGGTCTGGTTTCTACGTGTTCTCTCGCTGGGGACATCCGCATCCCAACAACACCATTCGTTACAACATCAGCAGCAACGACGCACGCAAGATGCCCCACAACGGCGGTCTGACGGTCCACGGCTCCAATATCAGCAACCTGCAGATCTACCAGAACACAGTGGTCATGACCCGCTCGCCGGCGGGCGAGGGCACCGCGGTGCGCGTCCACCCCAACAACAACGCCGTGAGCCTGCGCAACAACATCCTGGTCACCGACGGAGACCCGCTCGTCGTGTCGGACACCGACCTCTCCACCAGTCAGGTCATCTTCCAGGGCAACCAGTACTACACCGCGAAAGGCCAGTGGCTCGTGCGCTGGGGCGATGAGAACTTCCGGGGTCTTGAGGACTGGCGCTACAGCACAGGGCAGGAACGCCTGGACAGCCGCTCGACGGGTGCTACCGCCTCTCCCTGCTTCGACGGAGGCCCGCTGCCCGAGGCCGATTCGCCGTCCGACGCCCGCCGCTTCGTTCCCGACTGCCGGCACGCCGGGCTCGACCTGCATGCGCGCTTCGGCCTCGTCCCGGTCAGCGTCGACTACTTCGGCCGCGCCGTCACGGCACCGCCGAACACTGGGGCTGCACAACCCTGACCCCGAAGGTGTACTACGTATACGTACACTCAACAGGGACACGGCCTCGGCCGACCGTCTGGAGGCAGGACATGGCCAAGGAGCGGGCCGACGAGGCCCAACCGGCGCGGCGCGCCAGTGATCGCGGCCGATATGGGCGACTCAGCCGGGATCGCGTGCTGGCCAGTGCGCTGGCTCTTGTGGATCGGGAGGGACTGTCGGCGCTGAGCATGCGTCGGCTCGGTGCCGAACTCGGTGTGGAGGCGATGGCGCTCTACCGGTACGCCTCCAGCAAGGACGCCCTCCTGGACGGCCTGGTCGAGGCCCTGTACCTGGAACTGGAGTCACGCCTGGCCGCCGAACCCGATCCCGAGGCTGGTGCACTGGCCTGGCGCGCGGGACTGCACCGCATCGCGCGGGCCACCTACGACGTGTGTCTCGCCCACCCTCAGGCGGCACCCCTTCTCACCACGCGCATGCTGGCGGTTCCACTGGCGCGGCGGCCGGTCGCCGTGCTGCGGGACCACGAAAGGATACTCGCGCTGCTCCGGGAGGGTGGGCTCGACGATGTCCGCAGCGCTGCCGTCTTCCAAGCTCTCACTGCCTGGCTGCTCGGCTATGTATCCGTGGAGCTACGGCCCATGGTGGATAACCCCGACGAGCCTGATCCCGCTTTCCGTCTCGGCCTGCACCGCCTGTCGGCTCAGGAACTGCCGACCCTGCGGGAGACGGCCGCCTCACTCGCCGAGCGGGGCGGTCCGGAGGCCCTGGCCACCGGGCTGGACGCGCTGCTCGACCGGTTCACGCGGGAGTAGAGGGTCCGGCCGCAGATACCTCGCCGTTCCCAGAGACTGAGCGGGAGTGAGTCCTGTTGCCAGGGTCCGTGCTCAGTCGAACGCCCCGAACGGTGTTGGGCGTTCTGGTCGACCGCTTTCGCTCCGTGTCCAGCGCGCACGGATCGTGTCCGTGGTCCGGGAATGCGGGGCGGCCCGCGGCCGGAGGCCGCTGATGGGCACAGCCTCACGCCCCGGGGTGGCCGGTTCGGTCTGGACGGTCCGATGCCCCTGCTCATCGCTCCGGTGAGCAGGGGGCGGTGTCGTCCGTCGCCGGACCGGGTGTCCCAGGGCGCGTCTTCCGATCGCCACCGCTGCCGCATGATGGCGTGTGGTCTTGCGGGTCTTCTCCGCGGCGAAGTCGAGGTCCTCCACCGCGATCGCCAAGCCGTGGCGTCTGGCCATGGGGATACCTCCCGCGCGAGCGAAGCCGAGCGTGGGGGAGCAGCAGGCGGATCAGGGCGTGGCGGATCTGGGCGTCGCGGTGGTGGGCGGTGCCGGTGAGGTCGTAGTCGAAGCGGCGGGGTGCGCCGAGGGGGTTGCCGTGGGCGTCGAGGCGCCAGGCGGCCAGGTGGTCGGCGTTGGTGTCCACCCCGACCAGGCCCTGCGCGCGGGCCGCCTCCAGCGGCACCGCCGGGGTGGGGGGGATGGTCCAGGAGGCGGTGAGGTACCAGCGGCCCCGGCCGGTGTCTTCGTGGATGCGGTACGCGACGGCCCGGTTCGCGGTGACGCGGTCGGCCCACTGCTCACCCCGGTGCGCGAACCCCACACGGGCGGTCAGCACGTAGCGGCCGTGCGGGGCGTTCGCCAGATGCGCCAGCGGCGCGGGCAGCCTGAGCGACACCTCACCGCCGGGAGTGACGCGGACGGTCTCGTTGCCGAACCGCTTGCCGGACTCCCCGTCCGCCTGCAGGAAGCGGCGCCCGGCCTGCCACCGCCGGCGCCACTGCTCCTCGGTGAGCCGAGCGGCATCCAGGTGGTGACGGGTGTTCAGCAGCCCCTTCCCGCCCCGCACCACACGCACCACCCCGGCATCCCAATCGGCCCGCGCCGCCTGAAGCCGCTCATCGAGCACCCGCAGGCGCCGCGACTTGGCGAACCACTCCTGCCTGCTGCCGTAGCCGCCCGGAGCCTTCTTGCCGCCCTTCCCCCCCGACCGGCAGGGACAGGCGGTGCGCGATGGTCCTGACCCCGGCCTGAAGGCTGTGGATGTGGGCGAGCTGACCGCGCCGCGCCAGGGCCCACTGATCGTGAGTGGACTTCGTGATCGACCCCGCCCACCGCGAGGACGACTCCTCGGTCAGGACACGCTTGCGCTGCGCCCACCGCTCACTGTCGTGCCCCGGTCCGGCCGCACACCGCGCCTTCAGATCCCGGGAGGCCAGCGACCCCAGATGGTCACCGACCAGATGCAGCACCTTCTCGTCCCCGGCGGTCAGATTCTTGAGCCGGGTACGGACCGCGACCCCCGTGGGACCGGGCACCCCGCCACCCCCACCCGGTGCCGCACAAATCCGTCACCACACCCAACGGCCACCACCGACGAAGGTCACACATTCGAGGCGAGAACTTCCGTTCCCCACCCCACGAGTGCTCCTGCCACCGCCCGGAGACTCACTCGTGCACGCCTCGTCGTACCCACCGCCGACCGAGGAACCCGGCCGCCCTCCGGGACCTCACCGCATCAACACCCCCGCGCCCTCCCCCATCTCCTCCGCCGGTACCGCCACCAGCCCCAGCTCCGCCGTCGACGCCAGCAATCGGTGGGCCGGCAGGATCCGTACCGTGTAGCCGAACGGGCCCGTGCGGTCCAAGGACAGTGGCCCCTCGTACACCCAGCCGCCCCCCTCGTCCGGCCCACCCGTCGGCTTCAGCGGGACGTACGTCGCGTCCGTGATGCGGTCCTCGTTGTCGACGCGTCCCGACACCGCCTGGACCTCCACGTCGTCCGGGGCCAGGTCCCCCAGACCGACCCGTACACGCAGCACCAGCGACGCCCCCAGCTCCGCCGCCGTGCCGGTCGGGGCGGCGGAGGTCTCCACATGGTCCACCGTCACCCGGTGCCACGCGGACCGCACCCGCGCCTTCCACCCCGCCAGCTCGCGCGCCGTGTCCGGCGTCAGCGCACGATGCGCCCGGGCCGCCGGCGCGTACAGGCGTTCCACGTACTCGGACACCATCCGGCCCGCCAGCACCTTCGGGCCCAGATGGGTGAGCGTCTGGCGGACCATCTCGATCCAGCGGTCGGGCAAGCCGCTCGGCCCGCGTTCGTAGAAGCGCGGGGCCACCCGCTGCTCCAGCAGGTCGTAGAGGGCCGCGGCCTCCACGTCGTCCCGGCGGTCCTCGTCCATCGCCGTGCCGTCCGCCGTGGGGATCGCCCAGCCGAAGTCCGGCTTGAACCATTCGTCCCACCAGCCGTCCAGGACGGACAGATTCAGACAGCCGTTCAGCGCCGCCTTCATCCCGCTCGTCCCGCACGCCTCCAGCGGTCGCAGCGGGTTGTTCAGCCAGACGTCGCAGCCGGGGTACAGCTTCTGCGCCATCGCCATGCCGTAGTCGGGGAGGAACACGATCCGGTGGCGTACGCGCGGGTCGTCCGCGAAGCGCACCAGCTCCTGGATGAGGCGCTTGCCACCGTCGTCCGCGGGGTGGGCCTTGCCCGCGACCACTATCTGCACCGGCCGCTCCGGGTGGAGCAGCAGATCCATCAGGCGGTCCTGGTCCCTGAGCATCAGGGTCAGACGTTTGTACGACGGGACTCGGCGCGCGAAGCCGATCGTCAGCACGTCCGGGTCCAGCACTCCCTCGATCCAGCCCAGTTCGGCCGTGCCCGCGCCGCGCTGGCGCCAGGAGGCGTACAGGCGTTCCCGTACCTCCTGTACCAACTGCTCGCGCAGGACCCGGCGCAGTTCCCAGATGTCCTGGTCGGGGATGTCACCGACCGCGTCCCAGCGGTCCGAGCCGCCCACCGTCATGGCGTCCTCGGTGCGTTCGGCGCCGATCTGGCGGGCGCCGAGGCGGAAGACCTCGGGGGCCACCCAGGTCGGGGCGTGTACGCCGTTCGTGACCGAGGTGATCGGGACCTCGTCCGGGTCGAAGCCGGGCCACAGGCCCGAGAACATCTCCCGGCTCACATTGCCGTGCAGGAGGGACACCCCGTTCGCCCGCTGCGCCAGCCTCAGGCCCATCACCGCCATGTTGAAGACGTTCGGGTCGCCGCCCGAGTACGTCTCCATGCCAAGGCCGAGAATGCGTTCGACGTCGATGCGGGGCAGCTCGGCGTCGGGGCCGAAGTGGCGGGCGACCAGTTCGCGGTCGAAGCGGTCGATGCCGGCGGGGACGGGGGTGTGGGTGGTGAAGACGGTGCCGGAGCGGACCGCCTCCAGACCGGCGTCGAAGTCGAGGCCCTGGTCGGAGAGTTCGGCGATGCGTTCGAGGCCGAGGAAGCCGGCGTGGCCCTCGTTGGTGTGGAAGACCTCGGGGGCCGGGTGGCCGGTGAGGCGGCAGTACGCGCGTACGGCGCGGACTCCTCCTATGCCGAGCAGCATCTCCTGGAGCAGGCGGTGTTCGCTGCCGCCGCCGTAGAGGCGGTCGGTCACGCCGCGTTCACCGAGGGCGTTCTCCTCGACGTCCGAGTCGAGCAGGAGCAGGGGGACGCGGCCGACCTGGGCCTGCCAGATACGGGCGTGCAGCAGGCGACCGCCGGGCAGGGCCAGGCCGACCTGGGCCGGAGAGCCGTCGGACTCGTGCAACGGCACCAGAGGCAGCTCGTTCGGGTCGAGTACCGGGTAGTGCTCCTGCTGCCAGCCGTCTCTCGACAGTGACTGGCGGAAGTAGCCGTGCCGGTACAGCAGGCCGACGCCGATCAGGGGTACGCCGAGGTCGCTGGCCGCCTTCAGATGGTCGCCGGCAAGGATGCCGAGGCCGCCGGAGTACTGCGGCAGCGCGGCCGTGATACCGAACTCGGGGGAGAAGTAGGCGATGGCCGCCGGGAGTTCGGCGGTCTGCGCCTGACCTTGATACCAGCGGTCACCGGTGACGTAGTCCCGCAGTTCGTCGGCCGCCACCGTGAGGCGGCGCAGGAAGCGGCGGTCCTCGGCGAGTTCGGCGAGGCGTCCGGTGGAGACGGAGCCCAGGAGTCGTACGGGGTCGCCGCCGGACGCGGCCCAGCGCTCGGGGTCGACGGACTGGAAGAGGTCACGGGTCTCCGCGTGCCAGGCCCAGCGCAGATTGCGCGCCAGTTCGCTGAGCGGGTGCAGGGCTTCGGGGAGGAGGGGTCGGACGGTGAATCTGCGGATGGCCTTCACAGAGGGTTCCACCTTCACGCCAGGACGTACGGGCCGGAAGGACGCACTCCGCTGTGCGCCCGCTCGTCACCCACGACGGTAACGGCGCGGACGGCTCGGCTCTACGGCGCGTCCCCCGGCTGTGCGGTTCGGGTATCGATGTCGAGTCCGGGTACCGGGTGTCGGCAACCGGTATGCATGCACGGCGCATCCGTACCCCGCCTCCCCCGCCGTACAGTCCGTCCCCGCACGTTCAGGCCTGAATTCGCCGCAACCTCCACATGTACCCCACGGGCGATATGGCCGATTCCGCCCCTCTGCTCGACCTTGTGGTGCTTCGCACCGCACGAGAGGCTGCCGAGTGGCGTACCGGTCGACCTCGGCCGAATCCGGCGGACCCCGGGGGCCCGACCTCGCACGGCCTCGGCGAACTCCGGTGGCGGTACGCCGAGTCGAGGAGGGGGTACGTACGCATGCCACACCTGTCAGAGGCGAGAAACAGGCGTCTGCGCTGGACGGGAGGGCTGGCGGCGGTCATCACGGCCGCGGCGCTTTCGGCCATCACCCTGCCGGCGCACGCCGCTCCGGAGGGGCTGGTCCTCGGAGCCGGTGGCCCCGGTTCCGTCAGCGGCAGTTACATAGTGACCCTCAAGACGGGCACGAAGGCCCCGTCGAAGGCCGGGAAGGGTGTCGCGGAGAAGTACGGGGCGAAAATACGCCACACGTACAGCTCGGCCCTGAACGGATATTCCGTGAAGGTCAGTGAGAAACAGGCCAAACGGCTCGCGGCGGACTCCCGCGTGGCATCGGTCGTCCAGGACACCAGGGTCACATACGACCACAACCAGCGAAATCCGCCCTCGTGGGGCCTCGACCGACTGGACCAGCCGGGCCTGCCGCTCGACAAGAGCTACACCTGGCCGGAGTCGGCGGGCCAGGGCGCCACCGTGTACGTGATCGACACCGGTATACGGATCACGCACAAGGACTTCGGCGGCCGGGCCAGCCACGGCTGGGACTTCGTGCAGAACGACAGGACCGCCCAGGACGGCAACGGCCACGGCACCCATGTCGCCGCCACCGCCGTCGGCACCACGTACGGCGTCGCCAAGAACAAGAAGGCGAAGGTGGTCGCCGTACGCGTGCTGGACGACGCGGGCGCGGGTACGACCGCCCAGGTCATCGCCGGTATCGACTGGGTCACCCAGCACGCGAGGAAGCCGGCCGTGGCCAATATGAGCCTCGGCGGCTTCGCCAACGCCCAGCTCGACGCCGCCGTACGCAACTCCATGGCGTCCGGGGTGACGTACGTGGTCGCCGCCGGCAATGACGGGCTCTCCGCGGGTCTCTACTCGCCCGCCCGCGTCAAGCAGGCGATCACGGTCGGCGCCACCGACAAGAAGGACGTCCGTGCCTACTTCTCGAACTGGGGCCCGAGCCTCGACCTGTTCGCTCCCGGTGTGAACATCACCTCGGCGTCACACAAGAGCGACACCGGGAAGGCGACCTTCTCCGGTACGTCGATGGCGACCCCGCACGCGGCGGGAGCTGCCGCGCTGTATCTGGCCGACCATCCGAGGGCCGCACCGGCCGAGGTGGGCAAGGCGCTGGCGCAGCGCACGGTTTCGGGCAAGGTCAAGGACAGATATCCGGGCTCTCCGAACAAACTCCTCCAGGTCGACAACCCGTAGCAATCTCATGGAAAACCTGTGCGAGACCCACAGGAGTCCCGTAGGACCCCTGTAACACCACAGGTGAACAGCCCTTCACCCAGGGCGACTACAGTGGCCGGCCTCGTCCCCAGTGGACGAGGCCGGTCCTGTGTCTGGACATCCGTCCACGACACGGCCGGTCTTGTGTGTAGACATACGCGTGAGTAGTTAACAAAGTGCCGGAATGCCCACCCGCACTCCATGGGAAGGCTCCACCGGTACGTCCCGCTGGCCCCACCTCCCCACACCCTCATCCGCCCACCCACGTTGACGCGGACAGGAGCGGTCATGCCCGCCACGCACCACTCGTCAGCACCTCCGACGACCAGCACCACCAGCACGCCCGATACCACCCCGGACGCGCCCGGTACCACCCCTGACGCCACCGAGAGCGCCCTCTCGAGCCCCGCGCGCCGGGCGCACACAGGACCGCCCGCGCCGGTCGACGCCACTTCGCCACCAGATACCCCGGCCATTGGGCGGATACCGCTTCTCGACGTACGGCCGTGTGTCCATCAGGGCCGCCGGCCGGCGAAGGCCGTCGTGGGCGAGGCCTTCGAGATCTCGGCCACCGTCTTCCGCGAGGGCCATGACGCGGTCGCCGCCAATGTCGTCCTCAGGGACCCGGAGGGCCGCCCGGCTCCCTGGACCCCGATGCGCGAACTCGCCCCCGGCACCGACCGCTGGGGCGCCACGGTCTCCGCAGCGAGCGAGGGGCTGTGGACCTACACCGTCGAGGCGTGGAGCGACCCGGTCTCCACCTGGCGGCACGCCGCGCACATCAAGGTCCCGGCCGGCATCGACACCGAACTCGTCCTGGAGGAGGGCGCGCGCCTGTACGAACGCGCCGCCGCCGAAGTCCCGAAGGAGCACGGCCGCCGCGACGTGCTCCTCGCCGCCGTGGACGCGCTGCGGGACACCGCCCGGCCGGACGCGTCCCGTCTCGCGGCGGCGTTGACGCCGGAGGTGGACGAGGTCCTGGCCCGCCATCCGCTACGGGAACTGGTCACCAGCAGTGACCCGTTGCCGCTGCTCGTGGAGCGGGAACGGGCCCTGTTCGGGTCCTGGTACGAGTTCTTCCCCCGCTCCGAGGGCACCCCCGAGCAGCCCCACGGCACCTTCCGCACCGCCGCCCGCCGCCTGCCCGCGATCGCCGCCATGGGCTTCGACGTCGTCTACCTCCCGCCCATCCACCCCATCGGCACCACCTTCCGCAAAGGCCGCAACAACACCCTCTCCCCCACCCCCGACGACGTCGGCGTCCCCTGGGCCATCGGCTCACCCGAAGGCGGCCACGACGCCGTCCACCCCGCCCTCGGCACCATCGACGACTTCGACCACTTCGTGCGACGGGCACGGGAACTGGACCTGGAGGTGGCCCTGGACTTCGCCCTGCAGTGCTCACCGGACCACCCCTGGGTCGACAAACACCCCCAGTGGTTCCACCACCGCCCCGACGGATCGATCGCCTACGCGGAGAACCCCCCGAAGAAGTACCAGGACATCTACCCCATCGCCTTCGACGCCGACATGCCCGGCCTCATCACCGAGACCGTCCGGGTCCTCAGGCACTGGATGGCCCACGGGGTACGCATCTTCCGCGTCGACAACCCCCACACCAAACCGGTCGTCTTCTGGGAACGGGTCATCACGCGGATCAACCGCACCGACCCCGACGTGATCTTCCTCGCCGAGGCCTTCACCCGCCCCGCGATGATGCACACCCTGGCCCAGATCGGCTTCCAGCAGTCCTACACCTACTTCACCTGGCGCAACACCAAACAGGAACTCACCGACTACGCCACCGAACTGGCGGGCGAGGCCGCGAGCTACATGCGGCCGAACTTCTTCGTCAACACCCCCGACATCCTCCACGAGTTCCTCCAGCACGGCGGCCGGCCCGCCTTCGAACTGCGCGCGGTGCTCGCCGCGACCCTCTCCCCCACCTGGGGCGTGTACTCGGGCTACGAACTGTGCGAGAACACCCCGCTCAAACCCGGCAGCGAGGAGTACCTGGACTCGGAGAAGTACCAACTCCGACCCCGCGACTGGGAGACCGCCGAACGCGAGGGACGCACCATCGCCCCGCTGCTCGGCAGGCTGAACGCGATCCGGCGGCGGAGCCCGGCGCTGCGCCAACTGCGTGACCTGCACTTCCATCACGCCGACAAGGACGCGGTGATCGCGTACAGCAAGCGCGCGGGTTCGAACACGGTTCTGGTGGTCGTGAACCTCGACCCCCACCACACCCAGGAGGCCACGGTCTCGTTGGACATGCCGCGACTCGGGCTCGACTGGCACGAGTCCGTGCTGGTGCGCGACGAGCTCACCGGTGAGGTCTACACCTGGGGCAGGAGCAACTATGTACGTCTCGAACCGGGCCGCGCGCCCGCACACGTACTGACCGTCCTGCGACCGTCCAACCCGCAGATCGGAGGGTCACCCGCAAAATGATCGTCAACGAGCCCGTTCCGGACACCTTCGAGGACACGCCGCAGAAGGACCGGGACCCGGACTGGTTCAAACGCGCCGTCTTCTACGAAGTCCTCGTACGCTCCTTCCAGGACAGCAACGGCGACGGCATCGGCGACCTCAAGGGCCTGACCGCCAAACTCGACTACCTGCAGTGGCTGGGCATCGACTGCATCTGGCTCCCGCCCTTCTTCAAATCCCCCCTGCGGGACGGCGGTTACGACGTCTCCGACTACACCGCCGTCCTCCCCGAATTCGGCGACCTCGCCGACTTCGTGGAATTCGTCGACGCCGCCCACCAGCGCGGCATGCGCGTCATCATCGACTTCGTCATGAACCACACCAGCGACCAGCACCCCTGGTTCCAGGAGTCCAGGAACAACCCCGAAGGACCCTACGGCGACTACTACGTCTGGGCCGACAAGGACGACCAGTACCAGGACGCCCGCATCATCTTCGTCGACACCGAAGTCTCCAACTGGACCTTCGACCCCGTCCGCAAGCAGTACTTCTGGCACCGCTTCTTCTCCCACCAACCAGACCTCAACTACGAGAACCCGGCCGTACAGGAGGAGATCATCTCGGCACTGCGGTTCTGGCTGGACCTGGGCATCGACGGCTTCCGGCTCGACGCCGTGCCCTACCTGTACCAGCAGGAGGGCACCAACTGCGAAAACCTCCCGGCCACCCACGACTTCCTGAAACGGGTACGCAAGGAGATCGACGCCCACTATCCCGACACCGTACTGCTGGCCGAGGCCAACCAGTGGCCGGAAGACGTCGTCGACTACTTCGGCGACTTCCCCAGCGGCGGCGACGAATGCCACATGGCATTCCACTTCCCCGTCATGCCGAGGATCTTCATGGCCGTCCGAAGGGAATCCCGCTACCCCGTCTCCGAAATCCTCGCCAAGACCCCGGCCATCCCCTCCAACTGCCAGTGGGGCATCTTCCTGCGCAACCACGACGAGCTGACACTCGAAATGGTCACCGACGAAGAACGCGACTACATGTACGCGGAATACGCCAAAGACCCGCGGATGCGCGCCAACATCGGCATCCGCCGCCGACTCGCCCCCCTCCTCGACAACGACCGCAACCAGATCGAACTGTTCACCGCCCTGCTGCTGTCCCTGCCGGGCTCACCGATCCTCTACTACGGCGACGAGATCGGCATGGGCGACAACATCTGGCTCGGCGACCGCGACGCCGTACGCACCCCCATGCAATGGACCCCGGACCGCAACGCCGGATTCTCCTCCAGCGACCCCGGACGGCTGTTCCTCCCCACCATCATGGACCCGGTCTACGGCTACCAGGTCACGAACGTCGAGGCGTCGATGTCCTCACCGTCGTCACTGCTGCACTGGACCCGCCGCATGATCGAGATCCGCAAGCAGAACCCCGCCTTCGGCCTCGGCGCCTACACCGAACTGCCCTCGACCAACCCCGCCGTCCTGGCCTACCTCCGGGAGTACGAGGACGACCTCGTACTGTGCGTCAACAACTTCTCCCGCTTCGCCCAGCCCACCGAACTCGACCTGCGCGCCCACGAAGGACGCCACCCCGTCGAACTCATCGGCGGCGTCCGCTTCCCCGCCATCGGTGAACTGCCCTACCTCCTCACCCTCGCGGGCCACGGCTTCTACTGGTTCCGCCTGCGCAAGGACGCCGTGTAGCCCGACCGGAACCCAGGGTGGGCCGGTTTCCCCCGGCCCGCCCTGGGCACGCAATCAGAAACCCCGACCGCCCCCGGGGAAAGGACACGACGCCATGTCGGAAGCAGCCACGCACTCCACTGCGACGGGTCCTGGAACGCCGCCCGCCGTCGCACCGGCCCCCGCCCCGCCGACTCCCGGCTGGCTCACCTCACTCGAGCCACTGCTCCGGGAGTGGTTGCCGAGGCAGCGCTGGTTCGCGGGGAAAGGGCGACCGATCAGCGGGTTCAGCCTGGTGGCGGCGACCGAGATGCTGCCGGTGGGGTCCGCGAAGGCGGGGCTGCTGCATCTGCTCGTACGCGCCCATCAGCCGCTGGTGCCCGCGCAGGGCGCCCCGGCCCATCCGGGCGACTGCTACCAACTCCTGCTCGGCGTACGGAAGACGCTGCCGCCCCGGCTCGCTCCGGCGCTGATCGGACATGCGACCGAGGGGCCGCTGTCCGGGCAGACGGTGTACGAGGCACTGCACGACCCGCGCCTCGCCGACGTCCTCCTGGAGGCGCTGCGGGCGAAGGCGCGCGTCGGTGAACTCCGCTGCGAGCGGGACATGCGCCTCGACATACCGCAAGGACTCGTGCCGCGTGTGGTGACGGCCGAGCAGTCCAACTCCTCGATCGTCTATGGCGATACGTTTATCCTGAAACTCTTCCGACGGGTCGTGCCCGGCGCCAACCCCGACCTCGAACTCCCGTTGGTGCTGTCGCGCGAAGGGTGCCCCCGGGTACCGGCTCCGGCGGCCTGGATGGTGGCCGACCTGGGCCCCGCCCCCACCCCCGAGCACCACGTCCTCGGGGTGCTCCAGCCCTATCTCCAGGGCGCGGCGGACGGCTGGGAGCTGGCGCTGAGCATGCTGGCCAAGGGCGAGGACTTCTCCGCGGAGGCGCGGGCACTGGGCCGGGCGACGGCGGAGGTGCACCTCGCGCTGACCCGGGCCCTGCCGACGGTCACCCTGGGCCGACCCCAGCTGGAGCTGCTGGTCGCCGGGATGACCGAGCGACTGGAGGCGGCGGCCCAGGCCGTACCGGCCCTCGGCCCCTACGCCCCCGCCCTCCGCACGGCCTTCGCGGCGCTGGCCGACCTGGCCGCCGAGGGCCACACATGGACGGCTCAGCGCATCCATGGGGACCTGCATCTCGGGCAGTGCCTGCGGTCGCCGTCCGGGGGTGGCGCCGAGGTGGTCGATGGCGGGGGCGGGGACGAGGACGCCGGCGGTGGCGGAGGTGAGTGGTCGCTCGTAGATTTCGAGGGCGAGCCGTCGAAGCCGCTGGCCGAGCGACGGATGCCTCAGCCGGTCGCCCGCGACATCGCCGGGATGCTCCGCTCCTTCGACTACGCCGCGCACTCCGTGCGACCACCGGCCGACGACTGGGCGTCCGCCTGCCGGGCCGCGTACTGCTCCGGCTACGCGGACGTCTCCGGGACCGACCCGCGCACCGATCCCGTACTCCTGCGCGCCTACGAGACCGACAAGGCGGTGTACGAGGTCCTCTACGAGGCCCGCCACCGCCCCGACTGGCTCCCGGTACCGCTGGCGGCCATCCACCGCCTCGCCACCGACGCCGACCCCACCCCTTGACCCCGCTCCACCCCAAGCACCCGAGTCCCACCGAGGAGGCCGTCCCTGTGACTCCCCGCCCGTCGCCCGACGACAGCACCCAGAACCCCGACTCCGCCGCCGCCGAAGGGCCGGCCCCGGCGAAGAAGACGGCCGGGAAGAAAGCCGCGGCGAAGAAGACGACGGCCAGGACAGCGAAGAAGGCGGTCACAAAGGCGGCGACGACGAGCCCGGCGAAGGCCGTCGCGAAGAAGACCACCGAGGGGACGGCCACGGCCAAGAAGACGACGGCCGGGAGCAAGACCGCGACGACGAAGACGGCTACGACGACGGCTGTGGCGAAGACGGCTGTGAAGAAGGTGGCCGCCACGAAGACGGCCGCGAAGAAGGTGGCTGCGAAGAAGGTCGCCGCCAAGAAGACGACTCCGGTCGAGACGGCCACGGCGAAGAAGGCGACCCCGGTCAAGACAGCCACGGCGAAGAAGACCGCAGAGAAGTCCGCGACGAAGACGACCACGGCGAAGAAGGCCGTGACCAAGAAGGCCGTGGCCAAGAAGCCGGTCGCGAAGAAGGCCGTGGCCAAGGCCGCCGCCGAGAAAGCCGTCGCCACGAAGGCCGCTACGAAGAGGACGGTGAAGCCGCGGCAGGAGACGGAGGAGGCGGCGCTGGTCCCGGCCGTCCCACCGGCTCCCGGTACGGCCGTGGCGGAGCCCCCGGCCACCGAGCCCACCACCGTCGAGCCGACGATTCCCAGGCCCTCCACCCCCGGGCCCTCAGCCACCGAGCCCGGTGCCGCCGAACCGACCGCTCCCACTCCCTCCACCGAGTCGGTCCGCATCCCGGCCCCTGCCCATGCCACCGACCCGAACGACGCCCCCGCCCCCGTCCCCGCCCTCACCCAGCCCGCCTACTCCCCCGCCATGGACGGCGACGACCGGCATCGGCTGCTCTCCGGTACCCACCACTCGCCGCACTCGGTGCTCGGGGCGCATCCCGCACCCGGTGGTGTCGTGTTCCGGGCCTTCCGGCCGTACGCGCTCGGGGTATCGGTCGTCGTCGGATCGCTGCGGGCCGAGTTGCACGACGACGGGGAGGGGTTCTTCTCGGCGCTGCTGCCGTTGCGGGAGGTGCCGCCGTCGTACCGGCTGCTGATCTCGTACGAGGGGAACGAGCTGGAGACGGATGACGCGTACCGTTTCCTGCCGGCCATCGGGGAACTGGATCTGCATCTGATCGGCGAGGGACGGCACGAGGAGCTGTGGCGGGCGCTCGGGGCGCAGCCGATGACGCACCAGGGTGTGACCGGCACCCGCTTCACCGTGTGGGCGCCGAACGCGCGCGGAGTGCGGCTGGCCGGGACGTTCAACTTCTGGGACGGCACGGGTTGTCCGCTGCGCTCGCTGGGATCCTCGGGGGTGTGGGAGCTGTTCGTGCCCGGGATCGGTGAGGGCGAGCTGTACAAGTTCGAGATCACGCGCCCGGACGGCTCGAAGACCCTCCGGGCGGACCCGCTGGCGCGCCGCACGGAGACCCCGCCCGGCACGTCGTCCATCGTCCACGCCTCGCACCACGAGTGGGGCGACGGGGACTGGATGGCGAGGCGGTCCGAGGTCCCGGCACACGAGGCCCCGTTCTCCGTCTACGAGGTCCATCTGCCCTCCTGGCGGCCGGGGCTGACCTACCGCCAACTGGCCGAGCAACTGCCGGCGTACGTCTCCGAGCTCGGCTTCACCCACGTCGAGCTGCTGCCCATCGCCGAGCACCCGTTCGGCGGCTCCTGGGGCTACCAGGTCACCGGCTTCTACGCCCCCACGGCACGCCTCGGCACACCCGACGACTTCAAGTACCTGGTCGACGCCCTGCACCGGGCCGGGATCGGCGTGCTCATGGACTGGGTGCCGGCCCACTTCCCGCGTGACGACTGGGCGTTGGCCGAGTTCGACGGGCGTCCGCTGTACGAGCACGAGGACCCGAGGCGGGCGGCGCACCCGGACTGGGGAACGCTGGAGTTCGACTACGGGCGCCGCGAGGTGCGCAACTTCCTTGTGGCGAACGCCCTTTACTGGTGCGAGGAGTACCACATCGACGGGTTGAGGGTGGATGCCGTGGCGTCCATGCTCTACCTCGACTACTCGCGCGAGCCGGGCCAGTGGACGCCGAACGAGCACGGCGGCCGGGAGAACCTGGATGCCGTCGCCTTCCTGCAGGAGATGAACGCGACCGTGTACCGGCGGGTGCCGGGGGTCGTGACGATCGCCGAGGAGTCGACGGCCTGGGACGGCGTCACCCGCGCCACCCACCACACCGGGCCCGGCGGCTTCGGCGGCCTCGGCTTCGGGCTGAAGTGGAACATGGGCTGGATGCACGACTCGCTGAGCTATATGCAGCACGAGCCGGTGCACCGCAAGTACCACCACAACGAGATGACGTTCTCGATGGTGTACGCGTACAGCGAGAACTACGTGCTGCCGATCTCCCACGACGAGGTCGTGCACGGCAAGGCCTCGCTGGTGTCGAAGATGCCGGGCGACTGGTGGCAGCAGCGCGCCAACCACCGCGCCTACCTGGGCTTCATGTGGGCCCACCCGGGCAAGCAGTTGCTGTTCATGGGCCAGGAGTTCGCCCAGGGCGCGGAGTGGAGCGAGGCGCACGGTCCGGACTGGTGGCTGCTGGACCCTGCGTACGGGGCCGAGCCCGACCACCGAGGTGTACGGGACCTCGTCCGTGACCTGAACCGCGTCTACCGCGCCACGCCGTCCCTCTGGCAGCGGGACACCCAGCCGTCCGGTTTCGCCTGGATCACGGGTGACTCCGCCGACGACAACGTCCTGGCGTTCCTGCGGTTCGACGCGGACGGCGTTCCGCTGCTGGCCGTCTCCAACTTCAGCCCGGTGCTTCGTGAGGAGTACCGGTTGGGGGTGCCGGAGGACATCCCGGCGTGGCGTGAGGTTCTGAACACGGACGCGGCGTCGTACGGCGGGGGTGATGTCGTGAACCTCGACGTGGTGAAGCCCGAGCCCCACGCCTGGCACGGCCGCCCGGCCAGCATCCGCGTCACGCTCCCTCCCCTGTCCACCCTCTGGCTCCGCCCCGCCTAGCCCCCTCGCCCCCGCCGCCCCTACCCGTCCCATCCCCCAGGGGCTCCGCCCCTTCGACCCCGCCGCGCGCGCCCCCGACACCCGCACCACCGAACTATGCGGGCTCAACTCATACCGCACCGGCAACAACCGCAACCCCCGCACCACCGGCCCACTCCGCCACGGCAACTGATCCGGCGGCAGCGTGAGCTCCGCACGAGCGAAGTGGTCGAAGATCCGACCCACCGCCGTGGTCACGATCATCCCGGCAAGCTCCCGTGCGGCACTGGGACACTGATGCGCCCCGGCCCCCCAGGCGAGATGGGCCCGCGTACTGATCACGGAGTCGACGATGTGCGAGGACCCGGCGGCGAGCAGATCCCGATGGGCGGCGGCGACGGACGGGGAGACGATGTCCCCGGCACGAATCCAGAAGTTCCCCAGCCGCACATCACGCGCGGCGAACCGGAAGCACAGATTGGCGGTCGGCGGATTCGCGAGCGCCGCCCGGTTGACCGTCTCACCGACCTGCCCGGCGGACAGACTCCGCCGCACGGTCGCGTTGCCGCGCAACACCTCCAGCAGGGTGTTGCAGACCATGTTCCCGGTGATGTCGTTGAGATAGACGGCGTTCATGAACAGCTCACGGCCCAACTGCTCGTCGCTGAGCGAGGGATCGGAGAGCAGCATGTACGAGGTCAGGTCCTCCCCCGGCCGCGACCGCCGATGCGCGGCCAGCCGGGTCATCGCGCCCAGCGCCCGCCCGGTGGCCGCCCCCGCCTCCGGACCGCCGTCGAGCATCCGCCACAGGTCCATGACCATCTCGTCGCCCAACTCCACCGGGCAGCCGAAGAGCTTCGTCGTCACCATGAGGAGCAGCGGCCGGGTGTACTGCGCGGCGAGGTCGGCGAAGCCGCTCGTGCCGGCCTCCGCGGCGAGCATGGCGATGAGTTCGTCGGCGTACTTCGCGACGGCGGCCCGCAGCTCCCACCCCTCGGGGCTGTGCCCGTCCGGGAAGGGCCGCATCGCCGAGTGGTAGGTGTGCCGGGCGGCCCGGTGTTCGTCGTCGTCGAAGAACATGGTCTGCCGCACCTCGTACCCGGCGAGCAGCGGCCAGTCCTTCGGCAGTCGCCCCTCCGCCCGGGCCCGCCAGTGCCGTACGTCGCGCCGCCAGACGCTGTCGTTGCGCAGGACCTCCAGCACCTCGCGGTAGTCGAGAACCAGCCACACCGGCACGCCCATCAGCCCCACGGGTGCCACGGGGCCGTACGTTCTGCGCAGTCGCTCGTAGACGCTGCCCGGGTCCACGTCGAACTCCGAGGTCAGCAGGGGTTCCACGGGTAGTGATTCCAGTGTGGGGTTGCCTGCCGGAGCGGCCGCGAACGGATGAGTTTCCATGACCGACACGCATACCGCATGACGCCTGCACGAGCAGTGACGATGACGTGAACTGTTACGGCTTGGTGATCCCTGACGCACGTGAGGTGACGGTGGCGGCCATCGTGGAGTGCGGGTAACACCACCATGGGTGCAAACGCCCCCGTCCGGGGCGCGCGAGACCACGCCCCACGCCCCCCAGCCCACAGCCCGGGTCCCACCCGGCACTCACCCCGCAGGACCCGGCCCACGACCCTCAGCCCGCCGCCAACGCGTCCAGTCCCTCCGCCAACGCCTCCGGCAGCTCCTCCGCGTGCACGACCCCCAGCGCCTGCGTGGCCCGTGTGAGCGCCACGTACAGATCGCTCGTACCGAAGCGCCCCGGCTCGACGACGAGGACCGAGTCGAACTCCAGCCCCTTGGCCTGCCGGGGGTCGAGGAGGACGACGGTCCTGGTCAGGTCCGGTTCCGCGCCGGCCGTGACGCCGTCCAGGCGGGCCGCCAGCGCCCGGTGCAGCTCGCGCGGTGCGATGACGGCGAGCCGCCCCTCGGCCGGGGTCAGTTCGGCGACCGCCTTGGCCACCTCCCCCGGCAGGTCCCGTACGGCCGCGCGGCGCGCCCAGGGTCGTACGCCCGTCGACCGCACCGAGCTCGGTGGCTCGAAGTCCGGCCGTTCGGCGCGTACGACACCGGCGGCGACCCGCATGATCTCGGCGGGGGTGCGGTAGTTGACGCCGAGCCGGGTGTGCTTCCAGCGGTCCTCGACGTACGGGGAGAGGATGTCCGCCCATGAGCCGACGCCGGCCGCCTCCGCCGTCTGGGCGGGGTCGCCGACGAGGGTCATCGAGCGGGTCGGCGAGCGCCGCATCAGCAGCCGCCAGGCCATCGGCGACAGCTCCTGCGCCTCGTCGACGATGATGTGCCCGAACGCCCAGGTCCGGTCGGCCGCCGCCCGCTCGGCCGCGCTGCGGTGGTCCTCCTCCTCGTGCCGCTCCGCGAACCGCTCGGCGTCGATGATGTCGTGCGCGGACAGCACCTCCGAACCGTCGGGATCGCTGTCCTCCTTGTCCTCGAACTCGTAGGTACGGGAGGCGTACGACACGTCCAGCACGCCCTGCGCGTAGGCGATCTGGGTCTCCCGTTCCCGCTCGGCGCGGGCCCGCGCGACCCGGTCGTCCTCGCCCAGCAGTTCGGCGGCCTCGTCGAGGAGGGGCACGTCGGCGATGGTCCAGGCGCGCGTGACGGGACGGCGTACGGCGTCGGCGTCCGCTTCCGACAGGAACCCGTCCGGCTCGGCGAGGAGGTCGGCGATCAGACGGCGCGGGGTGATCCGGGGCCACAACTGGTCGATGGCGGACCAGACTTCGGGGTTCTCGGCGAGCTCGTCGCGGATCTGGGTGATGTCGGAGGCGTCGAGGAGGTTGGAGCCGTCGTAGGGGTCGGTGCCGATGCGTTCGGCGACCATGTCGGTGAGGGTGTTGAGGATGTAGCCCTCGAAGTGCTCGCGGGCCACGTTGTGCGGGAGTTTCGCCTCGCGGGTGCGTTCGCGGGCGACCCGTACGAGGTCGTCGTCGAGCATGAGGATCTCCCGATCGTGCTCGATGGCGATCACCGGGTCGGGCAGCACCTGCCGGGCCCGTACGACGGCGGCGAGCACGTCGGCCATGTCGGCACGCCCCTTCACCCGGGCGGCCTCCGGGCTGTCGGTCGCGGTGGCCCGTACGCCGGGGAACAGCTCGCCGACGGTCGACAGCAGCACGCCCGTCTCGCCCAGCGAGGGCAGCACCTCGCCGATGTAGCCGAGGAAGGCGGGGTTCGGGCCGACGATGAGGACGGCGCGCTTGGCCAGCAACTCCCGCTGCTCGTACAGCAGGAACGCGGCGCGGTGCAGCGCGACGGCCGTCTTGCCCGTTCCGGGGCCACCCTCCACGACCATCACACCCTGGTGCGGCGCGCGGATGATGCGGTCCTGCTCGGCCTGGATGGTCTGCACGATGTCGCCCATCCGGCCCGTGCGGGCGGAGTTGAGGGCGGCGAGCAGCACGGCGTCACCGGTGGGGTCCTCGTATCCGGTGCGGGTCTCGTCGCCGAGGTCGAGGATCTCGTCGTGCAGGGCGGTGACCCGGCGGCCGTCGGTGGTGATGTGCCGGCGGCGGCGCAGCCCCATCGGGGTGTGGCCGGTGGCGAGGTAGAAGGGCCGGGCGACCTCGGCCCGCCAGTCGATCAGGATCGGGGTGCGCTCGGCGTCGTCCTCGCGCAGCCCGATCCGGCCGATGTGATGGCTGCCCCCGTCGGCGAGGTCGAGCCGCCCGAAGCAGAGCGAACCGTCGACGGCGTTCAGCGCGGCCAGCAGCCCCGAGCGCTCGGCGACCAGGATGTCCCGCTCCAGCCGCGCCTGCATGGGCGTGTTGCCCTGCGCCAGCGCCTCGCCGACCGCGCCCTCGGTCTCACCGCGCAGGGCGTCCACGCGCGCGTACAGTCCGTCGATGAATTCCTGCTCACGCCGCAATTCATCTTGCGAAAAGCCGGTGTTTGACAATTCCACTCCCGCCCGGATATACTGTGCTCACTGAACTTCTTTTGCGACCGATTCCCTGAAGTCGCGAACCCCTGAAGATACGCGAAGAAATCCCCCGAGCGCAATTGCTCGGGGGATTTCTTCGTTTATGGCTCGGAGGACGTTCGGCGGCTCAGAGGACGTCGGCGAGTTCCTCCAGCAACCGTCGCTTCGGCCGGGCACCGACCATCGCCTTCACCGGCTCACCACCCTTGAACAGCATGAACGTCGGCATCGAGAGCACCTTGTACGCGTTGGTCGTCCCCGGATTCGTGTCCACGTCCAACTGCACCACCTTCAGCCGCTCCCCCTCCTCCGCGGCGAGCGCGCTCAGCACCGGCCCCATCTGCCGGCACGGCGGGCACCAGTCGGCCGTGAATTCCACCAGCACCGGCAGCTCCGCCCCGATCACCTCCGCCTCGAAATCGGCATCCGTCACCTCGGCGACACCCATAGCCTTGATCACGCGACTACCCCTCTCACGAGACAACCCCTCACGAGACAATCCCTCCCAGTTCACATCCCGGCTCCGGACCACCCGGAACCTCCGCCTCGGCCGCCAGCCGCTCCCGCGCCGCCTCCGCCCGCGCCAACTGCTCCCCGACCCGCACCCGTACGGCCGTCAACTCGCCGATCAGCGCGTCGAGTTCGGCGAGCTTCCGCCGGTACACCGCGAGCGACGCCGGGCACGAGTCGCCCTCCGGGTGCCCCGCTCGCAGACACTCCACGAAGGGCCGCGTCTCCTCCAGCTCGAAGCCGAAGTCCTGCAACGTCCGGATCTGCCTGAGCAGCTTCAAGTCCCGCTCGTCATACGTCCGATATCCGTTACCGCTCCGCCGCGCGGGCAGCAGCCCCCGCGCCTCGTAGTACCTGAGCGTCCGTGTCGTGGTCCCGGCCCGAGCCGCCAGTTCGCCGATGCGCATACGGCGACGGTATTCCTTGACGCCGGGGTCAAGGCAACGGGTGATCGGGGCGGCTGGTGGGGGGCCGGCCGGAAGGCCGACGGGATGACCGGCCGGGGGGCCGAAGGGAGCGCCGGTCGGGCGACCGACGAGACTGAGGGGTCCCTGCCCCTTGCCCCCCTGCCCCTGCCCCTGCCCCTGCCCCTGCCCCTGCCCCTGCCCCGAAGAGTGCACCGCTGAGAGGACCGATGAGCAGTCGTACGACACCGCCCCGCCCCGTCGACGTGGAGGTGCTCTTCCCCGCGCTGGCCGACCACCGCCGAACGACGACCCGGCTGCACCCGCGCCCCGGGAGTCCGACCGTGCGGGACTCTTCGGTGGGCGGGCCGTTGTTGTGGCCGGCCGACGAGCCGTGGCCGATGTGCACGGAGCCGCACAAGCGCGACAGCGGACGGCGCCCCGAGAACATCCGGCGCTACCGGCGGGTCCTCGCGGCGGCCTGGGCCCGCACCCCCGCCCCGGGCGAACGCCCCGGCCCGACCGACGAAGAGCGCGAACTCCTCACCGAACTCCAGCGACGACACCGCGTGCCCGACCTCCCGGACACCGCCCCCATCCCGATGATCGGCCTCGCCCAGCTCTACCGACGCGACATCCCCGACCTGACCGCCGGCCCCGCCGACCGCGACCTCCTCCAGCTCTTCTGGTGCCCGTTCGACGCCCACAGCGCGCCCGGCGGACTCCTGCACGGCATGTCGCTCCGGCTGCACTGGCGGGACTCCGGCGCCGTCACCGACGCGACCGCCGTACTGGACACCCCACAGCCCGAACCCGAGGTGGTCGGCTTCGACGGCTATGTACCCGAGCCCTGCGTCCTGCACCCCGAGCAGGTGACGGAGTACCAGTACGCCGACCTCCTCCCGCCCGACCTGCGCGACGCGATCGACGAGTGGGACGCCGACGGCGACCTCTACCAGTACGACCTCTCCATCACCGAGGGCTGGAAGGTCGGCGGCTACGCGTCCTGGCACCTCACGGACCCGTACCCCATGAACTGCGCCGACTGCGCCACCCCGATGGAACTGCTCCTGGCCATCGACAGCTATGAGTGGGACGGCCGGGAGTCCAGCTGGACGCCGATGGAGGACCGGGGTGTCACCCTGCCGATGCGCGACGTCAAAACCCCGACCCAGGTCATGGTCGGCCGCACGGGCACCGGCTACGTCTTCATCTGCCCGACCGATCCGGTGGCCCATCCCCACCGGATCAGCGTTCAGTGACGCAGTGACGCAGTGACCACGAAAAGGCCGAGCGGCCAGGTCAATAGGGGGAGGACCTGGCCGCTCGGTGTTCTGGGGAGCTGTGCAGTTGTTCAGGTGGTGCGGAGACCGTACGGCCGGGTCTACGGGGGGGGAGGACCCGGCCGTACGGCGTTCTCGGAGCCGTGGGACGTGGACCCGCGGCGCTACCCTCGGCGCCCCTCGTGGAGCGTCACGCCTTGGCGAGAGTCTTCTCACCGTCCGGCTCGGCGTCGGTGTCCGCCTCCGGCACGGCCCCGTGGTCGTCCAGCAGCGTCTTCTCGTCGAAGGGCAGCTGCCCGGCGAGCACCTGGTCGACCCGGGCCCGGTCGATCTCCTTGGTCCATGTACCGATGAGGACCGTGGCGACGGCGTTGCCCGCGAAGTTGGTGAGGGCGCGGGCCTCGCTCATGAAGCGGTCGATGCCGACGATGAGGCCGACGCCGTCCACGAGGGCGGGCTTGTGGGACTGAAGACCACCGGCGAGGGTCGCGAGGCCGGCGCCGGTGACGCCCGCCGCGCCCTTGGAGGCGACCAGCAGGAAGAGCAGCAGCGCGACCTGCTCACCGATCGCCATCGGCGTACCCATGGCGTCGGCGATGAAGAGGGACGCCATGGTCATGTAGATCATGGTGCCGTCGAGGTTGAAGGAGTAACCGGTCGGGACGGTGATACCGACGACGGGCTTGCTGACACCCAGGTGCTCCATCTTCGCGATGAGGCGCGGCAGCGCGGACTCGGAGGAGGAGGTGGACAGGATCAGCAGGAACTCACGGCCGAGGTACTTGAAGAGCGAGAAGACGTTCAGGCCGGAGACGACCTTCAGCAGCGCGCCGAGGACGATGAAGACGAAGAGGAAGCAGGTGATGTAGAAGCCGAGCATCAGCACGGCGAGGCTCTTGAGCGCGTCGAGGCCGGCGGAACCGGTCACGGCCGCGATGGCACCGAAGGCACCGATCGGGGCGGCCCACATCACCATGGCGAGGATGCGGAAGACGAGACGCTGGATGTGCTCGATGCCGCGCAGGATCGGCTGGCCGGCGTTGCCCATGGCCTGGAGCGCGAAGCCGGCGAGGAGGGCGATGAGCAGGGTCTGGAGGACCTCGCCGCCGGTGAAGGCGGAGACGATCGTGGTCGGGATGATGCCGAGCAGGAACTCGGTGGTGTCCTTGGCCTCGGCCGACACCTGCGCCTGACCGGTCTCCTTGATCGCGTCGGTGACCGCGAGACCCGTGCCGGGTTCGACGATGTTGCCGACGACCAGACCGATCGCGAGGGCGACCAGCGACATGATCAGGAAGTAGACCAGCGCGATACCGCCGACCGCGCCGACCTTGGCGGCCTTCCGTACGGAACCGATGCCCAGCACGATCGTGCAGAAGATGATCGGGGAGATCATCATCTTGATCAGGTTCACGAAGCCGGTACCGATGGGCTTCAGCTCGACCGCGAAGTCGGGGGCGATGAGACCCACGGCGATACCGAGGGCCACGGCCACGATCACGGCAATGTACAGGTAGTGCGTGCGGTCCCGCCTGGCGGCGGGTGCTGTAGGTGCCGTATTGGTGGTGCTGGCCACGGCTGCCCTCCTCGTCGACGACGTCGTCGGCTGTCGGCTCTCCCGGCGTGCGGCTCACGTCCGGTGGGGTGGAGGAAGACGGTCTCCGGGGGGGGAGACGGTCTCCCGAGAATGCGGGAGTGGGGTCCCGGGCGGAAGCGGGTGCTCCCTGGTGGGGAGCGGGGCTCCCGGCGGGCGGGAGCGGGTGCTCCCTGAGTGGGAGCTGGCTCCCGGTGGCGGGAGCGGGTGGCTCCCTGATGGGGGAGCCGGGCCCCTACGGCTCGGGGGTGACGCTCCCGTTTCATTGGGGTGACTATCTCCCGCCCTGTGAGGGCGGTCACCCTTACGTTCATTTAGTTCGCGCTCACGTGGAGAGGCAGACTGTTCGCATGCGCGTGCCCCGCTTCCCCCGCCCCCGCAGCCTGGCCGGCCAGCTCTTCGCCGTGCAGGCCGTGCTGATCGCGGCCGTCCTCGCCGGGTACGCGCTGTTCACGTACATCAGCGACCGCTCCCAGGCGGAGGAGGCGGCGGGCCGCCAGGCCCTGGCGGTGGCGGCCACGGTCGCCGACGCGCCCTCCGTACGGGACGCGATACACACCGACGACCCGACCGACCGGCTCCAGCCGTTCGCCACCGAGGTCCAGCAGCACGCCGGCGTCGACTTCGTGACGATCATGACCCCCGACGGCATCCGCTGGACGCACCCGGTGAAGGCGCGGATAGGGCAGCGCTTCGTGGGCCACATCGAGAAGGCCCAGAAGGGCGAGTCCTTCACCGAGACCTACACGGGCACCCTCGGCCCGTCCGTCCGCGCGGTCACCCCGATCACGGAGAACGGCGAGGTCATCGGCCTGGTCAGCGCTGGCATCAAGGTCCAGGCGATCAGCGACCGGGTCCAGGACCAGCTGACGGCCCTGATGGGCGTCGCCGCCGGCGCCCTGGCCCTCGGCGGCCTCGGCACGTACATCGTCAACGCCCGCCTCCGCCGCCACACCCACAACATGAACGCCGCCGAACTCAGCAACATGCACGACTACCACCAGGCCGCCCTCCACGCCGTGCGCGAGGGCCTGGTCATGCTCGACGGCCAGTACCGGGTGGCGCTGATCAACGACGGCGCGCGGGAACTGCTGGGCGTGACGGACGACGTGGTGGGCCGCTCGGTCGCCGAACTGGGCCTGCCCGCTCCCCTGACGGGCGCGCTGCTGGCGTCGGAGCCCCGCGTGGACGAGGTCCACCTCACGGCGGACCGGGTCCTGGTCGTCAACACCTCCCCCGTGTCCGGCGGCGAGCGCCGAGGCACGGTGGTCACCCTCCGGGACGTCACCGAACTCCAGTCCCTGATGGGTGAGCTGAACTCCGAACGCGGCTTCACACAGGCGTTGCGGTCACAGGCGCACGAGGCGGCGAACCGTCTCCACACGGTCGTCTCCCTCATCGAGCTGGGCCGGGCGGACGAGGCGGTCGACTTCGCCACGGCCGAACTGGAACTGGCCCAGGCGCTGACCGACCAGGTGGTGGCGGCGGTGACGGAGCCGGTGCTTGCGGCGCTGTTGCTGGGGAAGACGGCTCAGGCGAACGAGCGGGGCGTGGAACTGGTGGTTTCGGAAGACAGCCGCATGGACGACGGCTTGCTACCGGAGTCGTTGTCGGCGAGGGACCTGGTCACGGTCCTGGGCAACCTGATCGACAACGCGGTGGACGCGGCACAGGGGACGGTGGGGGCGCGGGTGACGGTGACCGCGTACACGGATGGGCCGGATGCCCCGGGGACATCGGAGGTGCCCGGCACGTCGGAGACAACGGATGCCTCCGACAGGGTCTCGGGGCCCCCGGGGGCCTCCACGCTGGTGCTGAGGGTCGCCGACACGGGCAGCGGCGTCGACCCCGCCCACGCCGAGGCCGTCTTCGAACGCGGCTTCTCGACGAAACCGGCGGGCCCCGGTGGCAGAGGCCTGGGCCTCGCCCTCGTACGACAGGTGACCCGCCGCCACGAGGGCACGCTGACGGTGTCGGAGGCGCCCGGGGGCGGCGCGCAGTTCGAGGTCCGTCTGCCGTTGCGCACGACGCCGGTCACCGAGTCCGTGCGTCCGGCCGGGTCAGCCGCCCAAACGACCGTTCAGCCGGTGACGACCGCGCCCACCGCGCCCTCTGCCTCGGGAGGCGACCGCTCATGACCCAGTCGGACCCCATCAGAGTCCTGGTCGTGGAGGACGACCCCGTGGCGGCCGACGCCCACATGATGTACGTCGGCCGTGTCCCCGGTTTCACAGCGGTCGGCAAGGCCCACACGGGCTCGGAGGCGCGGCGCGCGCTGGACCGCACACCGGTGGACCTGCTGTTGCTCGACCTGCACCTGCCGGACGTCCACGGCCTGCAACTGGCCCGCTCGCTGCGTGCCGCCGGCTACCACGCGGACGTGATAGCGGTGACGTCGGCGCGGGACCTGACGGTGGTGCGGGAGGGCGTATCGCTGGGGGTCGTGCAGTACGTCCTGAAGCCGTTCACGTTCGCGACGCTGCGGGACCGCCTGGTTCGCTATGCCGAGTTCCACGCGGCGGCGGGCGAGGCGAGCGGCCAGGACGAGGTGGACCGCGCACTGGCGTCCCTTCGCGCGCCGGGCCCGGCGGCCCTCCCGAAGGGGTTGAGCGCGCCGACGTTGGAGCGGGTGACGGTGGCGCTGCGGGACGCGGGCGAGGGCCTGACCGCGGCCGGTATCGCCGAGGCGGTGGGCATCTCCCGGATCACGGCGAGGCGGTATCTGGAGCACTTGGTGGACGCCGGTCAGGCAAGACGGCAACCGCAGTACGGGCAGGTGGGGCGGCCGGAGTTGGTGTACCGGTGGGGGAAGGGGCAGTAGGAACGGCCGAGTCGAGGAGGATCAGGGGCGCCGGGGGCGCGATCGGCTGACGGGCCCGGCGTAGAGGACGACCTGGACCCCCAACCCCACAACCGTGATCGCCTCGACGACGGAGAGCACGACAAGCCCTGGACTGGTCCTGCCGCTCACCCAGTAGACGAGCAGCCCGGCGAACGGGACGACACAGAAGGCCAGCAGATCGATCCCGCACTGGATGGTCTTCCGGGAACGCCGCCGGGCGTCGGACCGATGGGCCACTTCCCAGTCGAAAACCTTCTCCGCACCGGCGAGCCGTGCCAGCCGCGGCCCGAGATCGCCCCGCACGTACGCCCCGATCGCGGAGATCTTCTCGTCGTTGACGAGGTAGGTCCACCCGAGCACGACACAGACGGGCGGCAGCGCGAGCAGCATGGCGGGCTGCCTGGCCTGGGCGGTGGCCGCGATGACGGCGGCGAGGACGGTGAGGGTGACGTAGAGGAGGTTGTCCCGAAAACCGATACGGGTCTTCTGCTCGTCCTTGACGGTCTGGTACTCGACGATCAACAACTGCCCGACGGAGACACCCCCGTCCCGCTCCTCCTCCGACACCCTGTCCCCCTGTCTCGTCCCCGCCCGGCCCCAATGTGGCCGCCGCGCAGGCCACTTGGCGGTACAGGGGGAAGTACCCCGAAGAGAAGCACCTTAATGGGGCGCCCACCACCTCAAAGCCGCCGCAGACGCATTGACCTGACCAGACCACCCCCCTTACCGTCACCGGGCACCACCCAAGGCCACAGCGACGTAGCCAGCAGGAGGTCGTGCCCGTGCGCCCCACCGCACCCCACCCCCGCCGAATCGCCCGACTCCCTCTCCTCCTCGCCCTCACGGCAACCGCAGCGACAGCGCTCACCGCCTGCGGCGGCAGCTCCGGCAGTGACCCGAACACCCTGAAGGTCTCGTTCAAACAGTCCACGGACAACTCGATCCGCGTCATGGACACCTTCCTCGCCGACATCAAGAAGCAGTTCGAGAAGGCGAACCCCGGCAAGAAGGTGGAACTCGTCCCGATCAAGGCCCCGGACTCGGAGTACTACACAAAGGTCCAGCAGATGCTCCGGTCCCCGAAGACGGCCCCGGACCTGGTCTACGAGGACACGTTCCTGATCAACTCCGACATCACGAGCGGATATCTGAAACCCCTCGACGGTTACCTGGCCGACTGGAGGGACTGGGACCAGTTCATCGACACGGCCAAGACGGCGGCGAAGGCCGAGGACGGAAAGACGTACGGAATACCGGACGGCACGGACACCCGAGCCCTGTGGTTCGACAAGGGGATCTTCGAGAAGGCCGGCCTGCCCGCCGACTGGCAGCCGAAGACATGGGACGACATCCTGACCGCCGCCCGCACGATCAAGGAGAAAGTCCCCGACGTCATCCCCCTGAACGTCTACACGGGCAAACCCGCGGGCGAGGCCGCCACCATGCAGGGCTTCGAAATGCTGCTCTACGGCACGGACACCGCGACAGCCTCCACGTCCGACCCCCTGTACGACGAGAAGTCCAAGAAATGGATCACGGGGAGCGAGGGTTTCAAGGACGCCCTGACCTTCGTGGAAACGGTCTACAAGGAAAAACTCGGCCCGGAGGTCTCCGATGCCCTCGACCCCAACATCACGACCCGGGTCCGTGGCGAATTCCTCCCCGAGGGCGAACTCGCCATCAACCTCGACGGCTCCTGGCTCCCGCAGGACTGGCTGCCGGGCAGCGGCCACGAATGGCCCCAGTGGTCGGAGAAGCTCGGTCTCGCGTACATGCCCACCCAGCACGGCCAGTCCCCCGGCAAGGTGAGCATGTCCGGCGGCTGGACCTGGGCGATCCCGTCCAAGGCGGCGAATCCGGACCTCGCGTTCGAGTTCATCAGGGCGATGCAGACGAAGGCGAACGCGCAGAAGTGGTACATCTCCAACTCCGGGATAGCGGTCCGCAAGGACGTCGCCGAGGACCCCGCCTACGTAAAGGCCCAACCCGGAATCAAGTTCTTCACGGACCTCGTCCCCCACACGCACTACCGCCCGGCATACCCGGCGTATCCCAAGGTCTCGACCGCCATACAGGAGGCCATGGAGGGAGTGACGACGGGTGACGTATCGGTCGAGGACGCGGCGAAACAATACGACGAGGACCTGAAGTCGGCGACGGACAACCAGGTGACCGAAGGGTGAGCCCCCGCTCCTCCACCCCACCCCGCCCCGCCACTCACCCGGTCCCTCGCCCAGCCACTCACCCCGCCATTCGTTCCCTCACCCGGGCTCTCCCCCTCACCCCCGCCGTCATCCTCCTTCTCCTCTTCCTCGCCGGCCCGATCGCCTACTGCGCCTACATCGCCTTCACCGACCTCCAACTCACCGGCCAGGCCGAGGACTCCTTCATCGGCTTCGAGAACTTCCGTACGGCATTCGGGGACGAGGCATTCCTCAACGCGGTCTGGCTGACCCTCGTCTTCACCGTCGTATCGGCCCTGCTCGGCCAGAACACCCTGGGTCTGGCCCTCGCCGCCCTCATGCAACGCGCCTCGAAACCCGTCCGCACCCTCACCGGCGGAATAGTCGTCACGGCATGGGTACTCCCGGAAGTGGTCGCCGGTTTTCTCCTCTACGCCTTCTTCCGCCGCGAAGGCACCCTGAACGCCGTCCTGGAATGGCTCCATCTCCCCACCCAGAACTGGCTGTACACCCTCCCCATCCTGGCGGTCTCCTTCGCGAACGTCTGGCGCGGCACCGCATTCTCCATGCTGGTCTACTCGGCCGCCCTGAACGAAATCCCGAAAGAAATCACGGAGGCGGCGGAAGTGGACGGAGCCGGGGGCCGGCGCCGCCTCTGGCACATCACCCTCCCGATGATCCGCCGCTCCATCGCCACGAACCTCATGCTCATCACCCTTCAGACCCTCTCCGTCTTCGGCCTGATCTGGGTGATGACGAGAGGCGGCCCCGGCGGCAAAAGCCAGACGCTCCCCCTCTTCATGTACGAGGAGGCCTTCCAGAAGAGCATGATCGGTTACGGCACGGCCGTCGCGCTGCTGCTGTTGCTGGTCGGCGCCGTCTTCTCCCTCCTCTACACGCGCCTGCTACGGACGGAGGTCTGACCACCATGACCGCCCGAGCCACGCGGGTGGGCCGTTCTCGCCGTCTCGCCGCCGACGCCGGCCTCCTGGTCGTCGCCGCCGCGTTCGTCCTGCCCCTCGCCTGGGTGCTGCTGTCCTCCGTGGACCCGGACGCGGACCTGCGGGTGAAGACCCCCGACGGCCTCACCTTCGACAACTTCGACGCGATCCTGACCGACGACATCACGTTCACGCCGCTGCGGAACAGCCTGGTCCTGTGCGGGGGCGCGACCGTGCTGACGGTGGTGTGCGCGGCACTCGCGGCATATCCGCTGTCCCGCTTCAGATCCCGCCTGAACAGGCCGTTCCTCCTGACCATCCTCTTCGCCACGAGCCTGCCGATCACCGCGATCATGGTGCCGGTCTACGCGTTGTTCGTACAGATCGACCTCATCGACACCATGCAGGGCACGATCTTCTTCTTCGCCGCCTCCCAACTCCCGTTCGCCATCTGGTTGATGAAGAACTTCATGGACGGCGTACCGAAGGAGTTGGAGGAGGCGGCGTGGACGGACGGCGCGTCGTCGCTCCAGTCGCTGGTACGGATCGTGCTGCCGCTGATGGGTCCGGGGGTGGCCGTGGTGACCGTCTTCTCGTTCGTGATGATGTGGGGGAACTTCTTCGTCCCCTTCATGCTGCTCCTCACGCCGGATCAGATGCCGGCGGCCGTGAGCATCAATGAGTTCTTCGGGAATCGGGGGACTGTGGCGTACGGGCAATTGGCCGCGTTTTCGATCATTTACTCGACGCCGGTGATTTTGCTTTATGTGCTGGTGGCTCGGCGGTTGGGTGGGGGGTTCGCGTTGGGTGGGGCGGTCAAGGGGTGAGGGGGAGGGACGTCGTTGTCCCAAGGCTTCAGCTCGGGCGCGAGCTTCGGCGGCCATGTCCAGTGCGTTGGCGCGGGTGTAAGCACCGCCTCGGGGGGTGAGCCGGTCCACCCGGAAACCAGTCCTTCCCCTGGGCCGGATGCGCGGTCTCCACAGCAAGCGCCGTCTTCCCGATACCCCCGAGCCCGGACACAGCGGCGACCAGGACCGCCGCGGACCCCCGCGTCCGAGGCACATCCGCCGGATCAAGCGCCCGCAGCGGCTTCTTCGTCTCCACTCCCCGCCCAGTGAACCCACCAGGCCTCGGCGGCGGCGAAGCCATGGCCTCCGGCGCGGCAGCCGCCCCGGCGGCCTGCTGCACCACAACCTGGGCGCCGACGACCTCCCCCGGAAAAACCCCACCCCGGAAGTCGATGTGATCACCGCCGTACCAGCCCACCCCACTCCCCGGCGCATGCGCCTCCATGGCCGCCACCACAGCGCGCGCGACCTCGGGATCGCCGGCGAGCAACTCCGCCACACCGGCACCCCACGCCCCCACGTCCCGCCCCGGCACTCGCGCCGCCAGTTCCGCCACGGCCCGGCGCCCGGCGTCCCCGCCCGCACCGTCGGCCAGGGCCGCAGGCAACGCCGCCTTCATGTGACCGTCCGTCCCACGTTCCGCACCGTGGGTCAACGGTACGGCGTCGGAGGCGAGTTCGCGCCGATATCGCCGCCCCCCGGAACCGGCGGAATGGAACCGGCCCCAGCGCAGGCCAACGCTCCGACAGGACACCGGACTTGGCAGTACCTTGGACAGGTGCCCAAACCCGACACACAGCCCACGACGGCAGTAGTACTCACCGCTCTCCCCGTCGAGTACAACGCCGTCCGCGCGCACCTCACGGACACCGAGGAACTCGTCCACGACGACGGCCCCCGCGTCGAACGAGGCCGGATCGAGGACACCTCCTGGACGGTGGCGATCGCCGAACTGGGCGAGGGCGCCGTGAACGCCGCCGCGCTCACCACACAGATCGTCGGCTGGCTCCGCCCGGAGGTCGTCCTCTTCGTCGGAGTCGCGGGCAGCCTGAAGCGCGACATCGAGATCGGTGACGTCGTGGTCGGTACGAAGGTGTACGGCATCCAGGGCGGCAAACAGACCCCGGACGGCTTCCAGGCCCGGCCCGAGGTCTGGCACGGCTCGGGCCGGCTGGTGCCGGCGGCTCGTTCCGCGCTGCGGGACATGACGGACGTCGTACGGGGCCATCTGAAGCCGATCGCATGCGGTGACGTCGTCCTCGCCGACGACAGGTCCGCCCTCGCCGAACACATCCGCCACCACTACAACGACGCCTGCGCCATCGAGATGGAGGGCTCCGGCGCCGCCCACGCGGCCCACCTCAACGGCCAGTTGGACGCCCTCGTCATCCGAGGCATCAGCGACCGAGCCAACCGCCACAAACACAAGGCCGACGCCTCCGGCTCCCAGGAACTGGCCGCCGAACAGGCCGCCGCGGTGGCCGTCGCCGTCCTCCGCAAACACCGTCCACGCGGCGGCGGCACCTCCGACTCCAAGGAGGGGCCCTTTCGCACCACCGAGAACGCCGTCTACGGCGGAGACCACTTCGACTTCCGGCACAGCACCTTCAACGGCACCTTCATCGCCAAGTCCAACGGACGCTGACGACCGCCGGCCTCACGGCCACCTCCACGGCCCGGTCCCGGTGGCCACGACCACGCTCCCGCCCCGGCCTCCTGGCTTCACCGGCCGCACAGCGGAGCTGGCCCGCCTCCTCCCTCGCCTGGCCCCGGCCCCCGACGACGACGACGCCGCCGCCCCGCTCCCCCTCCTCATCTCCGCCGTCACCGGCATGGGCGGCATCGGCAAGACAGCGCTCGCGGTGGAGGCGGCACACCGGGCCCGGGCACAGGGCTGGTTTCCCGGCGGCACCCTTTTCGTGGACCTGCGCGGCTACGACGACAACCCGGTCACGGCGGACCAGGCGGTCCTGGCCCTGCTGGACGCGCTTGGTGTACGGGGCCCGGATCTGCCGCCGACGACGGCACGGCAGTACGACGAGTACCGCGCTCTCCTCGAAGCGCGCCGGGATCGGATGCTGCTGATCCTGGACAACGCCTCGGCGCCGTCCCAGTACCTCCCCCTGCTGCCCGGCACGCATCACCATCGGGTCCTGATCACGTCCCGAGACCATCCGAACGTGTCCTCCGTACGCGTGATCGACCTCGACGCACTGGCCCCGGAGGAGTCGGTCACCCTCATCACCCGGGCCCTGCACGACGGCGACGAACGCGACGACCGTCCGGCGCGGGAGTCAGAAGCCCTGCGCGAACTGACCGCCCTCTGCGGCCACTTGCCCCTCGCCCTCGAGATCGCCGCCGCGATGCTCCGCCGACGCCGGTACCGTTCCGTCGGCTCACTGGTGGCCGAGATCAAGGAGTCGGAGAACCCGACCGTCGTCTTCGACAAGGGCAGCCCGGGTACGGATCTGTACGGCCGCTCACTCGTGCTCCGACCGGTTCTGGAGACCTCGTACCGCCGACTGCCACCCGATCAGGCCCGGTTGCTGCGCCTGCTGTCCCTTGCCCCCGGTGCGGAGACGACCACTGAGACGGTCACTGCTCTGGCTGACCTGGGCACGGATGCCACGCTGTCCTTGCTGGAAGACCTGGCTGCCACGCATCTGGTCACGCCGGTCCGAAGCGGCGAGGGATCGGTCTCCATGCTTCGGTGGCGATTGCACGACCTGGTACGGGCGTTCGGAGAGGGTGTCGTGGCCAGGAGCGAGGCTTTACGGGAGGAAGGCGAGGCGGCTCGGGAGCGGGTGCTGTCGTTCTACTGGCGCTGGGCGGATGCGGCCGATGACCGGTTGCGGTGGCTGCCGGGGAGTCAGGAGCCGGAGCGCTTTGCAGACCGGGGAGAGGCATTGGCCTGGCTGGACGGGGAGCGTGCGGGGCTGGTGGCGGCAGTGTTGTGGGCGCGGGAGGAGCGGTTCGCGGACACGGCTGTGCGGCTCGCCGAATGCCTGGGCGTGTATCTCGAGTGGCGCCGGTACTTCGACGACTGGATCGCCGTCTCCCGTGCCGCGCAGGAAGCCGCCCGCCGCGCCGGGGATCGCCGCAACGAGGCCACGGCGTGGGACGCACTCGGCAACGCCCTGCGGGAGGTGGGCCGGCTGGAGGAGGCAATCGACGCCCACACCCGCGACCGGGACCTGGCCCGTGACGCCGGGGACCGCCACGGCGAGGCCACGGCATGGAACAACATCGGCGGCGCCCTGTGGAAGGCGGGCCGGTGCGAGGAGGCCATCGACGCCATCGCCCGTTCCCGGGACCTGTGCCGTAACGTCGGGGACCGCCACGGCGAGGCCATGACATGGAACAACATCGGCCTCGCCCTGCGGGAGGTGGGCCGATTGGAGGAGGCAGTCGACGCCCACACCCGCGCCCGGGACCTGCACCGAGACGTCGGCGACCGCCATGGCCAGGCCATGGCGTGGGGCAACCTCGGCCTCGCTCTGGAGGAGGTGGGCCGGGGCGAAGCGGCGGTCGAGGCGTATGGCAAGGCCCTGGAGATCTTTCAGGAGTTCGAGGACTGGTACCGGGCAGGCGAGGCCCTCCAAAACCTGGCCATCGCCCACGAGGACGCCCAACGCCCCGCCGAAGCCCGCGACCACTACCTCCAGGCCGCCGACGCCTACACCCGAGCCAACGCCCCCACCGAAGCGGCCCAAGCCCGCGCCTGGGCCGCCGAACTCGAATAACCCCGCCCGCTCTCACCCCCCATCCGCGAAGCCCCCGCACCCTCATCCAGGACATCAAGGCGGGCAAGGCCGACCACCTCCTGTAGCCGCCCTCGCCCAGTCACCCCGCCGACGGCAGTCAAGGGACGAGCGGCACCAGGCCGGTCGGGAGCCCACCGATCGGCTCCTCCTCGGTCGGGCCCGCAGACGGCGTCTCCCAGCTCTCCATCGCGACCGCCCGCTCCACCACGGCATATCCGATGCCCGCGGCTTCCCCGTACCGAGCCAGGGAGACCCGCACCCGCATGGCGCCCCTCAGCTCCGGGCGGCCGACGCCGATGTCCACGGTCTCCACTCCATCGGTCCGGATTTCAAGGAGCTCGACGCGTGCCGGCACATACGCATACCACGCCTCACTCTCACTCCCCAGCTCATCCAACAGCCAGGCGTACTTCAACAGCGGGGGTGCGTCGGAGCCGGGTGCCCAGTGGGTGTGTTCATGGTCGGCGGGAGGGGGAGACACGGGCCCGGCCACGCTGAAGGTTTCCAGGAGGGCCGGCACTCCCGCCTCCGGCTCGGGGCTCAACGCGACCTCGGCTCCATCCGGCCACGCCACCTCCACATACGGCGTCGCCTCCACCAGCGAGATCCGGCGTACGACCAGGCCCAGCCCCGCGCTCCCCCGCTGGATCGCCGCGAGGTCCGTGACCAGCGGTGCCCACCATTCCGCCGCGGGCCACCGCGCCGCCGGACGGTTCGGTCGAGCGCTCATCGCGCATCACCTCCGAGATCGCGCATCCTCTCGGGCTCCGAGT
>NZ_AEJC01000249.1 GCF_000317595.1 Streptomyces ipomoeae 91-03 | reverse complement strand
ACCACCCAGCGAGCTTTGGCCAGGACTTTTAATCCATTGGTTGTGGGTTCGAGTCCCACAGGGCCTACGGGAGAGCCCCAGTTCAGAGCGCATCTGGACTGGGGCTCACGCCGTTTGCGGGGGCTCAGCGATCGTTAGCTGGCCCGCTGCCGGCCCGAGAGTCGGGCGATCAAGACATGGAGCGACCCCGGCCGGATCGGCGTCCGGCCGGGGCCTGGTCCCGCCCGCCCCCAGGACACGGGGGTGCGGGGCGGGCGGGACGCTGTCGCCCGCTGCGGCACACGGGGCGACACCTGCCGCCAGGCCGGTTCCGAGGGAGCCCGGCAGCAGGAGATATCAGGGCCGTACAGGCGTCCTGATCTTCGGAGGCCTGCCTTCGTGGCAGGGGCATCCGCATTTCTTCTGGAGGAGGATGCCGATCGCGTGGGGCAGCGGTATGTCGACCTGCGCGCACCGCTGATGCCCGTCTCCGCCACGCTTCTGGGCGACGCCGCATTCCGGCGACAACTCCACGCTCATGACTGGTCCGCGACCGGGACGAGGTCGTAGGCGTGGCGGCACGAGGCACACGCGAACTTGCCGCTCGGGCCGCAGGGACCCGTCCCCTGGTCCTCCGGGAGGCGTACAAGCCGCGCCGTCCGGTCGTAGCCCTCATGCCAGGCACAGAAGGCGAACGAGCCGCCCGCCTCCGGGCTTGTCCCGGTGGGGATGCTCACTCCGCCCTCCCGTGGGGGTGCCGGTTGATCTCCACGTTGCAGTCGGTCACTTTCGACCAGTCGCTGTTGGCTTTCGCCTCGAACCGCTGGTTGGCCACCGCCAAGCAGATGTCACAGCCCGACACCGGATCCGGCTCTCTGGACGGCAGGGCAAGACACACAGGCGGATCCATTGTGGTGGGACGGCTGGTCATGGTCGGCTCCATGGACAGACGGGACGGTTACCGTCCAATCGTCCCGATCAGGCAACCCCTCAGCGTTGCCTGACTGGCAACACCCCACACCTTGACCAGCCCCACCGGGCGCGCTACACGCCGCACCAGTTCGCGAACTCCAGCAGATCCCCCGACGCCTTCGACCGAGCCCGCAGCAGCGTCGCCACCGTCTCGTGCACCCCGGGGTGATAGCGGGTCTGCTGCGGCGCCACCTTCCGCGCCCTGGCCAGCGACTCCAGCGCATCCTCGTGGCGGGCCGTCCACGTCTCCGCGCGCGCCCTATCCACCCAGTAGTGCCCGGCCCTCGCCTCCGGATAGTCGGCCGGCAGCCGCACCTTGCGGGCCTTCTCCAGAGCGCGGGCGTGCTTGTCCCGGTCGCTGGACGCCGACATGCCGTGAATGACGACGTTGACCGGGCCGAACACCAGCCCGTAGTCACGGGTCTCCCCGGTCTCCTCGGCGATCTCCCCGGCCGCCTCCAGCCAGTCATCCGCGCCACGGGTGTCGCCCTGCCGGCTGGACAGGACGGCACCCTTCAGATGGAGGGCGCCGCGGACTGCCTTCGTGGCCTGCTCACCGTCGTCGTCGAGATCTTTGAGCGCCTGCTTGACGAGGAGGACGCCGTGGTCGTGGCGGGCGGCGTCCGCCAGCAGTTGCGCCCTGTCCCACCGTTCGATCGCCACCTGCCGTGGGTCGCCGGACTGCGGGGCGGCGACCGCCATCCGTGAGAGGGCGAGGCGGGCGAGGTCACCAAAGCCGATCTGACGGCCGACGACGTACACGGTGCGGCACAGCTCCGCCTGCAACCACGCGGCCCGCTCCAGGGCGTGCCCGGGGCGTGCGGTGAGGACGTGGGCGCCCGCCTCGGCGAGCAGGGCGGGGAGTTCGTGGGCGATCTCGATGTACTCGGCTCGGGCGCGCTGCTGCTCCAGGCAGGCCACGACGGTTTCGAGGTCGGCGAGGGTGCGGGGTGGTGGGTCGTCGTCGCCGAGGGGGATGTCCCAGTCGTCCAGGGCGGTGCTGATGGGGGTTATCAGCCGGTCGAGCTGGTCGGCCTGCAACTGGTGGATGTAGGGCTGGCCGTGGAGGACGCTGATGCTGACGGACAGGGCGCGGGCGACGGCGGAGACGATGGCGGGGCTGGCTTGGCGCTGGCCGTTGATGATGTGGGAGAGCATCGACGGGGAGACGTTGGCGCGGCGTCCGAGTTCGCGGAGGGAGAAGCCGCGCAGGGCGCTCACCTCTTCGATACGCGCCCCGATTCCGCCGGTGTCTCGGCGAGTGGGGTGTGGCATGCTGAACTCCGTTCTGAACCTCGACAATTCAGAACGGTACGCCTGGTCGGCTCCGGGCGTAGGCGTGTGCGGCCCCCACAAGTTGTGGGGGCCGTCGTGCTGTTGACGGCTGGGATGCGGGCCGACCTCGACGAAGACGGAACATCCCGCCTCTCGCAGTCGCTCCGCCGCCTCACCGAACAGCACCGGTCGCCGCAGGTTGCGCCACCAGTAGTCGGCATCGAGCTCGGTGCCGGTCAGCAGCGTGCCCGTGGTGGCGGAGGCGTACCGCATCTGTGCCCGAGTCGCCTTCAGCTCGCCGAGGGCGTCGAGCAGACCGTCGCGCAGGGGGTCCATGACCCGGCTGTGGAAGGCGTGGCCGATGCCCAGGTCCCGGAAGAAGACGCCCTCCCGCGCGAGCCGGTCCCCGAGATCGGTGACGGCGGCCCTGTCGCCGCTGAGCGTCACGTCCCGCGGACTGTTGATGCCGGCGATCTCCAGTCGGCCCTCGTAGGGCGCCAGCCATTGTCCGACCTGCTCGGGCGCCGCGCCGACGGCGGCCATCCCCCAGTCGCCCGCGGTCGACGCCTGGGCCTGCGAGCGCGCGACGAGGACCTTGGCGGCGGTGTCCAGGCCGAGGGCCCCGGCCGCCCAGGCCGCGGCCATTTCGCCCGCGCTGTGCCCCACCGCTCCCGCGGCCCGGATGCCGTGGGCGCGCAGCACGGCTACGAGGCCCACCTGCACCGCGAACAGCAGGGGCTGTGCGACATCGGTGGTGTCGGGGCGGCGCCTTCCGGAGCCCGCGGCCAGCTCCTCCAGCACGGACCAGCCAAGGTGTGGACGCAGGGCCTCGTCGGCCTCCGCCACCCCGGCATGGAACGCCGGCTCCTCCTCCAGCAGGTCCTGCCCCCTGCCCGCCCACTGCGCGCCGACCTCGACACCATCGACGTCGGCGAGGAATCCAACGTCCAGGACGGCGCCGTCCTCCCCGCGGACCCCGGCTTTCCCGTACGGATCGGAGCGCGCGTCACCATCGGGCACAACGCCACCCTGCACGGCTGCCACGTGGAGGGCGACGTCCTGATCGGCATGGGTGCCGTCGTACTCGACGGCGCCCGCGTCGGCGCCGGGTGCGTCCTCGCCGCCGGCACCGTCGTCCCGCAGACCCGGCGCATTCCCGCCGGGTCGGTGGTGGCCGGGCCCACAGCGACCATCGTGCGCTCCGCCACCCGTGAGGACCTGGACGCCATCGCGACCGCCGCCCGCATCTACCTCGGGCTGACCGACCTTTACCGGACCCCGGCCGAGCCGCCGGCCCTGGGCGAGCCGCTGGCCCTCGGCGAGCCGGGCTCGTGAGCGCGCGTCACCTGAACACCGGCTGCGGTCCCGCCACCCGGCATCCCCGGACCAACGCACTGCTGGAGAATCGAGGAGGCCGTCCCCGGCGGCGTCCCCGTCGGCGTCGCCGCCGGTGCCCGCTACCCGTCGAACGCAATGGTCGGTCTCGACAACGAGCGCCGACTCTTTCGGCACGCAGTGCCTCCCGTAGCGCCGCGCCATGACCTCTGAGGCGGTGCTGCGGGAGGCGGTGATCCACCCCGGTCGGGCCCGTGGGCCGGCCTGCTCAGAGGCCGGCTGCTCAGGGGCCGACACGTACCCGGTGACCAGTTCTAGGGCTCGAGGTTTTCTTCCTGCGTCACGGGCTGATTACCCGGAGCTCCGTCGATCCTGAAAGTCTGCTTATAGCTGTCCTTGTTCTGTTCGCAGGTCACGGTAGCCGTGGCTTGTCGGCCCTTCGCGGGAATCTTCTTGAAGGTCACCGAGTACTCGTTGCTGTTCTTCACACCGCTACTGTCGACCTTGGTTTCCTGGCTGGTCTTGATCGACACCTTGATGGGTGAGGTGCCGTTCTCGCAGTCGTCGACAGTGCCTGTGACCGTGACCGGTGGGCGAGTCTGCGCTGCCGTTGCCTGGCTGGTGGCGAGCCCGGCCGCTCCAGCCAGAGGGAGGATCGCTGCGACGGCGAGAATTGCGACGCGATTGCGCATGACTTCTCCTAGCTGTCGGCTCATGGTGTGAAGGAATCTGAGCGGAACTTCGGGGAAGGTCCGCGGAAATCTCGTGCGGAATATCTGGTCAGGAAATTCCGGAGGCTTCCGTGAGTCTTCCGTGGTGTTCCCTATCCGCTCATGCCGACTGATTCGGTGAAGTTCGGTCCCGACCAAGGTCGTCCCTTTTACCTGTACGGGTCAAGGGCGACAAACACCCACACGGCCGGGGCAGGACTGCCCATCCGCCCAGCTCACCGGCCCTCGCACAGCCGTCCACGGCGCCGTCATCCCTCGCCGGTGAGCCCGAGTTCGACCGCGAGACGGGTCAGGTTCGAGCGGCGGCGGGAGCCGGTCTTCTCGCCGATGCGGTCGAGGTGCGACTGGACCGTGTGTTTGCTGATGCGCAGTTTCTTGGCGATCTCGTGGTCCGTCGCGCCGGCGGCGAGGAGTTGCAGGATCTCCTGCTCCCGGTCCGTGAAGCGCGGGGAGCGTCTGATCAGGTTGCCGACGGGTGCGCACACATAACTGCGGCCCGCGCCCACGGCCCGGATCGCCGTCAGCACCTCGTCCGGCTCCGCCTGTCGGCTCAGATAACCGCCGGCACCCGCCTCGATCACCTGAACCGCGTCGATCTGCGGGGACGACGACACGACGATGACGGCATACCCCCGCTCCCGCAGCTCCGCCACAGCCGCCACGAGTCTCGGGGCGGGCTCCTGGATGTCCATCAGAACCACGTCCGCGCCGTCCAGTTCCCCGTCCATGCGCTCGATGGACGGGGTGACGGCGATCAGTCGGAGATCGGGCGCGGTGCCGATCAGCTGGGAGACACCCTGCCGGAAGAGGGGGCAGTCGCCGATGACCGCGATACGCACCGCCCCCTCGACGCAATCGCCCATGGATGTCTCCGATCGCCTCGCCCAACAGCCCTCAGTCTCAGCGGGGCGGCAGCCGTCGGCGCGCGGGAGTAGCCCGTCCGAGGGGACCGGCCGAAGAGGTCGGCCGGAGGAGCCGACCGAAGGGGCCGGCCGGAGGGTACGGCTGCGGGGCTGCTGTGGGTCGGCTGCGGGGGCCGGGGCAGGGCCCCCGCGGGGTTGTGTCGGCCGGGCTACTCGCAGGTGACGGTTGCCTCGGAAGACTGGGCGGCGGCCCCCTTCTTCGCGGTGGATGCCGTCGTGGACGCACCGGTTTCGGTCGGCTCGGCCTTCTGAAGGGCCTCGGTCAGGGCCGTGGCGCTCTTGCCGATGAGTTGGTCCTCCAGGGAGTAGTTCGGGTCGTCGGGGTCGGTCTCGGCCTTCGCCGCGGACAGGGCGCGGGCCGTCGTCGTCGCCGTTCCCTCGGACTCGCCCCGGCCGAGGACCTTGCCGTCGAACGGAATGTTCGAGTCGCTGCCGAGGCCGCGCCACTGGCCGGGTATCTCGTCCTCCTCGGCGCACACCGGGGGCTGCCATTCGATGGCCATGACGTAGCTGTGGCCCAGCTCGATGCGGGGCTGGTGCTCGCCGGCCATCTCGGTGCGGTTGGCGGTGTCGCCCTCGGTGAACTGCCAGCCGTGCGCCACCCACTCGAACGACGTCGGCGCCGGCTTGCCGGGTGTGTCGCTGGACCAGAGGACGTCGTCCACCCGGAGGGTCACATCGCGGAGGATCAGGCCCTCCCCGTTTTCCAGTTCCTCGGCGGTCGGGCTGATCTCCCGCTCGGAGACCGGTGTCACGGCGACGACGTGGTCGGCGTACGTCACCCAGTCGGCGGCCGTCTGGCTGGGGTGCCGGTCGCTGCCGTGCGCGATGATCACGCCACCGGGGTTCGTGGCCGCGCCGGCCGCTTCGGGGCGCGACGGGTCGTTCGTGACCTCGTGCCGGACGAGGACCGTTGCGCAGACCGCCGCGGCGGTCACGGCGGCGGCCGTACCGACCAGCGTCGCCATACGCGTGACGCGGCTCAGGCGCTTCACGCGGCTGTCGTTCTCTGCGTCGGCGTGCTCGGCGCGGGCGGCGTCGGCGTGCTCGGCGGCGTGCTCGGCGGCGTGCTCGGCGTCCTCGGATTCGTGCCCGACTCTGTTCACCGCGTGCTCCATCGCTCGGTCCACCCCCTTGTTCTCGTCGGCCCCGTCAGTAGTTGGCATTGATGTTCTCTCGGTTGTTCGTGCCGAGGCCGTCGGCGAACCCGGGGGTCTTCTTCATGCAGCCCAGCTTGGAGTCCTGGTTCGGCAGCCTCGGGGAGGCGTCCTCACCGTGGAGCAGACCGACGGCGTGGCCGGTCTCGTGGCAGGACAGGCCTGGGGTGTACTGACCGCCGCCCTCGATACGGACGTACTGCTGGTCGCACTTGAAGCCGCCGGGGCTGTTGTCGTTGCACCAGGTGAGGCCCTCGTCGCTGCCCGGGACGGTGGCCTCGGCGTAGTAGATGTCCGTCTCCGAGCCCCCCGACCAGGTCGGCGTGGAGTCGTAGCTGACCTTCAGATCGGTCTTGTCGTGGTACTCCTGGATCGCCACCCGGACGTTCGCCTTGTCGATGTCCTCCAGCTTGTCGCTGCCGCCGCTGTCCATGTAGTAGGTGACGTCGGCGTTGTCGGTGCGGCAGACGGTGCCGCCCGACATGCCGGTGAGACAGCCGACGTTGTAGTTGTTCGTGGGTACGAGGTTGTCGGTCGCCGCGGCCCAGGTGACGGCCGCGGCGGCTACGACGGTGAGGCCGGAGAGGGCGACGGCGACCCCGGCCCTTCGACGGTGGGACCTCAGAGATCTCGGTGGCTTCGATGCGGCTGGTGACACGGTTCCCCTCGTTTCACTCGCGTTGGGCTGAGCCGCCCGAGGGGCCGCGCGTCGCCGTCCGGCACGCGTGAGCAGACAGCGCACAGCGAGCCGGCGGACGGCAGACAGCGGACATGCGAGATCTCTGCGAGGCATGGTCGGTCGCATCGCCGAGATGTGGTCAGTTGCGTGTTTCCCCCGGGCAACTGGAGCAACGATTACCGCACTTGTGTTCGTATCTAGTCAAGGGTGAATCGTTCCACGCCAGTTGATACCGGCCACGCGTTCCCCGTCTCCCCCGCCGCCGCTACCCCTCCCCTCGCGTATCGCTCCAGGCGGGAGGGCACTCGGTCGTCGCCGCGTCGGGCAGGCCCTGCTCGATCTTGGCGCGATACCACTGGAGTTGTTCGCCCTGGAAGGTGTCCGTTTCCTGGTCACGCCGCTCCGGGACGACGATCAGGAGGTGCTGCCCCTTCTCCCAGGGCTCACGGACGCGTGCCTCGGTGGGGTCCACCACGTCGAGGGTGATGCGTTCCGCGCCCCGGGCCGGCTTGATCCAGTCCTGTACGTCGAAGGTCACGACGACCCGGCCCGCCTCCGAGGACGGGCGGACGGCCACGACGTCCCCCTCCGCGATGGTGCGCCCACAGGCGATCCATTCGAGAAGGGTCTGGCCCTGCCCCGATGCGTTTGCGCGGCCGTCCGAGTCATGGGAGCCGCCGGACTCGGTGTTCGTGGCTCCGCCGTCGAGCAGGGTGGACCCGAGGACGCCCGCGCAGAGCGCCGCGGCGGAGGCGAGCCCGGCCAGGACGACACCGCGCCGTCGCCACCAGACCATTCGCGCAGGGGGGTTCGGGGCGCCGACCCGCACAGGACCGGCGCCGTCCTGCGCGGGATCCTGGGCCTGAGCCTCGGCGCGGGGGGTGACGGATGTGTCGGCGTCGCGGCGCGGCGACGCGTCGGGGCCGTGGCGGTGGAGCGGCGCGTCGGGCTCGGGGCGTCCCGCCTCCTCACCGATCAGGGCGAAGGCGCGGCGCAACAGCGCCTCGTCCGACTCGGGCGGATACGTCACCTCAGATCACCTCCATCTCTCGCAGCCGTGCCCCGATGGCAGCGACCGCCGTGTGCAGCCGGCTCTTGACCGTGCCCTCGGGGATGTCGAGAAGCCGGGCGATCTCCCGTACCGGCAGATCCGTGTAGAAGCGCAGGGCGAGGATCTGCCGTTGTACGGCGGGCAGCCCTTCCAGTCCGTCCGCCACCGCCAGGGCCAGCAACCTGTCCTCCTCCGAGTGCTCCACCGGAGGGCGCTGCTGCCACCGGGCGGCCAGCCGTTCCTGCAGGCCGGCGTCCCGGGCGCGGGCCCGGTGCCAGTCGACGGCGACACGGGACGCCACGACCGACAGCCACGCCTGCCGCTTGCGGATCGCCTCGCCGCTGCGCCTGGCCTGTGTCTCCAGCAACTTCAAGCGGACCTGTTGTACGCCGTCGTCGAGCTCGTCCCAGGGCACGCCGCCGAGGAGCAGTACGGCGCGGACCAACTCGACGTCCGCGGCCTCCGACAACGGAGCCTCCGCCTCCGCGTCACCCCCGTCGCTGAGCCCCGCCAGCCCCGTTCTGCGCTTACCGGCCATCCCCCGCCTTCCCTCCTTTCTCATTCGACGGAGTACGGCGGGGAAACGTTCGTCGGGGGGTGCCGAGGGAGGCTCGGCGTCCGACGTGCGGGCGTACCGGCGTGCGGGGGGAGGTCGTACGGGACCGGCGAGGGGGCCCGTACGCCTCAGGTGATCGGTGTGAGGCCGAGGTCGACGGCGGCTTCCTGGAGGGCGGTCACGAGGGCGGAGGTGAGGGGTTCGGGGCCGGAGCGAGGCGCGCGCCAGACCGCGGCGATACGGCGGTGGCCGGCGACGGGGACGGCGGGCAGGGCGACCGTCTCGGGTGGGGCGTCGGCGAGGGCGAGGGTGGGCAGGACGGCGGCGCCTAGGCCGGCCCGGACCAGGGCCAGGACGGTGGGGAACTCACGGCACGTGTGGGCGCGTCGCGCGGCGAGACCGTACTGGTCCGAGATGCGTTCCAGGGCGCGGCGACAAGCGGTGCCGGGCGGGCCCGCGACCCAGGGCCGGTCGGTGAGGTCCCGGACGGTGCGGGGCGCGGGCGTCCAGTCGGCGGGGGTGACGACGCGGTACTCGTCGTCGGCGACCGGGGCGGAGGCCAGGTCCTTGGCCCGGTGGTACGGGGCCGGGTCGTCGGCGTCGTACTCGACGACGAGGAGGTCGAGACCGCCGGTACGCAGTTCGCGCAGCGCCTCGGGGCCCTCCGACTCGACGACCTCCGGTCGCAGGCCGGGGTGACTGCGGGCGAGGGCACCGAGGGCCGGGACCAGCAGATGGCTGACCGCCGTGGAGAACGCGCCGACCGCCACCGGCCCGGTCGCCCTGCCCGTGAGCAGCGCCAACTCCCGTCGCGCTTCGGAGAGTTCCTGCTCGATACGTTCGGCGCGGGCGGCCAGCAGCTTCCCGGCCGGGGTGAGACCGACCCGGCGCCGCGAACGGTCGATCAGCGGCTGCCCGACCTCGCGTTCCAGCTGCGCCAGGTGCTGCGAGACGGCCGACGGGGTCAGATGGAGCACCTTGGCCGCGTCCATCACCCCACCACGCAACGCCACCGCCCGCAGGACGCGCAGACGCCGGGGGTCCAGTTCCATAAGCCTCACTGTAGCGACGCTTCAGAAAACATTGCTTGTACTCAAGCTCAGCTGCACTGAGGATCGGGTCGTGGGCGGTGAGACGATGAACGACGAGGTCGGCGCGATCATGAACAGCGAGGCCGGGGGCATGCGAGACAACGGCGCCGTACGGAACGGCGGGAGCGGAGTGGCCGGCGTGGACAGCCCGGGTGACGGACAGTGGCGGGTGCGGTTCGACGCCGAGGTGACCTTCGCCAACGGCGGTGGTCTGCAGACTCAGGGCTTCCGGCTGGACGTGGCCGATCCGGAGATCGGCGACGGGGAACTGGCCGAGCTGTTCGTACGCCATCTGGGCCTGCTCATGGTGGAGGAGGTGCGGATCAGCGGGCGCGAGGCCGTGCGGGAACCGCACAAGGGATCACGGCACACGATGGGCACGGGGACCGCCGACTCGGGTGCCGCCGGCTACGGTGCCGTCGGCTCCCGGGGCGACAGCCCCACCGGTGTTCGTGATGCCGCCCCCGGCAGTGTTGGCACCGCCCGCCGGATCATCGACCTGAGCCACCCCATCCACCACGGCATGATCACCTACCCCGGCCTGCCCGGCCCCGAGATCGGCGACCACCTCACCCGGACCGCCTCCCGGGACATCTACGCCCCCGGCACCGAGTTCGCCATCGGCCGCATCGCGATGGTCTCCAACACCGGCACCTACGTGGACAGCCCCTTCCACCGCTACGGAGACGGCCCCGACCTGGCCGGACTCCCGCTCACCCGTCTCACCGACCTGGACGGCATCGTCGTACGAGTCCTGGACGGCGGCGACGGCGGCGACGGCGGCAACGGTGACGTCGGTGACGGCGCTGACGCCAACCGCGGCGCACGCCGAGCCGTGAACCGCGAACTGCTCCTCCCCCACGACGTCACCGGCAAGGCCGTACTCATCCACACCGGCTGGTCCCGCCACTTCGGCACCGAGCAGTACGGCCACGGCCACCCCTACCTCACCGCGGACGCCACCGCCTGGCTGGTCGAACAGGGCGCCGCCCTCGTCGGCATCGACTCCCTCAACATCGACGACACCGACGACGGCACCCGTCCCGCCCACACCGGCCTACTGGCCGCCGGCATCCCAGTGGTCGAACACCTGCGCGGCCTGGAAGCCCTGCCCCCACAAGGCTTCCGCTTCCACGCGGCACCTCCGGCGGTAGCGGGCATGGGCACATTCCCGGTACGGGCCTACGCACTGCTCGACCATGCCCGCTGACGTCACGACCATCGGCTGAACCGGCGCCGCCCTCCTCCTCCCCCCCCCCGCGCTTCGAGCAGCCCGGGTCAGGCTGCGCATCGTCCCGATCCGGCGCATGGTGGTGACATGGACGAGGGCCCTCCAGTCGTCGTACTGCCACCGTCGTCGGACGGTGGCCGACAGGTGCTGATCCACGGCGAACGCGTAGGCATCGCCTACAACCTCTTCGACGTCATGGAATTCCTGCACGACGCCGGCCTACCGGCCAAGAAGACGGCGGTCGACGACCCCGAACTCACCGAGTGGCGAGGCGGGGGCCCTTACGACTGGAACTACTCCGCGTAGCGCCCGTGGTGCCTGGGGAGAAGGCCGGGATCTCTGTCGCCGGCTGCGGTGCGGCCGGCTGCGCCACCGAAGGTGTCACCCGCTCTCACGACTGCCCCTGTGGCCGCTCGCCCTCGAGGCGCTCCGCCGTCCAACTCACCCGCGTACGCACCGGGTTGCGGGCCGGAGGCCCGACCATGGAGAAAAGAGGCGAGGAAAGACGCGAGGAAAGGAACGGCCCGTGATCGAGGCGGAGTTGAAGGCCCGGGTCCACGCGCCGGAGGCGGTCGCACGGGCGCTCGACGAACGGGCCGAGGGCCGTGCCGAGACCTACCAGGACACGTACTACGACCGCCCCGACGGCAGTCTGGCCGCCCGCGACGAGGAGCTGCGGCTGCGAACCGTGTACGCCGCCACCGAACACGGCACCGGAGACCTGCGGACCCTCCTCACCTTCAAGGCGGCCACCGTGGACGAGGCGTCCGGCTCCAAACCCGAGTACGAGACCCGCGTGGAGGACTCGCAGTCCGCGCACGCCATCCTGCAGCACCTCGGCTACGTACCGGCGATCGTCTTCGAGAAGCGCTGCCGCAGCCATGCCTTCGAGGCGTACGGCAGGCAGCTGCTCGCCACCCTCGTACGCGTCCCCGAACTCGACGGCACCTTCCTGGAGATCGAGACCCTGGTCCAGGAAGAGACGGACCTCACAGCCGCCCTGGACGACATCCGCGCCGTACTCGCCGAACTCGGCATCGCACCGGAGCACCTCACCCGCGAGCGCTACACGGACGCGGTGGCGGCGGCCCGCAGGTAGAAACCGCACAGCTCCGTGGCTCGGGTGGAAACCACAGCAAAAACCTGGGG
>NZ_AEJC01000248.1 GCF_000317595.1 Streptomyces ipomoeae 91-03 | reverse complement strand
GCGCGGGCGACGAGGCCGCCGCGGCCGGCGCCGGTGAAGAGGCCGCCGCGGGTGCTGGTGAAGAGGCCGCCGCGGGTGCCGGTGAGGAAGCCGGCGCGGGTGAAAAGGCCAACGCCGGTGTGGGTGAGGCCAACGCGGGCCAGGAGCAGGGCGCCGATGAACAGGGCGCCGATGAGCAGGGCGTCGTCCATCAGTAACCCGACGCCGACGAAGACGTGGACGACGTCTCCGGGATCAGCGGCCACTGACACCGGGACGTCGGCCCCACGACCCACCCACCGGCCACACCACAGCGGTTCCGGCAGGTAGGTGGAACGGTCCGGCCCTCCGGCGGGAGGGTCGGACCAATTCGCGTGGGGGGCCGGGTCCCGAGAACCAGTCACCGTCACCGGTCACCCGTCAGCCCTCGCCTGTCGCCCGCAACAGAAGCAACGCGACATCGTCCAACCGCTCCTCCGCGGCCTCGACCTCCCTCACCAACTCATCGGCGACCGCGTCCAACGGCCGCCTCCCGCCGGAGGCGAACCGTTCACCCAGCTCGGCCAGCGCATCCTCGATGTCGACCCCGGGCGACTCGATCAACCCATCCGTGTAAAGCGCCAGCACAGAGCCCTCACGCAGCGCCACCTCGGTCGTCGGATACGTGGCGTCCACGTCGATCCCGAGCAGCGGCCCACCGGCGAGGTCCAGCACCTTCACCCGGCCGTCGGGCCTGCGCAGCAACGGCGGCGGATGTCCGGCCCGCGCCATCACGGCAGCCCCGTGCTCCGGGTCGAGCCGCAGATACAGACAGCTGGCGAACAGCTCGGAACCGAGGTCGATCAGCAGCCGGTTGGTGCTGCCCATCACGTCCGCCGGCGCCTGACCGACGGTCGTGTACGCACGTACGGCCGTACGGATCTGCCCCATCAGACCGGCCGCCGTCACGTTGTGCCCCTGGACGTCGCCGATCACGGCCGAGGCCCGCCCGTGTGAGAGCACGAGGTCGAAGAAGTCGCCGCCGATGTCCATGCCCCGGGTCGCCGGCAGATAGCGGGAGGCGGCCTCGATGCCGGGGATCGACGGCAGGGAGTGCGGCAGCAGCGCGGCCTGCAGTCCATGCGCGAGCTGGTGCTTGGCGTCGTACAGCAGGGCCCGTTCCAGCGCCTGCGCGATGAGCCCGCTGAGGCTGGTCAGCACGGCTCGCTCGTCGGCCGGGAAGGGATGCGGTTCCGCGTACCCGAGCACACAGGTGCCCACCGGCCGTCCCGAGGCGATCAGCGGCAGATAGGCCCAGGCGCTCAGGCCGTCCGGGGTGGATCGCCGTATCGGATACAGGCGTTCGAGCTGCTGCCGGTTCTCGAAGAACGCGGGAACCCCGCTGGTCAGGGCATGGGCCCCGGGGGTCTGGGCGGTGAGCGGCATGCCGTCGAAGCGTTCCACGATGTGCGGGTCGGCGTAGCCGCGGTGCCCGAGCACATGGAGCCGCCCCGCGCGCGTGCCGAGCAGGACCATCGCCTGGCTGCCGACGGCCGGAGCCGTCTCGTTGGCCACCAGCTCCACCACGTCCTGCACGCTCACCGCCTCGGTGAGCGCGCTCGCCAGACCCAGCACATGGGTGATGGTGATCAGCCGGCCCGATCCGTCGCCCTCCCGGCGGGTGTCGCCCTCCATCTCGGCGACCGCCCGGGCCGGGGCGATACGGACGCTCAGCCCGTTCGTCCCCGGGTACAACCGGAACGACAGCCAGGCCTTCGGCGGTTTCAGCGCCACGAACGACGTCACGTGCTGACTCATCAGCGCGGCCCGGTACCGGTCCTCGTACGAGGGATCGTTGAGCCACGGCACCGACGCCCACAGCTGGGTGCCCAGCAGAGCGCTGACCGGGATGCCGAGGAGTTCGGCCGTCGCCGCGTTGGCGAAGGAGATCCGCCCGTGCAGATCGAGCGCGCACATCCCGTACGGCAGCCGCGCCACCATCCGCGCCGCCTCCACCGTGC